>NZ_KB892208.1:0-365394 GCF_000373685.1 Streptomyces sp. PsTaAH-124 | reverse complement strand
CTGTCGGCGGCGTTGACGCCGGAGGTGGACGCGGTCCTGGCCCGCCATCCCCTGCGCGACCTGGTCACCGCCTCCGCACCCCTCCCGCTCCAGGTCGAACGCGAACGCGCCCTCTACAGCGCCTGGTACGAGTTCTTCCCCCGCTCCGAAGGCACCCCCGACCAGCCCCACGGCACCCTGCGCACCGCCGAACGCCGCCTGCCCGCCATCGCCGCCATGGGCTTCGACGTCGTCTACCTCCCCCCCATCCACCCCATCGGCACCACCCACCGCAAAGGCCCCGACAACACCCTCACCGCCGCACCCGACGACGTCGGCGTCCCCTGGGCCATCGGCTCACCCGAAGGCGGCCACGACACCGTCCACCCCCGCCTGGGCACCCTCGACGACTTCGACCACTTCACCGCCCGAGCCCACGAACTCGGCCTCGAAATCGCCCTCGACCTCGCCCTCCAGTGCTCCCCCGACCACCCCTGGATCCACAAACACCCCCAGTGGTTCCACCACCGCCCCGACGGCACCATCGCCCACGCCGAGAACCCCCCCAAGAAATACCAGGACATCCACCCCCTGGCCTTCGACACCGACATGGACGGCCTCGTCACCGAGACCCTCCGCATCATCCGCCACTGGATGCACCACGGCGTCCGCATCTTCCGCGTCGACAACCCCCACACCAAACCCGTCGTCTTCTGGGAACGCGTCATCACCGGCATCAACACCACCGACCCCGACGTCATCTTCCTCGCCGAGGCCTTCACCCGCCCCGCGATGATGCACACCCTCGCCCAGACCGGCTTCCAGCAGTCCTACACCTACTTCACCTGGCGCACCACGAAACAGGAACTCACCGACTACATGACGGAACTGTCGGGCGAGGCGGCCGCCTACATGCGGCCCAACCTCTTCCCCAACACCCCCGACATCCTCCACGCCTACCTCCAGCACGGCGGCCGCCCCGCCTTCGAGGTCCGCGCCGTCCTCGCCGCCACCCTCTCCCCCTCCTGGGGCATCTACAGCGGCTACGAACTCTGCGAGAACACCCCCCTCACAGAGGGCGGCGAGGAATACCTCCACTCCGAGAAATACCAGCTCAGACCACGCGACTGGGCCACCGCCGAACGCGAGGGCCGCACCATCACCCCCCTCATCACCCGCCTCAACGACATCCGGCGCCGCAGTCCGGCCCTGCACCAGCTGCGCGACCTGCACTTCCACCACGCGGACAAGGACGAGGTGATCGCCTACTCCAAGCGGAGCGGATCGAACACGGTTCTGGTCGTCGCCAACCTCGATCCGCACCACACCCAGGAGGCCACGGTCTCGTTGGACATGCCGCAACTCGGCCTGGAATGGCACGAGTCGGTGCCGGTGCGCGACGAGCTGACCGGCGAGACCTATCACTGGGGCAGGGCCAACTATGTGCGACTGGAGCCGGGGCATCGGCCCGCGCACGTCCTCACCGTCCTGCGACCGTCCACCCCGCAGATCGGAGGGTCACCCACAACATGATCGTCAACGAGCCCGTTCCGGACACCTTCGAGGACACTCCTGCCCAGGACCGCGACCCGGAGTGGTTCAAGCGTGCCGTCTTCTACGAGGTCCTGGTCCGCTCCTTCCAGGACAGCAACGGTGACGGCATCGGCGACCTGAAGGGCCTGACCGCCAAACTGGACTATCTCCAGTGGCTCGGCGTGGACTGCCTCTGGCTCCCGCCGTTCTTCAAGTCACCGCTCAGAGACGGCGGTTACGACGTCTCCGACTACACCGCCGTCCTCCCCGACTTCGGCGACCTCGCCGACTTCGTCGAGTTCGTCGACGCCGCCCACCAGCGCGGCATGCGCGTCATCATCGACTTCGTCATGAACCACACCAGCGACCAGCACCCCTGGTTCCAGGAGTCCAGAAGGGATCCCGACGGACCGTACGGCGACTACTACGTCTGGGCCGACGACGACAAGCAGTACCAGGGCGCCCGCATCATCTTCGTGGACACCGAGGCGTCCAACTGGACGTACGACCCGGTACGCAAGCAGTACTACTGGCACCGCTTCTTCTCGCATCAGCCGGATCTGAACTACGAGAACCCGGCCGTGCAGGAGGAGATGATCTCGGCGCTGAAGTTCTGGCTGGATCTCGGCATCGACGGGTTCCGCCTCGACGCGGTGCCGTACCTGTACCAGCGGGAGGGCACCAACTGCGAGAACCTCCCGGCCACGCACGCCTTCCTCAAGCGGGTGCGCAAGGAGATCGACAGCCAGTACCCGGACACGGTGCTGCTGGCCGAGGCGAACCAGTGGCCGGAGGACGTCGTCGACTACTTCGGTGACTACAGCGCGGGCGGCGACGAGTGCCACATGGCGTTCCACTTCCCCGTGATGCCGAGGATCTTCATGGCGGTGCGGCGCGAGAGCCGCTACCCGGTCTCGGAGATCCTGGCGAAGACCCCGGCGATCCCCGCGCACTGCCAGTGGGGCATCTTCCTGCGCAACCACGACGAACTGACCCTGGAGATGGTCACCGACGAGGAACGCGACTACATGTGGGCCGAGTACGCCAAGGACCCCCGCATGCGCGCCAACATCGGCATCCGCCGCCGCCTCGCCCCCCTCCTGGACAACGACCGCAACCAGATCGAACTCTTCACCGCCCTGCTCCTGTCCCTGCCCGGCAGCCCGATCCTCTACTACGGCGACGAGATCGGCATGGGCGACAACATCTGGCTCGGCGACCGCGACGCCGTACGCACCCCCATGCAATGGACCCCCGACCGCAACGCCGGCTTCTCCTCCAGCGACCCCGGCCGCCTCTACCTCCCCACGATCATGGACCCCGTCTACGGCTACCAGGTCACCAACGTCGAGGCATCCATGTCCTCCCCCTCCTCGCTGCTGCACTGGACCCGCCGCATGATCGAGATCCGCAAGCAGAACCCCGCCTTCGGACTCGGCACCTACACCGAACTCACCTCCTCCAACCCCGCCGTCCTCGCCTTCCTGCGCGAATATGACGACGACCTGGTCCTGTGCGTGCACAACTTCTCCCGCTTCGCCCAGCCGACGGAGGTCGACCTGAGCGCCTTCCTGGGGCGGCACCCGGTCGAGCTGTTCGGCGGCGTGCGCTTCCCGGCCGTCGGCGAGCTGCCGTATCTGCTGACCCTGGCGGGACACGGTTTCTACTGGTTCCGGCTGCGCGAGGAGGCCGTCTAGGACCAGCACGTGCGGGGCGGTTTCCGCCGCCCCGCACGCGGGCACGCGTGAGTCACACTCGACCAGCGATTGGACGCGACGCCATGTCGGAAGCCATGTCGCAAGCCGTCACACGCTCTGTCACCGCCGGCAGCGCCGGCCTCCTCGCGTCCCTGGACCCGCTGCTGCGCGAGTGGCTGCCCCGGCAGCGCTGGTTCGCGGGCAAGGGCCGCCCGGTCACCGGATTCTCCCTGGTCACGGCCGTCGAGCTGCTCCCGCTCGACGGCAGGCTCGGCCTCTACCACCTGCTGGTCCGCGCCCACCAGCCGCCCTCCCCCGCCCCCGGCGCCGTCCCGCACCCCGGCGACTGCTACCAGCTCCTCATAGGCGTGCGCGAGGCGCTGCCCCCCAGACTGGCGCCCGCGCTGATCGGCCACGTCCACGACGGCCCGCTCGCCGGGCGCACCGTGTACGAGGCGCTGTACGACCCCCGGCCCGCCGAGGTGATCCTGGAGGCCCTGCGCACCCGGGCCCGCATCGGCGGGCTGCGCTGTGAGCGGCGCGCGGAGATACGCGCCGGCCTGGTCCCGCGCGTGGTCACCGCCGAGCAGTCCAACTCGTCGGTGGTCTACGGGGACGCCTTCATCCTGAAGCTGTTCCGCCGGGTGCTGCCCGGAGTGAACCCCGACCTGGAACTGCCGCTCGCGCTGGCCCGCGAGGACTGCCCGCGCGTCCCGGCGCCCACCGCGTGGATGACCGCCGACGTCGGCGAGGACGCGTACGTCCTCGGGGTGCTCCAGCCCTTCGTGCGGGGCGCCACGGACGGCTGGGAGCTGGCGCTGCGCGAGCTGGCCAAGGGCGAGGACTTCACCGCCGAGGCGCGGGCGCTGGGCCGCGCCACGGCCGAGGTGCACGGGGCGCTGGCCCGCGCGCTGCCCACGGTCAGCCTGGCCCGGCTCCAGCTCACCGCGCTGGTCGACGCCATGGCCGAACGCCTGGAGGAGGCGGCCCAGGCGGTCCCGGCGCTGCGGCCCCACGCCCCCGGGCTGCACACCGCCTACGAGGCGCTGGCCGACCTGGCGGCCGAGGGCCACACCTGGACCGCCCAGCGCATCCACGGCGACCTGCACCTGGGGCAGTGCCTGCGCTCCCCGGCCGGCCGGTGGTCACTGATCGACTTCGAGGGCGAGCCGGCCAGACCGCTGGCCGAGCGGCGGATGGCCCAGCCCGTGGTCCGGGACGTCGCCGGGATGCTGCGCTCCTTCGACTACGCGGCGCACTCGGCGGGCGGCCCGCCGGCCCCGCGCTGGGCGGCGGCCTGCCGTGCCGCGTACTGCACCGGGTACGCGGAGGGCGGCGGCCGCGACCCGCGCACGGACCCGGTGCTGCTGCGGGCCTGCGAGACCGACAAGGCGGTCTACGAGGTCGTCTACGAGGCCCGGCACCGCCCCGACTGGCTGCCGGTGCCGCTCGCGGCGGTGCGCCGCCTGGCCGCGGACCCCGGCTCCGCCGCCTGACCCGCCCGCCGCACCTGTCCGGCTCCGCCGCTCTCTTCGAGGAGGCCCCGCACGTGACTGCCCGTCCCCCCGCCAGTGGTCCCCTCCCCCGGCAGCAGCCGGGGACGCCCGCGCGGGCGGTGTCCGCGGCCCTCGGCACCGAGGACCGCGAACGGCTGCTCGCCGGCACCCACCACGATCCGCACTCCGTGCTCGGCGCGCACCCCGTGCCCGGGGGCGTCGCGGTGCGGGCGCTGCGCCCGTACGCGCTCGGTGTCGCCGTCCTGGCCGGGGACCTCCAGCTGGAGCTGACCCACGACGGGCAGGGGTTCTTCTCGGGGCTGCTGCCGCTGCGGGAGGTGCCGGAGTACCGGCTGGAGGTGGCGTACGAGGGGACCGTGGTGCGCGCCGAGGACCCGTACCGCTTCCTGCCCGCGCTCGGCGATCTCGACCTGCATCTGATCGGCGAGGGGCGGCACGAGGAGCTGTGGCGGGCGCTCGGCGCCGAGCCGATGACCCATCAGGGCGTCGAGGGCACCCGGTTCACGGTGTGGGCGCCCGACGCGCGGGGTGTGCGGGTGGCCGGCGGCTTCGACTTCTGGGACGGCACCGCGTACCCGATGCGCTCGCTGGGCGGCACCGGGGTGTGGGAGCTGTTCGTGCCCGGTGTCGGGGAGGGCGAGCTGTACAAGTTCGAGATCACCCGGCCGGACGGGTCGCGGACGCTGCGCGCCGATCCGCTGGCGCGGCGCACCGAGGTCCCGCCGGCCACCTCCTCCGTCGTGCACGCCTCGCACTACGAGTGGGGCGACGCCGAATGGCTGGCGCGGCGCGGCGAACGGCCCGCGCACGAGGCGCCGTTCTCGGTGTACGAGGTGCACCTGCCGTCCTGGCGCCCCGGCCTGACGTACCGTCAACTGGCGGAACAGCTTCCCGCGTACGTCGCGGACCTGGGCTTCACGCATGTGGAGCTGATGCCGGTCGCCGAGCATCCCTTCGGCGGCTCCTGGGGCTACCAGGTCACCGGCTTCTACGCGCCCACCGCGCGGCTGGGCACGCCGGACGACTTCAAGCACCTGGTGGACGCGCTGCACCGGGCGGGCATCGGCGTCATCATGGACTGGGTGCCCGCGCACTTCCCGCGCGACGCGTGGGCGCTGGCCGAGTTCGACGGGCGCCCGCTGTACGAGCACTCCGACCCGCTGCGGGCCGCCCATCCGGACTGGGGCACCCTGGAGTTCGACTTCGGCCGCCGCGAGGTGCGCAACTTCCTCGTCGCCAACGCGGTGTACTGGTGCGAGGAGTACCACATCGACGGGCTGCGGGTGGACGCGGTCGCCTCGATGCTCTATCTCGACTACTCGCGCGAGCCGGGGCAGTGGATGCCCAACGAGCACGGCGGCCGGGAGAACCTGGACGCGGTGGCGTTCCTCCAGGAGATGAACGCCACCGTGTACCGCAGGGTGCCCGGCGTGGTGACCGTCGCCGAGGAGTCCACCGCCTGGGACGGCGTCACCCGGGCCACGCACCACCGCGGCCCGTCCGGCTTCGGCGGCCTGGGCTTCGGGCTGAAGTGGAACATGGGCTGGATGCACGACTCGCTCCAGTACATGAGCCACGACCCCGTGCACCGCGCCCACCACCACGGGGAGATGACCTTCTCCATGGTGTACGCCTACAGCGAGAACTACGTACTGCCCCTCTCCCACGACGAGGTGGTGCACGGCAAGAAGTCGCTGGTGTCCAAGATGCCGGGCGACTGGTGGCGGCAGCGGGCCGACCTGCGCGCCTACCTCGCCTTCATGTGGTCCCACCCCGGCAAGCAACTCCTCTTCATGGGCCAGGAGTTCGCCCAGGGCACCGAGTGGTCCGAGGAACGCGGCCCGGACTGGTGGCTGCTCGATCCGTCCTACGGCGCCGCCGCCGACCACCGGGGCGTGCTGGACCTGGTCCGCGACCTCAACTCCCGCTACCGCGCGACCCCGGCCCTGTGGGAGCGGGACGCCCACCCCGACGGCTTCGAGTGGATCACCGGCGACGCGGCCGACGACAACGTGCTCGCCTTCCTGCGCCGCGCCGCCGACGGCACCCCGCTGCTCGCCGTGTCCAACTTCTCCCCGGTCGTCCGCCACGACTACCGCCTCGGCGTCCCCGCCGACGTGCCCGTCTGGCGCGAGACCCTCAACACCGACGCCACCCGCTACGGCGGCAGCGGCGTCGTCCACCCGGACCCGCTCCCCCCTTCCCCCACCCCCTGGCACGGCCGCCCGGCCTCCGTCCGCCTCACCCTGCCACCGCTGGCGACGGTGTGGCTGAGCCCGGCGTGAACGGTCATCCGGCGGCGTCCGCCAGCGCCCCCGGCAGCGCGCCCGTGTGCAGCACCCCCAGCCGCTGGGTCGCGCGGGTCAGGGCCACGTACAGGTCGCTGGTGCCGTAGCGGCCCGGCTCGACGACCAGGACGGAGTCGAACTCCAGGCCCTTGGCCTGGCGCGGGTCGAGGAGGACGACCGTGCGGGTCAGGTCGGGCTCCGCGCCCGCGGTGACGCCGTCCAGCCGGGCGGCCAGGCGGAGGTGCAGATCGCGTGGGGCGATCACGGCGAGCCGGCCCTCGTCCGGGGTGAGTTCGGCGACGGCCTTCGCCACCGCGCCGGGCAGGTCGCCGGTGGCGCGCACCCAGGGCCGTACGCCGGTGGAGCGCACCGAGCTGGGCGGGGTGAACTCGGGGTTCTCGGCGCGTACCACGGCCGCCGCCAGGTCCATGATCTCGGCGGGCGTACGGTAGTTGACGCCGAGCCGGGTGTGTTCCCAGCGGTCCTCGACATAGGGCCGCAGGATGTCCGCCCAGGAGCCGACACCGGCCGCCTCCGCGGTCTGCGCGGGGTCGCCGACGAGGGTCATCGAGCGGGTCGGGCTGCGCCGCATCAGCAGCCGCCAGGCCATCGGGGACAGCTCCTGCGCCTCGTCGACGATGATGTGCCCGAACGCCCAGGTACGGTCGGCCGCCGCGCGCTCGGCGGCGCTGCGGTGGTCGTCCTCCTCGTGGCGCTCGGCGAACCGCTCGGCGTCGATGATGTCGTGCGCGGACAGGACCTCGGAGTCCTCCTCGTCCTTGTCGTCGAACTCGTAGGTCCGCGAGGCGTAGGAGACGTCCAGCACGCCCTGCGCGTACGCCACCTGGCTCTCGCGTTCGCGTTCGGCGCGGGCGCGGGCCACCCGGTCGTCCTCGCCGAGCAGTTCGGCGGCCTCGTCGAGCAGCGGTACGTCCGCGACGGTCCACGCCCGGGTGACCGGGCGGCGGATCGCGGCGGCGTCCTCGTCGGCGACGTAGCCCTCCGGCGCGGCGAGGAAGTCCGCGACCAGGCGGCGCGGGGTGAGCCGGGGCCACAGCAGGTCGACGGCCGACCAGACCTCGGGGTTCTCGGCGAGTTCGTCGCGGATCTGGGTGATGTCGCTCGCGTCGAGCAGATTCGAGCCGTCGTACGGGTCGGTGCCGATGCGCTCGGCGACCATGTCGGTGAGCGTGTTGAGGATGTGGCCCTCGAAGTGCTCGCGCGCCACGTTGTGCGGCAGCTTCGCGGCGCGGGTGCGCTCGCGGGCCACCCGCACCAGGCCGTCGTCGAGCATCAGGACCTCGCGGTCGTGCTCGATGGCGAGCACCGGGTCGGGCAGCGCCTGCCGGTCGCGTACGACGGCCGCGAGCACCCCGGCCATGTCGGCGCGGCCCTTGACGGCCGCCGCCTCGGGCGTGTCGGTCGCCGTCGCCCTCACCCCGGGGAACAGCTCGCCCACGGTCGCCAGCAGCACACCGGTCTCGCCGAGCGAGGGCAGCACCTCACCGATGTAGCCGAGGAACGCCGGGTTGGGGCCCACGATCAGCACGGCCCGCCGGGCGAGCAGCTCGCGGTGCTCGTAGAGCAGATAGGCGGCCCGGTGCAGCGCCACGGCGGTCTTCCCGGTGCCGGGGCCGCCCTCGACGACCAGCACACCGCGGTGCGGGGCGCGGATGATGCGGTCCTGGTCGGCCTGGATGGTGCGCACGATGTCGCCCATCCGGCCGGTGCGCGCGGAGTCGAGCGCGGCGAGCAGCACCGCGTCGCCGGTCGGGTCCTCGTACCCGGTGCGGGTGGCGTCGCCCAGGTCGAGGATCTCGTCGTGCAGGGCCGTGACCCGGCGGCCCTCGGTGGTCAGGTGCCGGCGGCGGCGCAGGCCCATCGGGGTGTGGCCGGTGGCCAGGTAGAAGGGCCGGGCCACGTCCGCCCGCCAGTCGATCAGGACCGGGGTGCGTTCGGCGTCGTCGGCGCGCAGCCCGATCCGGCCGATGTGGTGGGTGGCGCCGTCGGTCAGGTCGATCCGGCCGAAGCAGAGCGAGCCGTCCACGGCGTTCAGCGCGGCGAGCAGCCCGGAGCGCTCGGCGACCAGGATGTCCCGCTCCAGCCGGGCCTGGAGGGGCGTGTTGCCCTGGGCGAGGGCGTCCGCGACACCGGCCTCGGTGTCACCGCGCAGCGCGTCGACGAGCCGGTACAGCCCGTCGATGAATTCCTGTTCCCGACGCAATTCCTCGTCAGAAAAGCCGGTGTTTGACAATTCAGCTCCCGCCCGCATATACTGTGGTCACTGCACTTCTCCGCGACCACATTCTTCATGAAGTCGCGAACCACCGAATATACGCAAAGAAATCCCCCGGGCGCAATTGCCCAGGGGATTTTCTGTTGCCCGCGCACTCCTGTCAGAGCACGTCGGCCAGCTCCTCCAGCAGCCGCCGCTTGGGCCGCGCGCCCACCATCGACCGCACCGGCTCCCCGTCCCGGAAGACCATGAGCGTCGGCGTGCCCAGCACCCCGTACCGGATCGTCGTCTCCGGATTGCGGTCCACATCCAGCTGGACGATCTTCAGCCGGTCGCCCTCCTCGAAGGCGACGGCCCCCAGCACCGGCGCCAGCTGCCGGCACGGCCCGCACCACTCGGCCGTGAACTGCACCAGCACCGGCAGATCCGCCCCCAGCACCCGCTCCCCGAAGTCCGCGTCGGTCACTTCCTCCACACCCGCCACCTGCTTGATCACCGCTCATGCCCTCCCAGCTCGCACAACGGCTCCGGACCCCCCGGAACCAGCGCATCGGCGGCCAGCCCGTCCCGCGCCCGCTCGGCCCGCGCCAACTGCGCCCCGACCTGCTCGCGCACCGCCGTCAGCTCACCGATCAGCGCGTCCAGCTCGGCCAGCTTGCGCCGGTAGACCACCAGCGACGCCGGACACGCGTCCCCCTCCGGGTGCCCGGCCCGCAGACACTCCACGAACGGCCGCGTCTCCTCCAGCTCGAACCCGAAGTCCCGCAACGTCCTGATCTGCCGCAGCAGCTCCAGATCCCGCTCGTCGTACGTCCGGTACCCCTGCGCATCCCGCCGCGCGGGCAGCAGCCCCCGCGACTCGTAGTACCGCAACGCCCGCGCCGTGGTCCCGGCCCGCTCGGCCAGCTCACCGATTCGCATGTCTTCGACGGTACGGGTTGACGTCTGCGTCAAGGCAAGGACGCCGTCCGGCCGCTGCGGCGGCGCGGCGCGTGACACACCCTTCACGTCGTCCAAACGTCGGCCATCACGAAGGAGACGACCGTCCCACCGAATCGGCTCGGGCCGGAGTGCCAGGAGTCGGCGATGGAGTCGACCAGGAGCAGACCGCGTCCGTGCGCGTCGTCCGTGTCGGGCCAGCGAAGGCGCACGCTCGCCGGGAACCCCGGACTGTGCACCTCCACCCGCAGCGAGGTTCCCTCCTTGAACCACTCCACCCGTACGAGCCACTCCTCGTCCGACCGCCCGTAGAGGATCGCGTTGGTCACCAACTCGGAGATCATCAGCGTGCAGTCGTCGACCGAGCAGAGCGGGTTGTACGGGGCGATGAACTTGCGGAACCAGTGCCGGGCCCGGGGGGCGGAGCCCGGAGTCGGCTGCAACGCCATCGCCCCCGAGCCGCGAAGACTCTGCGCCGGGGTACCGGCCGATCACGAATGTCACGGGCCCTCACTCCCTGCCACTGCCGTCACCCTGCGAAGCGGCACCGTTCGATGAGGCGCGATCCCGGTCGTCGCCCCAGGGTGAAGGCCGCCGCCACACGCGAACGACTCGCCCACCCTCTCCAGTAAGTGGCCTTAGCCACTTACTGGATGGTGGCATTAGCCACTTGAGGTCGCAAGCCATTCACGCGAAGTGACCCACGATCAGGTGAGGGGATACCCCTGCTCGAACGCCCAGCGGTGCGGCGGATAGGCCGCCTCGGAGAACTCCAGGGCCCGGTCCTGCACGTCATAGACCACGTGATGGACCACCAACACGGCTGATCCGGGGTCCAGTTCGAGGTCCGCCGCCTCCTCGTCGGTGGCGCTCCGGGCGCACATCCGGTCCTCGGCGTAGCTGCCCGTGCGCCCGGTCATCGCCTCCACGTACATCAGCGTGCCCTCCTGGATGCGTTCGGGCTCCAGAAGTTTCGGCGCACGCCGGCCGATGTCGGACGCGAACCACGAGGTGGACAACGTGATGGGACCGTCCTGGTCGTTGGTCACCCGCCGCCGCTGGACCACCCGGCCGCCCCTCGCCAGCCCCAGCGCCTCCGCGACATGGGCGGGCGCGTCCGTCCAGCCGGCCGAGGTGATCACCGCGTACTCGCCGGGCGTGTAGATCTTCCCCGTCTGCCGAGCGCGTCCGTACAGCTCCCTTGCCCGCCGGTTGACTTCGAGGCTGCGCACGTACGTGCCCGAGCCCTGGCGCTTCTCGACCAGCCCCTGATGGCTCAGCGCCTCCAGCGACCGGGCCGCCGTGGGCCGGGACACCTTCCAGCCGGCAGCCAACTGCCGTTCCGAGGGAACCTCGTCCCCCGCACGCAGGTCGCCCCGAAGAATCTGATCGCGGATGTAGTGCGCGATCTGGAGATACTTCGGCTGAGCCTCCTCGATCTGCGGCATCTGCCCTCCTCGTAAAGTGGCTATGGCCGCTAGCCACTATAGGGTGAACGACCTCGTGCCCAGCCCGTACCGTTGACCCCATGACGAGACTCATCGTCGCGGCAGGAGGCGGAGGCGACGCGGTGGCCGCCGCGATGCTCCACGCCGCCCTGTACGGCGCCGACGAGCGGGCGGTGATCCTCACCTACGCCTGGGACCGCCTCCTCGTCGACCCCCTCCCCGGGCCGCGCGGCCCCCGCGACTTCACGGGCCTCGAACCCCTCACCCGCTCCGTCCTCTCGGTACCGCCCCGGGCCCGGCCGATCCCCCCGGCAGGCTCCACCCTCCCCCGACTCGCCGCAGAACTCCCCCACACCCTCGCCCTGCTCGACCCGCACCACGGCGCCGAGGGCATCACCCGACAGCTCGAAGAACTGGTGGACCACCTGACCCCCAGGTCCATCGACCTGCTGGACGTCGGCGGAGACATCCTCGCCCGCGGCGACGAACCCACCCTCAGAAGCCCCCTCGCCGACGCCCTCACCCTCGCCGCCTGCGCCCAGACCAACGCCCCGGTCCGACTGCTGATCGCGGGCCCGGGACTGGACGGCGAGATCCCACCCGCCGACCTGCACCCCCTCCTCGGCCCGCACGTCCACACCTTCACCGCGGCGGACACGAACTCCATCGCCGCCGTCCTGGACTGGCACCCCTCAGAGGCCACAGCCATGCTCACCGCCACGGCCCGCGGAATCCGCGGCATCTGCGAAGTACGCGACGCCGGACTCCCCGTCCCCCTCACCGCCGAAGGACCCACGGTCCACGAAGTCGACCTGGACAACGCCCTCGACCGCAACACCCTGGCCCGCTCCCTCATGACGACCGCCACGCTGACCGAAGCCGAGGCGTACAGCCGCGAGATCTGCGGCTTCTCCGAGATCGACTACGAACGCGACAAGGCAGCACGGCTCAAGGAGCAGCCACCGGCCCCTCTGGACGCGGGCGCCGTACTGGCCCGACTCGACACGTTCGAGCGCGAAGCCAGGAGCCGGGGAGTCACCCACACCACCTTCCGCCGCATCACGGAGGCGCTGGGACTACCCGGCGTCCAGCGTGAACACCTGCGCGCCTTGCTCACCGAGAACCGGCCAGATCAGTACACAGCGCCTCTGTGGTGGCTGTCGTCAGCAGAAAGCGAGCAGCAGGCACCATGAGCGCCTTCAGAAGCGATCCCGACGTGGAGGTCCGCGAGGTCACCGGCACCGGAGCGGAAGTCGATGTCGCGCTGAACCTGATCAACGGCAACATCAGACTGTCGATCCTCTGGGCGCAGGAGACCCAGTTGTCCGCCGACGACGCCGAGCGGGTGGCGAGAGCCCTTCAGCGAGCCGCGGCAGAATCCCGGAGCAGGACGAAGGCCGAGCCCCCGGGCCTCCCTGGGGCTCAGGCGGGTTCGCCGGCGGTCTGAGGCACAGCCGGGACACCGTCTGCGTTCAGCGCGGCATACGCCGTCCCAGCTCATGTGCCTTCTCCCGCAGCCCGGCAGCGGCGGATCCGAGCCGTGCCCGGTCCGCCCCGATCCCCGCGCGCTCCGCGAGGACCAGCACGGTAACGGTGAACCCTTCGCGGAGCGCGAGCACTACGGCATGGTCCGTTTCCCGGTGCAGCGCCAGCAGGGCATCGACGAAGACCTCGAAGGCGGCCGGATCGATCTCGCACTCGTCGTTCTCCATGGGCCCGATGCCCGAGGGGAGTTCCAGTTCCGCCTCGAAGACCGCCACTTGGCGGCGGAACAGACCGGAAGCCTCGTTGGAGGGGTTCCACAGGGTCTCGCCGCCCATGTCGAAGTACTGGCTCATCGGAGCATCTTTCGCGCGAACCGTAAGCCTCACATTCACCAAGGGAACGCGGTTGCCCCTTGGAAGGAGACCATGAAGTAGATCACCAGAGGCACGAGGACGAGGAGAACGACCGCGGCGAGGGCCTTCGCCCACGTTGCTGTCCTGCCGTGGCCTTCAGCGCTCACGCGCCGGCCGACCGGGCGGCGGCGGTTGCCCCAGTGAGTTCGACATGGGTGGTCCCGCCCCCAGATCAGCAGAAGTCATACCGGCGATGGTCCCACGTCTGTCGCCGACGACCGCAGGAATCACCTCGGCCTCGCGCCGGCCGTCAGCAGTACGGCGCCTGATTGGTCAGCGAGGACGCCACCCGCATCCACACGCCGAACTGCCGGTAGAGGCCGGGCACAGTGCCCCGGGTCTCGACCGTCCGGGAGTCGGGTGAGGTGACTCCCGGGATGCCCAGGAGTACCGAGGCCACGGATGCCGACTGCCAGCGGACCGTGAGGGTGGCGGGGGCGGCGGGAGGCCGGGGCCGCGTACGGGGTGCGGCAAGTGCGGTCGTGGCCGCTTCCTCGATGGCCGCGTGGGACTCGTCGGTGGGGCGGAGTTCCGCCGCGAACCGGTCCCGGGCGTATTTCACGGCCACGGTCGGCACCGAGGCGTCCCACTCCGTCAGTTCCCGGCAGGCCCGGTCGTCCCCGGTGAGCAGGGCGAGCGGTACGCCGAGGGCGGCGGCGGTGGCGTGCGCCAGGCCGATCTCGCCGACGGGACGGCCGTCCAGCCACATGTCCTCGATCTCGTGCCCCATGAAGCTGTGGCTGAGTACGCCGAGGGCGCCCGCGCGGGCGTGGTAGCCGACGCAGACCATGGCGTCGTGGTCGGGGCGCAGCCCTTCGAGCATGCCCATGGTCTTGGGCTTGCCGCGGATGAGGCGGGCCGCCGGGTGGAGCGCCTCGGGGAGCAGGTTGCGCATCGGGCCGTGCGCGTCGTTGACGGTGATCTCGGTGGCACCGGCCGCTACGGCGCCGCGTACAACCGCGTTGACGTCCTGGGCCATCAGCAGTCTGCCGCGCTCGTAGTCCCGGCCGCCGGGCTGGACGTCCTCCGCGTCCACCAGCCCGGTGACGCCCTCCATGTCCGCGCTGATGTGGATCCGCACCGCCCCGTCCTCCCGTCAGCCTCCGCCCGCCGACCCTCAGATCAGCACCCCCGCCGAGTGTTCCACCTCCATCAAGGACGCGCTGTGGCGTTCCTCGTCGAAGGCTCGGCGGCCGCCGCGGAGGCCGAAGAGGCGTTTGGTGAGGGCGATGTAGAGGACGGCGAGGATGTTGAGGGTGAGGGTGGTGATCTTCACGGCGCTGATGTGCTCGGTGAGTTCGTAGATCTCCAGCGGGAGGAAGGCGGCGGTGGCGACCACCGTGAGGTATTCGGCCCAGCGTCTGGCGTACCAGAGGCCGACCGCCTCGACGATCTCGATCAGGGCGTAGGCGAGCAGCAGGCCGGCGACGAGGAGCAGGGTGGAGTGCTTGTAGCCGAAGGTCTTCTGGATGGTGCCGACGACCGGTGAATGGTCGAGGTCGTAGTGGAAGTGCCTGAAGACGGGGCGGAAGACGTCGAGGTATTCGTTGAAGAGGCGGCGTACCGCGTCCTGGCTGTTGCTAAATTTCCAGACGGCGACCGCGACGAGGACGATGAAGACGCCGCGCACCACCCGTTCCAGGGCCAGGAAGCGCAGGATGAACAGGTCCCGCAGCACCTTGCCGCGCGGCACCAGCGGGGCGTCTGCGGCCGGGCCCGAGCCGTGCGGCTCGCCGAGGACGAAGTCGCCGCAGCGCAGGCAGCGCCAGACCTCGCCGAGCGGGGTGTCTGCGTGCAGCCGGATGCGCAGCCGGGGGTCGTCCGGCGCGTAGGTCACATGGCCCTTGCGCGCGCAGGTGCGCCGGTCCCAGTCGATCGCCATCCCCCGTTGCCCTCCATCTGCGTCTTCCGCTGTGTGCGCCCGTACACGCGGGCGTGCCGTGCCGGACGGTGATCCGGCACGGCACGGTAGTGCATCGGGGTGAGAGACGCCGCCGAGGGCGTTTCAGTTCAGGGCGCCGACCTCGGAGTTCTCCGCCTTCGTCTGCTCCGCCGCGGCGGGCTCCTGGTCGCGGTGGGTGCCGCGGGGCAGCAGCAGGGCCACCGCGAGGGTGCCCGCGCCGAGGATGACGGCGCCGATCAGGCTGGTGTGGGAGACGGCGTCGGCGAAGGAGGAGCCGACCGCGTCCTTCATCTGCCGGGCGCCCTCGACGAGCTGTCCCGCCTGGGCCTTGAGCTGGGCGGCCTGCTGCGGGTCGGCGGTGCGGGCGGCGCGCTCGGCGAGCTGCTGGGCCTTGTCGCCGATGCCCTGGGCGACGGCGTAACCGGCGCCGACCGAGTCCTGGGCGGTGGCCAGGGTGTCCGCCGGGAGCTTGCTGCCCGCGGTCGCGTCGGCGAGGTGGCCGGAGTACGAGGTGGACAGCAGCGAGCCGAGGATGGCGATGCCGAGCGAGCCGCCGAGTTCCAGCGAGGTGTCGTTGACGGCGCCGCCGACGCCGAGTTCGGACTCGGGGAAGGCGCCCATGATGGCGTCGGTGCAGGGCGAGAGGGCGAGGCCGATGGCCAGGCCGAGCACGATCAGCGGGGCCACGAAGTCGCCGTAGGAGGAGGCGCCGTCGACCCGGGTGAGCAGGGCGAGGGCGACGGTGCCGCCGACCATGCCCGCGGTGACCGTCCACTTCATGCCGACGCGCGGGGTGAGGTAGCCGGTGAGGGCGGAGCCGGCGAAGACCGCTCCGGCCAGCGGCAGCATGCGCACACCGGTGGCGAGGGCGTCGTAGCCGAGGACGAACTGGAGGTGCTGGGTGAGGTAGTAGAAGGCACCGAAGACAGCCAGGAAGAACAGGGCGACGGCGAGGTTGGAGCCCGCGAAGCGGCGGCCGGTGAAGCGGCGTACGTCCAGGATGGGGCGCGGGTGGCGCAGCTCCCACAGGACGAAGGCCACCAGGCCCGCGCCCGCGACGACGGCGGCGGTGATCGCCTTGGCGTCCCAGCCGAAGTGCGGCCCCTCGATGATCATGTAGACCAGCGCGCCGATCCACAGCACGGACAGCGCTCCGCCGACGTAGTCGATGCGGTCGTGGTGCCCGGCCCGGGACGGCGGGACGAGGACGAAGGCCGCGACCAGGGCGACGGCGGCGATGGGCACGTTGATCAGGAACGTCGAGGCCCAGCCGTGGTTCTTCAGCAGCGCTCCGGCGACGACCGGTCCGGCCGCGATGGCGAGTCCGGCGGTGGCGGTCCACAGGGTGATGGCCTTGGCTCGTTCGGCGCGCGGGAAGGTCGCGGCCAGCAGGGAGAGCGTGGCGGGCATGATCAGCGCGGCGCCGACGCCCATGACCGCGCGGGCCGCGATGACGGTGGCGGCACTGTCGGCCAGTGAGCCGAAGACGGCGCCGCCGCCGAAGACGACGAGGCCGAGGACGAGCGCGCCCCGGCGGCTGTACTTGTCGCCGATCGCGCCGAGCAGCAGCATCAGGGCCGCGTACGGGACGGTGTAGCCGTCGATCACCCATTGCAGATCGGCGCCGGACAGGCCCAGGTCGCGGGTCATGTCGGGGGCGGCGACCGTGAGGGCGGTGTTGGCCATCACGATGATCAGCAGGCTCAGGCAGAGCACCAGGAGCGCCCACCAGCGCCGGGCGTAGGGGCGGTCCGTCGGTCCGACCGGTTCGGTCATGACGAGTCGCATGGCAGGGGTCGCCTTCCTCGGGTGCGCGACGAGACGTGCACGACAACTACTTGCACAGAGCTGTGCAGTTGCACAACGATGTGCAATGTACGTCGTTGCACAGAGCTGTGCAAGTCGCGAGGAGGGCACAATGTCAGCCATGACCACGGGCAACACCACGCGCGCCGACGCCAATCGGCGCCGCATCCTCGACGTCGCCCTCGCCGAGCTGCTGCGCGACCCCGACGCGTCCATGGACCAGATCGCGCGCGCCGCGGGGGTGGTACGGCGCACGGTGTACGGGCACTTCCCCAGCCGCGAGGCGCTGATCAGCACGCTCGTCGACGACGCCGTGCAGACGCTGGCGGACGCGCACGCCGCCGGGCGCGCGGGCGCCGCCGACCCGGCGGAGGCGCTGGCACGTTCCGTGCTGGGGATCTGGCCCATCGCCGACCGCTACCGGCTGCTGGTGGCGCTCGCCCAGCGCACGGTCACCATGCAGGGCATCCGCGAGCGCCTGACGCCCGTGCGGGCCAGTTGCGCGGAGGTCCTCCAGAGCGGTCTCGACGAGGGCGTCTTCAGCTCGCCGCTGCCCGCCGCCGCCCTCGCCTACGTCCACGAACAGGTGATGTTCGCGCTGATGGAGGCGGTGAACGACGGTCTGCTCGCGGCGCCCGACGCGGGGCGTTCGGCGGCCGTCACCGTCCTCACCTCGGCGGGGATGCCGGCCGCTGCGGCGGGGGCGCTGGTGGCCCGGCTGAGCGGCTGAGCGGCTGTACGGCCGAGGGGCCGGACGGCTGGTCCCCGGGAGGTGCGGCGGGTCCCGGTCTCCCCGGCGCGCGAAAAGGCCGAGCGGCCGGGCCCGACGGGGGAGAGGGGCCCGGCCGCTCGGCGGCTCAGGGGTGGTGGCCGGACGCCCGGCCCGGGTTCAGGCAGAGCCGGGCGTCCGGAGCAGGGGGCGTACGGAGGGAGCAGGGGACGTACGGGGGGGGAGCAAGGGACGTAGAGGGAGCGGAGGGCGTACGGAGGGGGCGGAGGGCGTACGAGGGCGTCAGGGCCTCACGCCTTGGCGAGTTCCTTCCCGCCGTCCTCGCGCTGCTCGGGCAGTCCGGAACCGGCCGCGGCCGTACCGGAGTCACCGGAGCCGCCGGAGTCACCGGCGTCGTCCGAGTCGTCGAGCAGCGTCCGCTCGTCGAAGGGCAGGTCCCCCGCGAGCACCCGCCGCACCCGGTCCTGGTCGACCTCGCCGGTCCAGGTGCCGATCAGCAGGGTGGCGACGGCGTTGCCCGCGAAGTTGGTGAGGGCGCGGGCCTCGCTCATGAAGCGGTCGATGCCGACGATGAGGCCGACGCCGTCCACCAGGGCGGGCTTGTGGGACTGGAGGGCACCGGCGAGCGTGGCCAGACCGGCGCCGGTGACGCCCGCCGCGCCCTTGGAGGCGATCATCATGAACAGCAGCAGGGTGATCTGCTGGCCGATGGAGAGCGGCTGGTCCATGGCATCCGCGATGAACAGCGAGGCCATGGTCAGGTAGATCATGGTGCCGTCGAGGTTGAAGGAGTAGCCGGTCGGCACGGTGATGCCGACGACCGGGCGGCTCACGCCCAGGTGCTCCATCTTGGCGATCAGCCGGGGCAGCGCGGACTCCGACGAGGACGTGGACAGGATCAGCAGGAACTCCCGGCCCAGGTACTTCAGCAGCTGGAAGATGTTGACCCCGGCCACCAGCCGCGTCAGGGCGCCGAGCACCACGATCACGAAGAGCAGACAGGTGACGTAGAAGCCGAACATGATCGTGGCGAGCGCCTTCAGGGCGTCGACGCCCGTCTCGCCCACCACGGCGGCCATGGCGCCGAAGGCACCGATGGGCGCGGCCCACATGATCATGGCGAGGATGCGGAAGACCAGCCGCTGGATGTGCTCCACCCCGCGCAGCACCGGCTCGCCCTTGCGGCCCATGGCCTGGAGCGCGAACCCGACGAGCAGCGCGACCAGCAGGGTCTGGAGCACCTCGCCCTCGGTGAAGGACGACACCAGCGTGGTCGGGATGATCCCGAGCACGAAGTCGACCGGGCCCTCCTTGGCGGCGTCCGCCTGGGCGTGGCCGACGCCCTTGACGGCCTCGGTGAGGTGCATGCCGCTGCCCGGGTGGACCAGGTTGCCGATCACCAGGCCGATGGCCAGCGCGACGAACGACATCGCGATGAAGTAGCCGAGGGCGAGGCCGCCCACCTTGCCGACCTTGGCCGCCTTGCGCACCGAACCGACGCCCAGCACGATCGTGCAGAAGATGATCGGGGAGATCATCATCTTGATCAGGTTCACGAAGCCGGTGCCCAGCGGCTTGAGTTCCTTGGCGGTGTCCGGCGCGGCGAACCCGACGGCGACACCGAGGACCACCGCGGCGATCACCGCCAGGTAGAGGAAGTGGGTGCGGTCCCGCTTGGCTGCGGGGCCGGGCCCTGCTGCGGGCGCGGCAGGTGCCGTATCGGCTGTGCTGGTCACGGCGGCCCTCCTTGACGACGTCATCGGCATCACCGGCGTGCGGCTCACGTCCGGGGGAATTCGGGGATGCCGCGACTATCTCCTCTCGTGTGAGGGCGGTCACCCTTCCGTTCATTTAGTTCACGCCACGGCTCGGAGGCAGACTGAACGGCATGCGCCTGACCGTCCTCCCGAGACCCCGCAGCCTGGCGGGCCAGCTCTTCGCCATGCAGGCCGTGCTGCTGGCGCTCGTCGTGGCCGGATACGCGCTGTTCACCTTCGTCAGCGACCGCGGCCAGGCGGAGAGCGCGGCCCGCCGCCAGACCACGGCGGTGGCCCGCTCCATCGCCGACTCCCCCTCGGTACGGTCCGCGATCGGCACCGCGGACCCCACCGCGCTGCTCCAGCCGTACGCGCTGAAGGTGCAGCGGGACACCGGCGTCGACTTCGTGACGATCATGACGCCTCAGGGCATCCGCTGGACCCACCCGGACCCCGGCGAGATCGGCCGGCCCTTCCTCGGCAACATCTCCCGCGCCCGGCACGGCGAGTCCTTCACCGAGACGTACACGGGCACCCTGGGCCCCTCCGTCCGCGCGGTCACCCCCGTCGAGGACGCCGACGGGCGCGTCGTCGGCCTGGTCAGCGCCGGGATCAAGGTGGAGGCGATAAGCCGGCGGGTGCAGGAGCAGGTCACGGCGCTGTTCGGGGTCGCGGCGGGCATCCTGGCGCTGGGCGCGGTCGCCACGTACGTCATCAACGCGCGGCTGCGCCGGCACACCCACGGGATGAACGCGGACGAGCTGAGCCGGATGCACGACTACCACCAGGCGGCGCTGCACGCGGTGCGCGAGGGGCTGCTGATGCTGGACGCGCACTACCGGGTGGCCCTCATCAACGACGGCGGCCGGGAACTGCTCGGGGTGGGCGGCGCCAGCGGCGAGGCGGAGGTGGTGGGCCGCTCGGTGGCCGGGCTCGGGCTGCCCGCCCCGCTGACCGGGGCCCTGCTGGCGTCCGAGCCGCGGGTGGACGAGGTGCACCTCACGGACTCGCGGGTCCTGGTGGTGAACACCTCCCCCGTCTCCGGCGGTGAGCGCCGGGGCACGGTGGTCACCCTGCGCGATGTCACCGAGCTCCAGTCGCTGATGGGCGAGCTGGACTCGGAGCGCGGTTTCACCCAGGCGCTGCGCTCGCAGGCGCACGAGGCGGCGAACCGGCTGCACACAGTGGTCTCGCTGATCGAGCTGGGCCGGGCCGAGGAAGCGGTGGAGTTCGCCACGGCGGAGCTGGAGCTGGCCCAGGCCCTGACCGACCAGGTGGTCGCCGCGGTCGGCGAACCGGTGCTGGCCGCGCTGCTGCTCGGCAAGACCGCGCAGGCCAACGAGCGGGGCGTGGAGCTGGTGGTGTCCGAGGACAGCGGTCTGGACGACGGACTGCTGCCCGCCGCCCTGCCCGCCCGGGACCTGGTGACGATCCTCGGCAATCTCATCGACAACGCGGTGGACGCGGCCCAGGGCGGTGCGCGGGCCCGGGTGACGGTCACGGTGAACGCAGAAGGCGGGGCGGGCCGGGAGGGCGGCGAGCTGCTGCTGCGGGTCGCCGACAGCGGTCCGGGCGTCGACCCCGACCACACGGACCTGGTCTTCCAGCGCGGCTACTCGACCAAGCCGACCGGTCCCGGCGGCCGGGGGCTCGGGCTCGCGCTGGCCCGGCAGGCGGTGCAGCGGCACCGGGGCACGCTGACGGTGGCGGCGGCCGCGGAGGGCGGGGCGGCGTTCGAGGCCCGGCTCCCGCTGAGCGGGCCCGCCGATGCGGCCGGTCCGGCCGGTCCCGCCACCGACGGCGTTCCCGGACCCCGTACGGACGACGGCAGCGGCCGGACACCGGCCGGGCAGGCGAGACACTCAGGGCGAGCAGGACAGGCGGGACGCGGCGCATGACGGACGACGGCACCGGCAGACGAGCCCGGGGACACGGGCATCCGCACGGACGACCCGGCGGACCCGGCGGACCCGGCGATCCGGACGCGGCAGGTGGGCCGGAGGGACCGGGCGGTCCGCCGCCAAAGCAGCCGCCCATCCGGGTCCTGGTCGTGGAGGACGACCCGGTCGCGGCGGACGCCCATGTCCTGTACGTGGGCCGGGTGCCGGGCTTCACCGCCGTCGGCAAGGCGCACACCGGCGCCGAGGCCCGCCGGGCGCTGGAGCGCACCCCGGTGGACCTGCTCCTCCTGGATCTGCACCTGCCGGACGTGCACGGCCTCCAGCTCGCCCGCTCGCTGCGGGCCGCCGGCCACCACGCGGACGTGATCGCGGTGACCTCGGCCCGGGATCTGGCGGTGGTGCGGGAGGGGGTCTCGCTGGGCGTGGTGCAGTACGTCCTGAAGCCGTTCACCTTCGCCACGCTGCGGGACCGGCTCGTCCGCTACGCGGAGTTCCGGGCGGCGGCCGGTGAGGCGGGCGGCCAGGAGGAGGTCGACCGGGCGCTCGCCGCGCTGCGCGCGCCCGGCCCGGCGGCGCTGCCCAAGGGCCTGAGCGCCCCGACCCTGCAACGGGTGACGGGCGCGCTGCGCGACGCCGGGGAGGGCCTGACGGCGGCCGGTCTCGCCGAAGCGGTCGGCATCTCGCGGATCACGGCCCGCCGCTATCTGGAGCATCTGGTGGACGCCGGCCGCGCCGCCCGGCGACCGCTGTACGGGCAGGTGGGCCGCCCGGAGCTGGTGTACCGGTGGGTGCCGGGGCGGTGAGCCGCGCCGCGCGCCGCGACGGACAGTCCGGAGGAATCGGGACCGGGCGCCCGTAGGTTCGTACAACCCGTGATCCTGTGGGAACGGCCCGTGGTCAGCGGCCCCGCGGGCTCCTACGTTGTGGCCGTGCACCGACCACCACCCGTCCTCCCCTTCGACGCCCCCGCCGCCCGCCGGATCCGCGCCGCCCTCGGCATGGGCCCCGAGCACGTCGCCCACGGCATGCGGGTCTCCTACGGGCTGCCGTACATCACCCCCGATCTGGTGATCGCCTGGGAGCGCGGGTCCGCCGCGCCCTCGGGGCCCGAGCTGGCGGCGCTGGCCGGGGCGCTGTGGTGCGCGCCGGGTGATCTGATCGCGCGCCCGCGCACGCTGCGCGAGCACCGCATCGCCCGGGGGCTGCGGCCGGAGGACGTGGCCCGTGCCGTGGGTCTCGAACTCCCCCGCTATCTGCGCATGGAGGAGCGCGAGGAGTGGCGCGGCACCGAGCGGCAGACGGCGGCGCTGGCCGGGGCGCTCGCCCTGGACCTGCCCGACTTCGTGGCCGTCACCGGGCGCGAGGAGCACCTGGCCGAGCTGCTGCGCAGCGCTGTCGGCACCCGCTGGCAGGGGTATGTGCGCCCGGTGGCCAAGGTGGTGCCGCTCGGGCGGCCGCTCCTGGAACAGGCCCTCCAGGCCCTGCACCAGGACTACCAGGGGCAGATGGTCGCCTCGCTGAGCTGGGCCGCGGGCAGCGCGGCCGGGGAAGCGGGGGACGCCGGGCGGGACTTCCTCGACCGGATCGTGGAGCACTTCTGGACCCGGGTGGAGGCGGCTCCGTAGCCGCCCCCCTGCCACAGGCCCCGCCGAGGTCCTAGAAGGCCACAGGCCCCGCCGAGGTCCTAGAAGACCGACTCGGCCTCGTCCATGCGGTCCTTCGGCACCGTCTTCAGTTCGGTGACGGCCTCGGCGAGCGGGACCATCACGATGTCGGTGCCGCGCAGCGAGGTCATACGGCCGAAGTGGCCCTGGTGCGCCGCCTCCACCGCGTGCCAGCCGAAGCGGGTGGCGAGGACGCGGTCGTAGGCGGTGGGGACGCCGCCGCGCTGGACGTGGCCGAGGATGACCGGCTTGGCCTCCTTGCCGAGCCGGCGCTCCAGCTCGTACGCCAGGGCCGTGCCGATGCCCTGGAAGCGCTCGTGGCCGAACTTGTCGATGGCGCCCTTGCCGTAGTCCATGCTGCCCTCAGCGGGGTGGGCGCCCTCGGCGACGCAGATCACGGCGAACTTCTTGCCGCGGGAGAAGCGCTCCTCGACCATCTTGACCAGGTCGGCCGGATCGAAGGGGCGCTCGGGCAGGCAGATGCCGTGGGCGCCGGCGGCCATGCCGGACTCCAGGGCGATCCAGCCCGCGTGCCGGCCCATGACCTCGACGACCATGACCCGCTGGTGGGACTCGGCGGTGGTCTTCAGGCGGTCCATCGCCTCGGTGGCGACGCCGACGGCGGTGTCGAAGCCGAAGGTGCGGTCGGTGGAGGAGATGTCGTTGTCGATGGTCTTGGGCACGCCCACCACCGGCAGTCCGGCGTCGGACAGCATCCGCGCGGCGGTCAGGGTGCCCTCGCCGCCGATCGGGATGAGCGCGTCGATGCCGAAGCGGTGGATCATGTCGGAGGCGTTCTCGCACGCCTCGCGGAGCCGGTCGCGCTCCAGCCGGGAGGAGCCGAGGATGGTGCCGCCGCGGGCGAGGATGCCGCTGACCGCGTTGAGGTCCAGCTCGCGGTAGCGCCCGTCGAGCAGGCCCGCGTAGCCGTCCTCGAAGCCGATGACCTCGTCTCCGTAGGCCGTGACCGCTCGGTGCACCACCGACCGGATCACCGCGTTCAGCCCCGGACAGTCGCCGCCCGCCGTGAGAACTCCGATACGCATCGTGCTGTGTCTCCTGCCCACTGTTGACACCGGTGATCCGGTCCGATTGTTTCATGTTCCACGGGCGGCTTCGTCTTGGCCGGGGGCCTGTCCACTTGACGGGCGCCTTATCTACCGGCAGGGGTATTGTCAAGAGGGTTCCGCTCACCTCGGTGGGCGATTTTTGTCCCCGAGCGGCCCGGACGCCCCCGCCAAGGCCCAGGAGGCTCGGGAAGCTCAGGAACCCGAGGAAGCCCAGGAACCCGAGGAACCCGAGGAAACGGAGTGTTCGCGTGACCCGCAGCGTGTACGTGTCCGGCATCGACCGCGGCGACGGCCGCCAGGTCGTCGAGCTGGGTGTCATGGAGCTGCTGACCCGGCAGGTCGACCGGGTGGGCGTCTTCCGCCCGCTCGTCCACGACGGTCCGGACCGGCTCTTCGAACTGCTGCGCTCCCGCTACCGGCTGACGCAGGACCCGGCGACCGTCTACGGCATGGGCTACCAGGAGGCGTCCGCCCTCCAGGCCGAGCAGGGCACCGACGAGCTGGTCTCCACACTCGTCGACCGCTTCCACCGGGTGGCCCGCGACTACGACGTCGTGCTCGTCCTCGGCACCGACTTCGCCGACACCCAGCTCCCGGACGAGCTGTCCCTCAACGCCCGGTTCGCCAACGAGTTCGGCGCCTCGGTGCTGCCCGTCGTCGGCGGCCGCAAGCAGAGCGCCGAGTCCGTGCTCGCCGAGACCCGCAACGCCTACCGCGCCTACGACGGCCTCGGCTGCGACGTGCTGGCCATGGTCACCAACCGGGTGGCCCGCGAGGACCGCGACGAGATAGCCGGGCGGCTGACCGGCCGCCTGCCCGTGCCCTGCTTCGTGGTGCCCGACGAACCGGCCCTGTCCGCGCCGACCGTCGCGCAGATCACCCACGTCCTGGACGGCAGGATCCTGCTCGGCGACGAGTCGGGGCTCGCCCGCGACGCGCTCGACTTCGTCTTCGGCGGCGCCATGCTGCCCAACCTGCTCAAGGCGCTCACCCCCGGCTGCCTGGTCGTCACGCCCGGGGACCGCGCCGACCTGGTCGTCGGCTCGCTCGCCGCGCACAGCGCCGGCACCCCGCCCATCGCCGGTGTGCTGCTCACGCTGAACGAGGAGCCCGGCGAGGAGATCCTCACCCTGGCCGCCCGGCTCGCGCCCGGCACCCCGGTCGTCTCGGTCTCCGGCAACAGCTTCCCCACCGCCGAACGCCTGTTCTCCCTGGAGGGCAAGCTGAACGCGGCCACCCCGCGCAAGGCGGAGACCGCGCTCGGCCTGTTCGAGCGGTACGTCGACACCGCCGACCTCAGCAAACGGGTCTCCGCGCCCAGCAGCGACCGGCTCACCCCGATGATGTTCGAGCACAAGCTCCTCGAACAGGCCCGCTCCGACCTGCGCCGGGTCGTGCTGCCCGAGGGCACCGAGGAACGCGTGCTGCACGCGGCGGAGGTGCTGCTGCGCCGCGGGGTGTGCGAGCTGACCCTGCTCGGCCCGGTGGAGACGATCCGCAAGAAGGCCGCCGACCTCGGCATCGACCTCGGCACCACCCAGCTCATCGACCCGGCCGTCTCCGAGCTGCGCGACGCCTTCGCCGAGCAGTACGCCCGGCTGCGCGCCCACAAGGGCGTCACGGTCGAGCTGGCGTACGACGTGGTCTCCGACGTGAACTACTTCGGCACGCTGATGGTGCAGCAGGGCCTGGCCGACGGCATGGTCTCCGGCTCCGTGCACTCCACGGCCGCGACCATCCGGCCCGCCTTCGAGATCATCAAGACGAAGCCGGAGGCGTCGATCGTCTCCTCGGTCTTCTTCATGTGCCTGGCCGACAAGGTGCTCGTCTACGGCGACTGCGCCGTCAACCCCGATCCGGACGCCGAGCAGCTCGCCGACATCGCCGTGCAGTCGGCGGCCACCGCCGCCCAGTTCGGCGTCGAGCCGCGGATCGCCATGCTGTCGTACTCCACCGGCACCTCCGGCACCGGCGCCGACGTCGACAAGGTGCGCGAGGCGACCGACCTGGTCCGGCTGCGCCGCCCGGACCTGATGATCGAGGGGCCCATCCAGTACGACGCGGCCGTGGAGCCCTCGGTGGCCGCGACCAAGCTGCCCGGCTCGGAGGTCGCCGGGCAGGCCAGCGTGCTGGTCTTCCCGGACCTGAACACCGGCAACAACACCTACAAGGCCGTGCAGCGCTCGGCCGGCGCCATCGCGGTCGGCCCGGTCCTCCAGGGGCTGCGCAAACCGGTCAACGACCTGTCCCGCGGCGCGCTCGTCCAGGACATCGTCAACACCGTCGCCATCACCGCGATCCAGGCCCAGGACCAGGCCCAGGACCAAGACCAGGCCCGGACACCCGCCGCACCCGCCGCACCCGCCGCACCCGCCGCACCCGCCGCACCCGCCGCACCCGCCGCACCCGCCCGCTGACGTCCGAGAGAGAACCCCTGCCCCCGTGAACGCGACCCGTGTCCTCGTCCTCAACTCCGGCTCCTCGTCCCTGAAGTACCAGCTCCTCGACATGCGCGACGCGAGCCGGCTCGCCACGGGCCTGGTCGAGCGCATCGGCGAGCAGACCTCCCGGCTCAAGCACACCTGCCCGGCCACCGGCGAGACCCGCGAGCAGAACGGCCCGATCGCCGACCACGACGCCGCCCTCAAGGCCGTCGCCGGGGAACTGGCCCACGACGGCCTCGGCCTGGACTCCCCCGAACTGGCCGCGATCGGGCACCGCGTGGTGCACGGCGGCATGTTCTTCACCGAGCCGACCGTCATCGACGACGCGGTGCTCACCGAGATCGAGCGGCTGATCCCGGTGGCGCCGCTGCACAACCCCGCCAACCTCACCGGCATCCGCACGGCGCGGGCCCTGCGCCCGGACCTGCCGCAGGTCGCCGTCTTCGACACGGCCTTCCACACCACGATGCCGGAGTCCGCCGCCCGCTACGCCATCGAGACCAAGGTCGCCGACCGCTACCGGGTGCGGCGCTACGGCTTCCACGGCACCTCGCACGCCTATGTCTCGCGCCGGACGGCCGAGCTGCTGGGCCGCTCCCCCGAGGACGTCAACGTGATCGTGCTGCACCTGGGCAACGGGGCGTCCGCCTCGGCAGTGCGGGCCGGGCGGTGCGTGGACACCTCCATGGGGCTCACGCCGCTGGAGGGCCTGGTGATGGGAACCCGTTCGGGCGACCTCGACCCGGCGGTCATCTTCCATTTGCAGCGCGTCGGCGGAATGTCCATGGACGAGATCGACACTCTCCTCAACAAGAGGAGCGGTCTGTTCGGCCTGTGCGGCGACAACGACATGCGGGAGATACGGCGCCGGATGGACGAGGGCGACGAGCAGGCGCGGCTCGCGTTCGAGATCTACATCCACCGGCTGAAGAAGTACATCGGCGCCTATTACGCGGTACTCGGCACGGTGGACGCCGTCGCCTTCACCGCCGGGGTCGGGGAGAACGCCGGCTTCGTGCGCGCGGCGGCGGTGGCGGGCCTTGCGGGGCTGGGCCTGGAGGTGGACGGCGCGCGGAACGCCGTGCGCGGCGGTGAGGCGCGGCTGATCTCCCCGGACGGCGCGCGGGTCGCGGTGGCCGTGGTGCCCACGGACGAGGAAATGGAGATCGCCGCGCAGACCTACGCACTCGTCGGAAAGCACGAGTAGGGCACGAGCAAGGAACGAACGACGGAAGACAATCAAGGACAAGCGAGGACAAGCGAATTCGACGGGCACTTCCACCGGCACTTCCACCGGCACTCGACTGAGCGCGGACCCGCCCACTTGTATATTCCGCCAGACGGAATATTCCGCAGCGAAACAAACCGTTAGGATCGCCCCATGCGCCGTTCGAAAATCGTCTGTACCCTCGGCCCCGCGGTCGACTCCCACGAGCAGCTCGTCTCGCTGATCGAAGCCGGCATGAACGTGGCCCGCTTCAACTTCAGCCACGGCACGCACGCCGAGCACCAGGGCCGGTACGACCGGGTCCGTGCCGCGGCCAAGGAGACCGGCCGGGCCATCGCGGTCCTCGCCGACCTCCAGGGCCCGAAGATCCGGCTGGAGACCTTCGCCGAGGGCCCGGTCGAGCTGGAGCGCGGTGACGAGTTCACCATCACGACCGAGGACGTCGCGGGCGACAAGCAGATCTGCGGCACGACGTACAAGGGGCTGCCGGGCGACGTCTCGCGCGGCGACCAGGTCCTGATCAACGACGGCAACGTCGAGCTGAAGGTCCTGGACGTCGAGGGTCCGCGGGTGAAGACGATCGTCATCGAGGGCGGTGTCATCTCCGACCACAAGGGCATCAACCTGCCCGGCGCCGCCGTGAACGTGCCCGCGCTGTCCGAGAAGGACATCGAGGACCTGCGGTTCGCGCTGCGCATGGGCTGCGACATGGTGGCGCTGTCCTTCGTCCGGGACGCCAAGGACGTCGGCGACGTCCACCGCGTCATGGACGAGGAGGGCCGCCGCGTCCCCGTCATCGCCAAGGTGGAGAAGCCCCAGGCGGTGGAGAACATGGAGGACGTCGTGATGGCGTTCGACGGTGTGATGGTCGCCCGCGGCGACCTCGCCGTCGAGTACCCGCTCGAAAAGGTCCCCATGGTGCAGAAGCGCCTGATCGAGCTGTGCCGGCGCAACGCCAAGCCGGTGATCGTGGCGACCCAGATGATGGAGTCGATGATCACCAACTCCCGGCCGACCCGCGCCGAGGCCTCCGACGTGGCCAACGCGATCCTGGACGGCGCCGACGCGGTGATGCTGTCCGCCGAGTCGAGCGTGGGCGCGTACCCGATCGAGACCGTCAAGACGATGTCGAAGATCGTCGCGGCGGCCGAGGAGGAGCTGCTGTCCAAGGGCCTCCAGCCGCTGGTGCCCGGCAAGAAGCCGCGCACGCAGGGCGGTTCGGTGGCCCGTGCCGCCGCCGAGATCGCCGACTTCCTCGGCGGCAAGGGCCTGGTGGCCTTCACCCAGTCCGGCGACACGGCCCGCCGGCTGTCCCGCTACCGCGCGACGCAGCCGATCCTGGCCTTCACCACCGACGAGTCCACCCGCAACCAGCTGGCGCTCAGCTGGGGCGTGGAGTCGCACGTGGCGCCGTTCGTCAACAGCACCGACGAGATGGTCGACCTGGTCGACCAGGAGCTGATCAAGCTCAAGCGGTTCAACGCGGGTGACATCGTGATCATCACCGCGGGCTCCCCGCCCGGCGTCCCCGGCACCACCAACATGGTCCGCGTCCACCACCTGGGCGGCGGCGAGCGCGACTGACGTCCGCCCGTACGGACCGTCGTACACACCGAGGGCGCCCCCGCCGGGAACGGCGGGGGCGCCCTCGTGTCGCGGCTCCCGGATCAGTCGGTGGTGTACGGATCAGTCGGTGGTGTACAGGTCAGTCGGTGGTGTACAGGTGCATGCCCGGGATGGTGAGGGTGCCGCCGAACTGGGCGGCCTGGACGACGTGCACCTTGGTGAAGTAAATCAGCGGGATGTCCAGCGGCGGCGGGTTGTCCGGGCTGAACGTCACCGGGATCAGTCCGAGCAGGTTGCCGGACAGGCTCTCGGTGTACATGATCGTGTCACCGTCGCGGATCGTGGACGTCGAACCCTTGGCCGCCTGCACGTGGTACGTCTTGCCGGCGTCCTTGTCCTTCACCGTCTGGTGCAGGTCACCGATGTCGGTGCCCGCCGAGATGACGTACTTCAGCACCTTCTTGACGGTGCCGTCGGCCGTGCGGACCTCGACGACGCCCTTGTAGCTGGCGCCCTTCAGCAGCAGGGAACTGGCGTCCAGGTACCACGGGTCGTCCGCCAGCGGCATCTTGTTGTCGACGCCGCCCTGGTCGTCGGTGGCCGCAGCGGGGCAGTCCGCCGGGGCGGGGCTCTCGCTCGCGCCCGCGCTCGTGGACGGGCTCGGCGAGGAGGTGGCGTCCTCGGCCTTGTCCTTCGCTTCGTCCGCCTTGTCCTTGGCGTCCTGCGCCTTGTCCTTGGCGTCCTTGGCGTCCTTGACCGCGTCGCCCGCGTCCCCGGCCGCCCCGGAGGCCGCGTCGGTGACACCCTTCACGGCGCCGCCGACCGTGTCGGTGACCTTCTTGGTGGTGTCCTCGACCGTGTCCGACGCGGTCTTGCCGAGGCCCTTCCCGTCCAGGTCCTTCTTCGTGGCGTCCGCCGAGGAGGTGGCCGTCGGGGACGGAGAGGCGGCCGGGGACTGCTTCTTGCCGCCGGTCAGGATGTCGCCGAGCACGTCGCCGATGGTGCCGAGCAGACCACCGTTCTTGACCGGTGCCGAGGGGGACGACGAGGTGGTGGCCGGTGCCTGGGGCGCGCCCTTGTCGTCGGAACCTGAATCCGGCGAAGAGTGCGTGCCCGTGGCGGGCTGCTTCTCGGTGTCCTCGGTTCCGGCCGGGCCGGTGGAGGCGGTGGTGGACGGGGCGGGCGCACGGCCTTCCGCTGCACCGTCCTTGCCGTCCCCCTTGCCGTCGCCCTTCTCCGAACCCTTGGCGTCCTTGCCGTCCTTGCTCTCCTCGTCGTCCTTGGCGTCCTTGTCCTTCGCGGAGTCGGTGGCACTCGCGGAGTCCGAAGGCTCGGGCGAGGAGTCGCCCTTGGACTTCTCCAGCGCCTCCACGCACTTCTTGTACTCCTCGGGCGACATCGGCGTCGTCTCGGACGAGGAGGCCGTCGTGCCCGACTTGGGATGGCTGTTGTTGTCGGCCAGGGCGAGCGAGGACGTGAAGCCCATCCCCACGAGGACCGCCGTGGGCATCGCCACGGTGGCTATCGCCTTGCCGGCCGGCATGTGGAACCTGGTGAACAGCGGCCTCTTGGGTGCCGCGTGGCGCGGCCCGGTTCTCGCACGGGACTCTCCCACATCAGCCCCGTGGTTCACCTCGTCAGCCGGCACTGTGCCTCCCGTTCGCCCCGTTGGCCGGGCTCGTTCCTGACAGGTCGTTCGACTCGTCCACCGCGTCCGCCGGGCCGGGCTCTCCGGACCTCTCGGTGCCCTCGGCGTCCTGCCGCGCGGGCGGCACGCCCGGCGCCCAGGACACGGCCATCGCGCCGCCGATGAGGGCGAGCAGGAAGCCCATGAGGAAGCCGCCGAAGTTGGACACCGGGATGGACACCAGCCCGAGCAGGATCGACGCGACACCCGCGAAGACCCGGATGTGCTTCTGGAACCAGAGGCTGATGCCCAGGACCACGAGCAGCACACCGATGATCAGGGAGCCCGCGCCCGCGGTCGTGGACATCGCCAGCGTCAGATGGCCGACCTGGAGATGGGCGTACGGGAAGTACATGATCGGCAAGCCGCCGAGCAGGACGAACAGCCCCGCCCAGAACGGCCGGCTGCCCCGCCAGGCGCGGAACTGCCGCCTCCGGCGAGTGAACTGGCCGGGCGCGGCGGAAGTCTCGGCGCTCATGGAAAACAGCTCCCTGGTGCAGCGTTGCTGTGGGTGGTGGTGCGGTGGAGATGTGGGGGGTGTGAGATCTCGGCCGACGAGCGGCCGGACGGGGGGCGCCCAGGGCCTCCCCCCGCCCGTCACCGGGTGCCTAGTAGCACTCGGCCTTCTTCTGGTCCGTCGACAGCGACATGTGCAGCTTGGGCAGCGTGAAGGTGCCGGCGGTGGTCGCCCACGCCGTCTGCTGCACGCCGTACAGGTCCGCGCTCTCCGCCTGCTGGGCGAAGCCGTAAGGGTTGGCCTGTTCCTTGCCACCCTTCATGCCGACACCCTTGCCACCCTTGTCGGGGTTGCCGGTGTCACCGGCGGCCACACCGATGTCGATGTTGTGGAACTCGGCGTTGGCCTTGAGGTCCGAGACATCGATGAACAGGTTCTTGGCCGAGACCTGCTGGTCCTTGCTGCTGCTGTCACCCGCCTCCAGCCGCAGGGTGATCGACCCGAGCAGCGGGATGTTCGGGGTCACGACCGACTGGCAGAGCTTCTTGATCGTGGCGTCGTGGAACGACGACACCGCCACCGGGCGCACGGCCTTCTCGCCCGCGAGCGTGTATCCGGAGTCGATCGCCCCGTACTGGGTGAAGCCGTTGCCGTGGAGCTCGTCGGCCGAGACCTTGAACTCCTGCCCCGACACGCTGAACGAAGCGGCCAGCGCGCCCTGGGCCAGGGCCACGCCTATCGCCGCCGTCGCGGCGACGCTGGGCACCATGACCACAGCGAACCGCTTCCATCTGGTCCCGCCACGCACCTGGGACTCCATATTTCCTCCTTCTCGGACGTACATCTCCTGGCCTCGGCTCACCCCGTTTCGACGGGACGGCCGGGCAGGGATGGGAGAAGTGCTACGTCCTCGGGAAGGAGAGCGCCCGCGCTCGGTGGCGCGAACCGCGCCCGAATCACCGGCGATCACCCCCGAGCGACAACCACTGGTCGCGCCTGACACGCATCACGCACAACCTTGCTGGACAGGCTTCGCCGGACGGCGAAGACCCCCCTGCCCAAGGGTCGGCGCCACTGTCGCCGGCCCTGCTCGGTGGGGACCCAGACATCCCGCGACCCGGTTGGCTGCCGGGGTGCGGGAATGGACCGAGCGTCGCCGATCGTGGTCCATTCCGGCCGCCCGCACAAGGGGGTTCGTTACTCGCTAGTAACGGCTGGATAACCGGAGTTCGACACACCGGCCGCACATGGCGACACACGGTCGCAACAATGGGCAGAACAAAGCAGTTGATGCCTGGACGGAACCGGGCAGACCAACACCCCGCCCTTACTTGCAGTAACAGCGGCCGCGATTGCCAAGTTTTGGCAAAGCGCGGCCGCTGTGGCGGGCCCCCGGCAGTTCTTTCACCCGGGCATCACACGCCCTGGCGTTTGACGGCCGCCGGATGCGGGGAACCGGAACAGACCGGGCGAACCGTCAGCCCGTCAGCCCGTCAGAACAGCGCCCGCGCCAGCGCCCTGCGCGCCGCCGCGACCCGCGGGTCCTCCGCCCCGACGACCTCGAACAGCTCCAGCAGCCTCAGCCGCGCCGCGTCCCGGTCCTCACCGGCGGTGCGCCGCACCGTGTCGATGAGCCGGCCGAACGCGTCCTCGACATGACCGCCCACCAGATCCAGGTCGGCGGCGGCGATCTGGGCCGGTACGTCCGACGGCTTCTCGGCCGCCTCCTGACGGACCCTCTGCGGGTCCAGGTCCTGCACACGCTGGAGCAACTCCGCCTGCGCGAGACCCAGTTTGGCCTCCGGGTGACCGGGGTCCTCGGCCAGGACGTTCTTGTACGCCTGGGCCGCGCCGCCGAGGTCACCGGCGTCCAGCGCCTGCGCCGCCGCGTTCAGCAGCGACTCGTGCGGGCCCGCGGCCGGAGCCTGCTGCGGCGCCTGGCCGCCCGGCTCGGCCTCCGGGTCGACGGTGAGACCGGTCAGGCCGAAGCGCTGCTCGGCGACCTGCACCAGCTGGTCCAGCGTCTGCCGGATCTGCGTCTCGTCCGCCGCCCCCTGGAAGAGGGGCAGGGCCTGACCGGCGACCACCGCGAAGACCGCGGGGATCCCCTGGATGCCGAACTGCTGCATCAGCATCTGGTTGGCGTCGACATCGATCTTGGCGAGGAGGAAGCGCCCGGCGTACTCGACGGCCAGCCGCTCCAGGACCGGGCTCAGCTGCTTGCAGGGCTGGCACCACTCGGCCCAGAAGTCGATGACGACCGGTACCTCTGCGGAGCGCTGGAGGACATCGTGTTCAAAGCCGGCCTCGTCGACGTCGATGACGAGGTCGGCGGGCGACACCGCCCCCACCCCGCCCTCGCGGGCGGCCTGGGCGCGCGCCTGCTCCGCCTTCGCCTTGGCCTCCTGGGCCGCCTTCACCGCGGCGAGGTCGACGACTCCGCTCATGGACATGTTCCGTGGCTGCATGCGTCTATCCTCCCCCGTTCCGCGTGCCGGAGTGAAAACCGCTGACCGGACCGGACCGCGCCGGGCGCCTGGTCCCCACCGGGCGCCGGGTTCCGCGGTCCGTACTGCGTGTCGTACGTGCGTGGTTGACGAGCGTGCTGGATGCGTGATGCTGCTGTGTGGTCGTCGCTCGCGCGGGTGCGTCCGCGCTTTCGCTACGACCCGTAGCGTAATGGCACGGGGTGCCTCGGCGAAACCGCCTCCTCGTGATCTCCCTCACGGCCGCACAGGAACCGCTCGAATCCCGTACGGACATGGTCAGGGGACGCACGGTTATGGTCAGGGGATGCAGAGCCGCACGCCGCCCCTCCGCGCCGGCCGCCCGCGCAGCGCCGCGGCGGACACGGCGATCCTGGCCGCCACCCGGGCGGCCCTCGTGGAGCTGGGCTGGTCGAAGCTCACGCTGGGCGACGTGGCCACGCGCGCCGGGGTCGCCAAGACCACGCTGTACCGCCGCTGGGCGGGGAAGAACGAACTGGTCGTCGACGCCGTCGCCGAACTCTTCGACGAACTGCGGCTGCCCGACCTCGGCAGCCTCGCGGCCGACATCGAGGGCGTGGTCCTCCAGTTCGCGGCGATCCTGGCCCGCCCCGAGGCCAAGAGCGGCCTGATGGCCGTCGTCGCCGAGTCCACCCGCGACGACGCCCTGCGCGAACGCATCCGCGGCTCGATCGTGGAGCGTCAGAAACGGCTCGTCCTGGAGGGCCGCACCCGGGCGCAGGAGCGCGGCGAACTCCCCCCGGAGACGGACCCGGCGGAGGCCGCCCGCACCGCCGACCTGATCTTCGACATCGTCGCGGGCGCGGTCGTCCACCGCACCCTGGTCAGCGCGGAGCCCGCCGACGAGGAATGGGTGCGGAGCTTCACGGGCGTACTCCTCCTCGGGCTGGGCTCCGCCTCGCAGGTGCCCCCGGCGGCCCCGTAGCCGCCGGTCCGCACCCCTGCAGGAGCCGCCAGAGTCAGGCGGGCGGCCCTCAGAAGCCCGCCGGCTCCGTGTACACCCCCCACTCCTCGCGCAGTACCCCGCAGATCTCCCCGAGGGTCGCCTCGGCGCGCACCGCGGACAGCATCGGCTCGATCATGTTGGCGCCCGAGCGCGCGGCCTCCAGCATGGCGTCCAGCGAGGCGCGCACCGCCGCGTCGTCCCGTGCGCCCTTGCGCGCCCCGAGCGCGCGCACCTGCTCGCGCTCCACCTCGTGGCTGACGCGCAGGATCTCCAGGTCGCCGGTGACGGAGCCGGTGGCCGTGTTGACGCCGACGACCCGCTTGTCCCCCTTCTCCAGCGCCTGCTGGTAGCGGAACGCGGACTCGGCGATCTCGCCGGTGAACCAGCCGTCCTCGATGCCGCGCAGGATGCCGGAGGTCACCGGTCCGATCGGGTGCTGCCCGTCCGGGTGCGCGCGCAGCCCGCGCTCCTTGATCTGGTCGAAGATCTTCTCGGCGTCCGCCTCGATCCGGTCCGTCAGCTGCTCGACGTACCAGGAACCGCCCAGCGGGTCGGCGACGTTGGCGACGCCGGTCTCCTCCATCAGCACCTGCTGGGTGCGCAGCGCGATCTCGGCGGCCTGCTCGCTGGGCAGCGCCAGGGTCTCGTCCAGGGCGTTGGTGTGCAGCGAGTTGGTGCCGCCGAGCACCGCGGCGAGCGCCTCCACGGCGGTGCGCACGACGTTGTTGTACGGCTGCTGGGCGGTGAGCGAGACACCGGCGGTCTGGGTGTGGAAGCGCAGCCACTGCGCCTTGTCGGTGCGCGCGCCGTACACGTCCCGCATCCAGCGCGCCCAGATGCGGCGGGCGGCGCGGAACTTGGCGATCTCCTCGAAGAAGTCGACGTGCGCGTCGAAGAAGAAGGACAGGCCGGGCGCGAAGACGTCCACGTCCAGGCCGCGGCTCAGGCCCAGCTCGACGTAGCCGAAGCCGTCCGCGAGCGTGTACGCCAGCTCCTGCGCGGCCGTGGCCCCGGCCTCGCGGATGTGGTAGCCGGAGACGGACAGCGGCTTGTAGGCGGGGATCTTCGTCGCGCAGTGCTCCATCAGGTCGCCGATGAGGCGCAGGTGCGGCTCGGGCTGGAAGAGCCACTCCTTCTGGGCGATGTACTCCTTGAAGATGTCCGTCTGGAGCGTGCCGTTGAGGACGGCGGGGTCCACGCCCTGGCGTTCGGCGGCGACCAGGTACATGCAGAAGGCGGGCACGGCGGGCCCGCTGATCGTCATCGAGGTGGTGACGTCGCCGAGCGGGATGTCCCGGAACAGGACCTCCATGTCGGCGGCGGAGTCGATGGCCACCCCGCAGTGGCCGACCTCGCCCAGGGAGCGCGGGTCGTCGGAGTCGCGGCCCATCAGGGTGGGCATGTCGAAGGCGACCGAGAGCCCGCCGCCGCCCGCGGCGAGGATCATCTTGTAGCGCTCGTTGGTCTGCTCGGCGTTGCCGAACCCGGCGAACTGGCGGATGGTCCAGGTCCGCCCGCGGTAGCCGGTCGGGTACAGCCCGCGGGTGAAGGGGTACTCGCCGGGCCAGCCGATCCGCTCGAAGCCCTCGTACTCGTCGCCCGCGCGGGGCCCGTACACCGGCTCCACGGAGTCACCGGAGAGCGTGGTGAAGTCCGCATCGCGCTTGCGTGCGGCGTCGTACCGGGCCTGCCAGCGTCGGCGGCCCTCTGCGATGGCGTCAGCGTCCATGCTTCAAATTTACTAGGACGTCCTAGTAAATGTCGACGGCTGACCGCCGTACGCGTGCGGTACGGCGGTGCGGCGGTGCGGTTACGCCTCGGCGGCGGCCGGTACGGGGGCCGCGACCTTGGCCTCCAGCTCGCGGCTGATCCGGCGCTCGACGAAGAAGGCGGCGGTGGGGATCGTGCCTGCCAGGAGCACCCACAGCTGGCGCCCGACCGGCAGTTTCGCCTTGGAGCCCAGGTCGAAGGCGACGACCAGGTAGAGCACGTACAGCCAGCCGTGCGCGATGCCGATGACGGTGGTGAACTTCGCCGCCCCGTCGAGCTGGAAACCGTACTTGGCGATCACGCCGAGGGTCAGCAGGACCAGCAGCACGCCGGTGACGTAGGCCATGACGCGGTAGCGGGTCAGCACGCTTTTCTTCATGGAGTCGAGCGTAACGGCCCGTTCCGGGAGATCTTGGGCCGGGTCGCACTGCCCGCGGGGCGGTGCGTCGGCTCCCGGCACGGCCTGGTCAGCCCTCGTCGAAGTCGTGCGCCGCCACCCGCAGCGGCCGCAGCATCGCGAAGATCTCCGCGCACTCCTCGGCGTCGTACGCGCCCAGGCCGAAGTCCATCGCCATCAGGTCGCGGGTGGCGGCGTCGACGGCTTCGCGGCCCTTGTCGGTGATGACGGCGAGGGTGCCGCGGCCGTCGTTGGGGTTGGGGCGCTTGGCCACCAGGCCGGACCTGACCAGGCGGTCCACCGTGTTGGTCACGGAGGTGGGATGCACCATCAGCCGCTCGCCGATCTTGGACATCGGCAGCTCGCCGGCCTTGGAGAAGGTGAGCAGCACCAGGGCCTCGTAGCGCGCGAACGTCAGTCCGTACGGCTTGACCACGGCGTCGACCTCGGCCAGCAGGATCTGGTGGGCGCGCATGATGGAGGTGATCGCCGCCATGGACGGCACGCTTCCCCAGCGCTGCTTCCAGAGCTCGTCGGCGCGGGCGATGGGGTCGAACGGGAGACTGAGGGGCTTCGGCACGGCATCAGACCCTACCCGCCGGTCATATCGTGGTCAGCCCCGTCTCGCCTTTCGGTCGCCGGGCGGTCGCCCGGTGGTCGTCCGGCCGTCGCGGACGTCCGCCGGGCGGCGCCCGCCAGCAGGACGCAGCAGACCGTGCCCAGGACCCCGGCGCCCGCGACGGCGGCCCGTGCGCCGGCGAACTCGGCCGCGACGCCCGCCAGGGCCATGCCCACGCCCTGGAGGGTCATCAGACCGGCGGTGAGCAGGGTCATCGCCCGGCCGCGCAGTTCCTCGGGCACGGCGGCGACGAACCACTGGTCCAGGCCCAGGGTGTAGGCCGACCCGGCGCCGGAGACCAGCAGCAGGAGCAGCGAGAGGGGCAGGCCCGGGTGGAGGGCGTAGCCGAGGTAGGGCAGCAGGGCGAGGCTCACCAGCGGGAGGGCGAGGCGTTCGCGGGTGGCGGGCGCCAGCCGGGAACCGGCGTACAGCTCGCCCGCCACGGTGCCCACGGGCAGCGCGCACATCAGCAGGCCGAGCCCGGTGGACCCGGCGCCGAGCGCGGCGGCGTACGGGGCGGCCAGGGCCTCGGGCACCACGGCGAACATCGGCGGCACCCAGAACAGCAGCAGCAGGACACGCGTCCTGCGGTCGGCGAGCACCTGCCGGGCGCCGCGCAGCGAGTCGCCCACCAGGGCGCCGCCGCTGCCGCCGCGCGCGGGCCGGCGGCGGGTGCCGAGGCGGAGCAGGGCGGCGGACGCCAGGAAGGTGGCCACGGTGATCAGCAGGGCGTGCCGCGGGCTGACCACGGTGAGCAGCAGCCCGCCGAGCCCGTAGCCCACGAGCAGCGCGCTCTGCGAGACGATCCGCAGCAGGGAGCGGCCGAGGACGAACAGGTCGCCGTCGCCGAGGATGTCGGCGAGCGTGGCCATGCGGGTGCCCTGGAAGACCGGTGAGACCAGGGCGAGGGCGCATCGGAGCGCGAGCAGGACGCCGATGTGCGCCCCGGGCGCGACCATGCCCGCCACGCACACCGCGCACACCAGGTCGCAGACGACCAGCACCCGGCGTGCCGGGAAGCGGTCGGCGAGCCCGGCCAGGAGGGTGCCGCCGACGACGTACGGGAGGAAGCCGAGCGCGAAGGTGAGGGCGCTGAGCAGGGGCGACGCGGTGAGGTCGTAGACGAGGACGGAGAGGGCGATCTCGCTGACGATCACGCCGAGCAGGGAGAGGGCGTGGGCGGCGAAGACGGCCCGGAACTCGGGGACGGCGAAGACCTGGGTGTAGCGCTGCTGCATGGACGGCAGCGTGCGGTCGCCGGGCCGCGCGGCCTAGTCTTTCGGCGACAGCCGAATCTTCCATGTGAGGGTGGGGTGGTGCCGGGTGCCGTTCCGGCTGCGTTTCGGTGACGAGGATCTGCTGCGGTGCCGGTTCGCGCTGTCGCCGCTGTGGGAGACGCAGGAGGCGGTGCGCACGCTGGGCCGCCCGGACCGGCTGGGCTACCACCCGCACTGGCTGCGCAGCATCGGGGAGGCGGCGCGCGGTCTCGACCTGGGCCTGCTGCGGCTGGTGATGCCGCGCCGGGGGCACAGCCCGGACTTCCTGGGGCCGCCGCCGCTGGGCCCGGCGGCGACGTTCGAGGAGGAGATCGCGGCGGTGCGGGCGGCCGATCCGGTGGCGGCCCGGGAGGATCTGGCGCGGTCCCTGGCGGACACGCCGGGTGCGCTGCGCTCGCCGGGCGGCCGGGCGCTGCTGGCCGATCCGGCGCGCGCGGTGCGGGAGCTGGCCGACCTGCTGGAGGCCGCCTGGCATGTGCTGGTGGAGCCGGAGTGGCCGCGGCTGCGGGCGCTGCTGGAGGCCGACATCGTCTTCCACTCGCGGCGGCTGGCCGAGGTGGGCCTCGAAGCGCTGCTGCCGGAGCTGGACCGGCGGCTGTCCTGGGACGGGCGGACGCTGACCGTGGACCGGCACGGCGAGTACGGGCGCGATCTGGGCGGGCAGGGGCTGGTGCTGATGCCGAGCGTGTTCTCGTGGCCGGACGTGATCAGCGGCTTCGAGCCGCCGTGGCAGCCGACGCTGGTCTATCCGGCCCGCGGCCTCGCGGGGCTGTGGACGGAGCCGGGCGCCGCCGGCGCGCAGGCGCTGGTACGGCTGCTGGGGCGGGGGCGGGCCGCGGTGCTGGGCGCGCTGGCCGACCCGGCGACGACGTCGGACCTGGCGCACCGGCTGCGGCTGGCCCCCTCGTCGGTGTCCGCGCATCTGGCGGTGCTGCGGGACGCGGGGCTGCTGACCTCGCGGCGGTACGGGCACCGGGTGCTGTACGAGCGGACGCCGCTGGGGATGGCGCTGGCGGCGCCCGGCGGGTGATCCGGGGTGCGCGGGCGGACGGGGTGCGCGGGCGGACGGGGTGCGAGCGCGCGCCCCCGCTCCCCGGCCCGTCCCGGGCTTCGGGCTACTCCCCCGCCAGGTGCCGTTCGACCGTCTCCACCTTGGTGGTGAGGCCGTCGGTGACGCCGGGGCGGATGTCGGCCTTGAGGACGAGGGAGACGCGCGGGGCGCGGGCCTCCACCGCGGCCACGGCGCGCCGGACCACGTCCATGACCTCGTCCCACTCGCCCTCGACGGAGGTGAACATGGCGTCGGTGCGGTTCGGCAGGCCCGACTCGCGCACGACCCGGACGGCGTCGGCGACGTACTCGCCCACGTCCTCGCCGACGCCCAGCGGGGTGACGGAGAAGGCGACGATCACGCGTTCACCACTCCTTCGCGGCGGGCGCGGGAGGCGATGACCGCGTCCTCGGCCTCGCGCTTGAGCTTGCGCTCGGCGAAGAAGCCGCCGGTGGGCAGGACCGAGAGCACGAAGTAGAGGGCGGCGGTCTTCAGCGGCCACTTGGTGCGGTTCCAGGCGTCGGCCCAGAAGAGCACGTAGAGGACGAAGAGGATGCCGTGGATCGCGCCCATCGCGGGGACCGCGTTGAAGTCGGTGGTCCGCTTCAGGACCGAGCAGACCAGCAGGAGCAGGAAGCTGACCGCCTCGGGGGCGGAGACCAGGCGGAGGCGTCGGAGGGCGGTGGCGGTCTTGATGTCCACGGGTCACCTTCGGGGGGATTCGGCGGGATGCGGCGGGAGACGGCCGGGAGCTGCGGCCGGGTTTGTGAACGCAGGCACAAAGTTCCGTCCATTGTGGCAAACCGCCGGGGGTGCTCGGCCCCTAGGGGTGGAGGTCGGGGATTTCTCCACCCGGGGCGGGGGGCGGTCTCCGCCCGTGGGTGCTGTCGGCGGCGGCCCGTTCGCCGCTACCTTCACTCCGTGGCGATGTTCCGACTGCAAGGCAGCAAGGTGCTCGCCGTCGACATGACCGGGGATGCCGTGAAGGCGAAGAACGGCTCGATGGTCGCGTACGACGGTCAGATGGCCTTCAAGAAGCTGACGGGTGGCGGTGAGGGGCTGCGGGGGATGGTGACGCGGCGGATCACCGGCGAGCAGATGACGGTGATGGAGGTGCGGGGGCAGGGGACCTGCTGGTTCGCGGACCGGGCGTCCGAGATCAATCTCGTCCGCCTCCAGGGGGAGAAGCTGTATGTCGAGTCGAGCAATCTGCTGGCGACGGACGCGGGACTGAGGACGGGCACGACGTTCACCGGGCTGCGCGGCGCCTCGCAGGGCAACGGGCTGTTCACGACCACCGTCGAGGGCAGCGGCCAGGCGGCGATCATGTCGGACGGCCCCGCCGTGGTGCTCCGGGTGAGCGCGCAGTACCCGCTGACCGTCGACCCGGGCGCCTATATCGCGCACCAGGGAAATCTGCGGCAGACGTTCCAGTCCGGGGTGACCTTCCGCACATTCCTCGGGGAGGGCGGCGGCGAGGCGTTCCAGATCCGCTTCGAGGGGGACGGCCTGGTCTACGTCCAGCCGAGCGAGCGGAACACGATCGCGGGGGACGCGTGAGATGACCTTCCGGGAGATCAACTCGAAGATGGTCGAGGCCACGCTGGTGCCGGGGCAGCGGCTGTTCAGCCAGCGGGGCGCGATGCTGGCGTACCGGGGCGACGTGTCGTTCACCCCGAACATCCAGGGCGGTCAGGGCGGGGTGATGTCCATGATCGGGCGCCGCGTCGCGGGCGAGGCCACCCCGCTGATGACGGTGGAGGGCAGCGGCACGGTCTTCTTCGGGCACGGCGGCCACCACATCCAGGTGATCGGACTGTCCGGCGACACGCTGTACGTGGAGGCCGACCGCCTGCTCGCCTTCGAGGGCACGCTCCAGCAGGGCACGATGTTCATGGGCTCGCAGGGCGGGATCATGGGCATGGTGCGCGGCCAGGTGACCGGCCAGGGACTGTTCACGACCACCCTGAAGGGGCACGGCGCGGTGGCGGTGATGGCGCACGGCGGGGTGCTGGAGATCCCGGTCACCCCGCAGCGGCCCGTCCATGTCGACCCGCAGGCCTACGTCGCCCATCACGGCGACGTCCGCAACAAGCTGTCGACCGCGCTGGGCTGGCGGGACATGGTGGGCCGGGGTTCGGGCGAGGCGTTCCAGCTGGAGCTGAGCGGCAGCGGCATGGTCTACGTCCAGGCGTCGGAGGAGAAGCTGTGAGCGCGTACGGAACGCCCGGCGCCGGGCCCGTGGTGTACGACCCGATGACACTGCCGGCCGACGACAACGTGAACCACTACACCTTCTGTGTGGAGCTGAAGGGGAGCCAGTGGTTCCTCCAGAAGGGGAAGATGATCGCCTACTACGGGGCGATCGAGTTCAACGGCTTTGGACACGGGCGGCTCGACCGGCTGCTGCGCACCTCGTTCCATTCGCCTCTGCACGCCGCGGACTGGGTGGTGGCGGAGGGTTCGGGGAAGATGCTCCTCGCCGACCGGGCCTTCGATGTGAACTCGTACGACCTGGAGGACGGCAATCTGACCATTCGCTCGGGCAACCTGCTTGCTTTTGAGCCAAGTCTCGCGCTGAAGCAGTCGATCGTTCCGGGCTTCCTCACGCTGATCGGAACCGGAAAATTCGTGGCCGCGTCGAACGGCCCGGTGGTCTTCATGGAACCGCCGATCCGGGTGGACCCGCAGGCGCTGGTCGGCTGGGCCGACTGCCCCTCCCCGTGCCACCACTACGACCATGGCTATCTGACGGGCGTACTGGGCGGCCTACGTGCGATGACGGGGCTCGGCGGGGCCTCCGGCGAGGAGCACCAGTTCGAGTTCGTCGGGGCCGGTACGGTGCTGCTCCAGTCGTCGGAGGCGCTGATGGCGGAGCAGGCCGTGGGGGCGCCCCCGGCCGAGCCCGGGGTGCCGGGCGGGACCGGTCCGGCCGGTCATGGACAGCAGGGACAGCAGGCGGGCTCACCGCGCCTTCCCGGACAGCTGGGAGACCTCCAGCGTCGCTTCGGGCTGTGAGCGGTAGTCTGCGGAGTGTGACGGCTCGAACGCGTGCGCGCCGTCATGCGACCCCCCATTAGTTCGCCTTTCAACTTCTTAGGTAGACTTCATTCATGGAGACCGACACGGCCACGCGCTGGCTGACCAATGCGGAGCAGTGCGCCTGGCGCACCCACCTGGAGGTCAACAGGCTGTTGACGTACCAGCTCGAAAGAGACCTCCAGCCCTTCGGTCTGACGTTGAACGACTACGAGATCCTGGTGAATCTCTCCGAGTCGGAGGACGTGCGGATGCGGATGAGCGACCTCGCCTCCGCCACGCTCCAGTCCAAGAGCCGCCTCTCGCACCAGATCACCCGCATGGAGAACGCGAACCTGGTGCGCCGCGAGAACTGCGAGTCCGACCGCCGCGGGCTGTTCGCCGTCCTCACCGAGCACGGCATGGAGACCATGCAGAAGGTCGCCCCGCACCATGTGGCGTCCGTGCGGCGGCACTTCATCGATCTGCTGGACCCGGAGGCCCTGACAGAGCTGAGCAAGGCGCTCAAGCCCATCGCGGAGCACCTGCGCGGCCAGCGGGGCCGCCCGTAGCCGTGACGGGGACCGCACTCCGGCTCCGGCTCCGGCTCCGGCCCTGACCGGCCTCGGCCCTGACCCCCGGACCGCGTTCCCGGGCCGGCGCCCGGAGCCCGGCGGTCACGGCCCGGCGGGACGGGCACTACGCGTAGGGCCTCGGGCCTCGGGAGGCAGTCGGCCGGACCCGGCAGCATCCCGGCATGCGGGGTGGCTGGCACCGGCCCCGCTCGCCGCGAGGGCGCGGGGCCATCCGCCAGGACCAGCGTCGCCCCGTCCCGTCGGGCCGCGGCCCCAGGGGCCCTACGCCACGCCGGGCCCGAGGGCCATGCGGGGACAAGCACCCCGCGGGCTCGCGGCCGTGCGGCGCGGCGCCGCCGTTCCGGGCCCGGCGCAGGCCGAACCGGCGGAGCGGGAGAGGTCCGCGCTCGGCCCGGCGGGCGCGATCCGCCGCGCCCGACAGGTCCGGGTGGGCCCGGTCCGCCGGGCACGGACCCGTACGGCCGGGCGGGGGCCCGTAGGAAGCGGGCACGGACCCGTAGGAAGGTGGGCCCGGTCTGCCGGGCCGGAAGGCTGAGAGCCCTCGGCGGGCCGTCGCTCACGCCCCCTACGGCCGGGAGCCCCCGAATCCAGTCCCCAGCCCTGACTCGGTCCCGGTCCCGGTCCCGGTCCTGGGCCTGGGCCTGGGCCGGTCCTACCCCTGGGTCAGGCCCGCGACCAGTTCGTCCGCCGCGCGGTACGGGTCCAGGTCGCCGGTGACGATGCGTTCGGCGAGGGCGCTGAGGCGGCGGTCGCCGTGCAGGTCGCCGATGCGTTCGCGCAGGGCCGTGACGGCGATCGTCTCGACCTCGCGGGCCGCGCGGGCGCGGCGGCGCTCGGCGAGGACGCCGCGCTCCTCCATCCACGCCCGGTGCTTCTCCAGGGCCTCGACGACCTCGTCGATGCCCTCGCCGCGGGCGGCCACCGTCTTGACGATGGGCGGCCGCCAGTCGCCGGGACCGCGGGCCTCGCCCAGGCCCAGCATGTGGTTCAGCTCGCGGGCGGTGGCGTCCGCGCCGTCCCGGTCGGCCTTGTTGACGACGTAGACGTCGCCGATCTCCAGGATCCCGGCCTTGGCCGCCTGGATGCCGTCGCCCATCCCGGGCGCCAGCAGCACCACGCTGGTGTCCGCCTGGGAGGCGATCTCCACCTCCGACTGGCCGACCCCGACCGTCTCCACCAGGACCACGTCGCAGCCGGCCGCGTCCAGCACCCGGATCGCCTGCGGCGCGGCCCAGGCCAGGCCGCCCAGATGGCCGCGGGTCGCCATCGAGCGGATGTACACACCGGGGTCCGAGGCGTGCTCCGACATGCGGACCCGGTCGCCGAGCAGCGCGCCGCCGGAGAACGGGGAGGACGGGTCCACGGCGAGCACGCCGACCCGTCGGCCCTGCTTGCGGTAGGCCGTCACCAGCGCCGAGGTGGAGGTCGACTTGCCGACCCCGGGCGAGCCGGTCAGACCGACCACATAGGCGTTGCCGGTGAGCGGCGCGAGCGCCGCCATGACCTCCCTGAGCTGCGGTGACGCCCCCTCCACCAGGGAGATCAGCCGGGCCACGGCCCGCGGCCGGCCGTCCCTGGCCTGGGCCACCAGAGAGGAGACGTCCTGCATCACAGCTCCGTTCACGTGTTCCGCGCCGATCTCACGAACGTACGCGGAGGATCGGTCGGGGGGATACCCCGGACACCCCGCTCACCGGGGGTCCGGGTCCGGCCGCACACCGGGCCGGGGCGGCCCTCAGGCGCCGGGCGGCCCTCAGGCCCCGGGCACCTTGACGATCAGCGCGTCGCCCTGGCCGCCGCCGCCGCACAGCGCCGCCGCGCCCACGCCGCCGCCGCGCCGCTTCAGCTCCAGCGCCAGGTGCAGCACGAGCCGGGCGCCGGACATCCCGATCGGGTGACCCAGGGCGATGGCGCCGCCGTTCACGTTCACCCTTTCCGTGGACACGCCGAGGTCCTTCATTGACTGCACGGCCACCGCGGCGAACGCCTCGTTGATCTCGATCAGATCGAGGTCGGAGACCTCCAGGCCCTCCTTGCGCAGGGCGTGCAGGATCGCGTTGGACGGCTGGGACTGGAGGGAGTTGTCCGGACCGGCCACATTGCCGTGGGCGCCGATCTCGGCGATCCACTCCAGGCCCAGTTCCTCGGCCTCGGCCCTGCTCATCACGACCACGGCGGCGGCGCCGTCGGAGATCTGCGAGGAGGAACCGGCGGTGATCGTGCCGTCCTTGGCGAAGGCCGGGCGCAGCCGGGCCAGCGACTCGGCGGTGGTGTCGCCGCGGATGCCCTCGTCCTTGCTGAAGAGCACCGGGTCGCCCTTGCGCTGCGGGATCTCCACGGGGGTGATCTCGGCCTCGAAGACGCCGTTCTTCTGGGCGGCGGCGGCGCGCTGGTGGGACAGGGCGGCGATCTCGTCCTGCTCGGCGCGGCCGATGCCCAGACGGGTGTTGTGCTTCTCGGTCGACTCCCCCATCGGGATGGTCTCCCAGGGGTCGGTCAGACCGTCGTGGGCCATCGAGTCGAGCATCTCCACCGCGCCGTACTTGAAGCCCTCGCGGGACTTGGGCAGCAGGTGGGGGGCGTTGGTCATGGACTCCTGGCCGCCGGCCACGACGATGTCGAACTCGCCCGCGCGGATGAGCTGGTCGGCCAGCGCGATGGCGTCCAGGCCCGAGAGGCACACCTTGTTGACGGTGAGCGCGGGCACGCTCATCGGGATGCCCGCCTTCACCGCGGCCTGCCGGGCGGGGATCTGGCCCGCGCCGGCCTGGAGCACCTGGCCCATGATCACGTACTGGACCTGGTCGCCCCCGATGCCGGCGCGGTCCAGGGCCGCCTTGATCGCGAACGCGCCCAGATCCGCGCCGGAGAACGACTTGAGCGAGCCGAGCAGCCGGCCCATGGGCGTACGGGCGCCCGCGACGATCACCGAACCGGTCGTACCGGAGTTTCCAGAAGCCATGAGCTGCGATTCCCCTTACCGGCCTGCACAGCCGAGGAGTGAACGAGGGTTTACTTCGAATGTACTGAGCGGCGGTCCGCCCCGTCATCGGGCCGTCGGTGTGATCGCGCGCACGTTGCGTAACCATCCGATCGGCGCTGCACTGAGTCCATGCTGACGCGAATCGACCACATCGGGATCGCCTGCCACGACCTCGACGCGACCGTCGAGTTCTACCGGGCGACGTACGGCTTCGAGGTGTTCCACACCGAGGTCAACGACGAGCAGGGCGTGCGCGAGGCCATGCTCAAGATCAACGAGACGTCCGACGGCGGCGCCTCCTACCTCCAGCTCCTGGAACCGACCCGCGAGGACTCCGCCGTCGGGAAGTGGCTCGCGAAGAACGGCGAGGGCGTGCATCACATCGCCTTCGGCACCGCGGACGTCGACGCGGACGCCGCCGGCATCCGCGACAAGGGCGTGCGGGTCCTCTACGAGGAGCCGCGACGCGGCTCCATGGGGTCACGGATCACCTTCCTGCACCCCAAGGACTGCCATGGCGTCCTCACAGAACTCGTCACTTCGGCGCCCGTTGGGACGGCCGAGCACTGACCGACCTACATAAGGGCCGGTAGGGTTGGGGGCGATCGTCCGCTCAGCGGGCCGATCGCTTTCCGGGGTCCACGTTTCGGGGGACGGACGACGGGGCAGCAGCCCATGCTCCGCCGTTGATCTGACACCATTCCCCGGGGGCCCCGTCCGGCGGATGGACGGAGCTCGTTTGGACAGGCTTGCGACCAGGGGACGGATGGGACCGCGCAGTGCGGGGCTACGAACGCCAGGAGCGAGAGCCGGCGGCTGACGTCGACCACCTCTCTCGGTTCGAGGCCGAGATGGATCGGCTGAAGACCGAGCGGGAGAAGGCGATCCAGCACGCCGAGGACCTCGGCTACCAGGTCGAGGTGCTGCGCGCCAAGCTGCACGAGGCGCGCCGCACCATCATGACCCGGCCCGCCTACGACAGCGCCGACATCGGTTACCAGGCCGAGCAGTTGCTGCGGCAGGCGCAGGTGCAGGCCGAGCAGATCCGCGCCGACGCCGAGCGCGAGCTGAGCCAGGCGCGGGCGCAGACCCAGCGCATCCTCCAGGAGCACGCCGAGGAGGCCGCCCGGCTCCAGGCGGAGCTGCACCAGGAGGCGGTGAACCGGCGCCAGCAGCTCGACCAGGAGCTGGCCGAGCGCCGCCAGACCGTCGAGTCCCACGTCAACGAGAACGTGGCCTGGGCCGAGCAGTTGCGCGCCCGTACCGAGCAGCAGGCCCGCCGGCTGCTGGACGAGTCCCGCGCCGAGGCCGAGCAGGCGATGTCCGCCGCCCGCGCCGAGGCCGAGCGGCTGACCGCCGAGGCCCGGCAGCGGCTGCGCACCGAGGCCGAGTCGGCGCGCGCGGAGGCCGAGCAGCTGCTGCGCCGGGCCCGCGCCGACGCCGAGCGGCTGCTGGGCGCCGCCGCCGGCCAGGCGCAGGAGGCCACCGACCACGCCGAGCGGCTGCGCAGCAGCACGGCGAGCGAGTCGGAGGCCGCCCGCCGCCAGGCCACCGAGCTGAGCCGGGCCGCCGAGCAGCGGATGACGGAGGCCGAGGAGGCGCTGCGCAAGGCGCAGACCGAGGCCGAGAAGCTGGTCACCGAGGCCGAGGAGAGCGCGGCCAAGACGCTGGCCGGCGCCGAGTCGGCCAACGAGCAGCGCACGCGCACCGCCAAGGAGCAGGTCGCCCGGCTGGTCGAGGAGGCCACCAAGGAGGCCGAGTCCACCCGGTCCGAGGCCGAGCAGTTGGTGGCCGACGCCCGCGCCGAGGCGGAGAAGATCCTCGCCGAGGCCGCGGAGAAAGCCCGTACGGCCACCGCCGAGGAGACCGCCACTCAGCTGTCCAAGGCGGCGAAGACCGCCGAGGAGGTGCTGGACAAGGCGTCCGAGAACGCCAAGCGGACCACCAGGGCGGCCGCCGAGGAGGCCGAGCGGATCCGCACCGAGGCGGAGGCCGAGGCGGACCGGCTGCGCGCCGAGGCGCACGACATCGCCGAGGAGCTCAAGGGCGCGGCGAAGGACGACACCAAGGAGTACCGCGCCAAGACCGTCGAGCTCCAGGAGGAGGCGCGGCGGCTGCGCGGCGAGGCCGAGCAGCTGCGTTCCGACGCGGTCGCCGAGGGCGAGAAGATCCGCGCGGAGGCCCGGCGCGAGGCCGTGGCGCAGATCGAGGAGGCGGCGAAGTCCGCCGAGGAGCTGCTCGCCAAGGCCAAGGCGGACGCCGACGAGCTGCGCGCCGGTGCGAGCGCGGACAGCGAGAAGGTCCGCACCGAGGCCATCGAGCGCGCCACGGTGCTGCGCCGGCAGGCCGAGGAGACGCTGGAGCGCGCCCGCGCGGAGGCCGAGCGGCTGCGCGCGGAGGCCGACGAGCACGCGGAGTCGGTGAAGGCGGACGCCGAGCGGGCCGCGACCGGGCTGCGCGAGGAGACCGAGCGGGCGCTCGCGGCCCGGCAGGCCGAGGCCACCGAGGAGCTGACCCGGCTGCACACCGAGGCCGAGGAGCGCCACACCGCCGCCGAGCAGGCGCTCACCGACGCCCGCGCGGAGGGCGAGCGGCTGCGCCGGGAGGCCGCCGAGGAGGCCGAGCGGCTGCGGACCGAGGCCGCCGAGCGGATCCGGGCGCTGCGCGAGCAGGCCGAGACGGAGGCCGAGCGGCTGCGCGACGAGGCCGCCGCGGACGCGTCCGCGTCCCGCGCCGAGGGCGAGAACGTGGCCGTGCGGCTGCGTTCGGAGGCCGCGGCGGAGGCGGAGCGGCTGAAGGCGGAGGCCCAGGACACCGCGGACCGGGTCCGCGCCGAGGCGCAGGCCGCCGCCGAGCGGCTGGGCGCGGAGGCGTCCGAGGCGCTGGCCGCCGCGCAGGAGGAGTCCGCCCGGCGCCGCCGCGAGGCCGAGGAACTGCTCGGTTCGGCCCGTCAGGAGGCCGGCCAGGAGCGGGAGCGGGCGCGCGAGCAGAGCGAGGAACTGCTGGCGTCGGCGCGCCGTCGGGTGGAGGAGGCGCAGGCCGAGGCCACCCGGCTGGTGGAGGAGGCCGACCGGCGGGCCACCGAGATGGTGTCGGCCGCCGAGACGCACGCGCAGCAGGTACGGGACTCCGTGGCCGGGCTGCACGAGCAGGCGCAGGAGGAGATCACCGGGCTGCGTTCGGCCGCCGAGCACGCGGCGGACCGTACCCGCCGGGAGGCCGAGGAGGAGTCGGACCGGGTCCGCGCCGACGCCTATGCCGAGCGGGAGCGGGCCAGCGAGGACGCGGCCCGGCTGCGGCGCGAGGCGGGCGAGGAGACCGAGGCCGCCAAGGCGCTCGCCGAGCGCACGGTGTCCGAGGCCATCGCGGAGGCCGAGCGGGTCCGCGCGGACGTCGCCGAGCACGCGCAGCGGATGCGTACCGAGGCGTCGGACACGATCGCGCAGGCCGAGCAGGACGCCACGCGCACGCGTGCGGACGCCCGGGACGACGCGAACCGGATCCGTTCGGACGCGGCGACGCAGGCGGACACGCTGATCTCCGAGGCGCGCGCGGAGGCCGAGCGGCTCCAGACGGAGACGGTCGCCGAGGCGGACCGGCTGCGCACGGAGACGATCACCGAGGCCGACCGGCTGCGCACGGAGACGGCGGCCGAGGCCGAGCGGGTGCGCACCGAGGCGCTGGCCGAGGCCGACCGGGTGCGGACCGGGTCCGTCGCCAAGGCGGAGAAGCTGATCTCGGACGCCACCGGGGACGCGGAGCGGCTGCGGGCCGAGGCCGCCGAGACGGTGGGCTCCGCGCAGTCGCGGGCCGAGCGGATCCGTACCGATTCCGAGCGGGTGCGGGCGGAGGCGGCGGCGGAGGCCGAGCGGCTGGTGACGGCCGCCCGCGAGGAGGCCGAGCGGACCCTGGACGAGGCCCGCAAGGACGCCAACAAGCGGCGTTCGGAGGCGGCCGAGCAGGTCGACAAGCTCATCAACGAGACCACGGCGGAGGCCGACAAGCTGCTCACCGAGGCACAGGCGAGCGCGGTCACGTCCAAGGCGGACGCGGAGGCGCAGGCCGACACGATGGTGGGCGCGGCCCGCCAGGAGGCCGAGCGGATCCTGTCCGAGGCGACGGTCCAGGGCAACTCCGCGGTGGAGAAGGCCCGTACGGACGCGGACGAGCTGCTGGTCGGGGCCCGCCGGGACGCCACCCAGATCCGGGAGCGCGCCGAGGAGCTGCGGGCGCGCCTCACCGCGGAGATCGAGGGGCTGCACGAGCGGGCCCGCCGGGAGGCGGCCGACACGATGAAGTCGACCGGGGACCGCTGCGACGCGCTGATCAAGGCGGCCGAGGAGCAGTTGGCGAAGGCGCAGGCCAAGGCCAAGGAGATCGTCTCGGACGCCAACTCCGAGGCGGGCAAGGTGCGTATCGCCGCGGTCAAGAAGGCCGAGGGGCTGCTCAAGGAGGCCGAGCAGAAGAAGGCCAAGCTCTCCAAGGAGGCCGAGGAGCTGAAGGCCGAGGCGGTCCAGGAGGCGCGGCGCACCGTCGAGGAGGGCAAGCGCGAGCTGGAGACCCTGGTGCGCAGGCGCGAGGACATCAACGCCGAGATCTCCCGGGTGCAGGACGTGCTGGAGGCGCTGGAGTCCTTCGAGGCGCCGGGGTCCGGGAAGGACGCCGGGGTCCGGGCGGGCGCGACGGTCGGAGCACCCCGTTCCGGGGAGAAGTCGTCAGAGGGGTAGTCAGAAGGTTAGCCTTTAGGGTGAATTCGGGGCCTCACGGGGGAGCTTCCGAAGGCTGCGCCGTGGTACTTGGCAAGCGCTGCGGCGGTCAGCCACTCAAAAGAGGTGTCATTCTCCAGATCAAACACGTATCCGCTCGATGACACACCGCTTCGGCCCCTAGGATTCGACCTATCACCTCACCGGTCTCATTCGACAGGAACCCCATGAGCGACACTTCCCCCTACGGCTTCGAGCATGTGCGGCGTGGGTACGACCGCGCTCAGGTGGACGATTACATCGCCAAGCTGGTCTCCGACCACGACAGGGCTCTCTCCCGTGTCACCACGCTGGAGAAGCGCATCGAGGAGCTCCACCTAGAGACGCAGAACGCCCAGGCCCAGATCACCGACGCCGAGCCGTCGTACGCCGGTCTGGGCGCGCGCGTCGAGAAGATCCTCCGCCTCGCCGAGGAGGAGGCCAAGGATCTGCGCGAGGAGGCGCGGCGCGCGGCCGAGCAGCACCGCGAGCTGGCCGAGTCGGCGGCCCAGCAGGTCCGCAACGACGCCGAGTCCTTCGCCTCGGAGCGCAAGGCCAAGGCCGAGGACGAGGGCGTCCGGATCGTCGAGAAGGCCAAGAGCGACGCCTCGCAGCTGCGCAGCGAGGCACAGAAGGACGCGCAGTCCAAGCGGGAGGAGGCGGACGCCCTCTTCGAGGAGACCCGCGCCAAGGCCGCGCAGGCCGCCGCGGACTTCGAGACGAACCTCGCCAAGCGCCGCGAGCAGTCCGAGCGCGACCTGGCGTCCCGCCAGCAGAAGGCGGAGAAGCGCCTCGCGGAGATCGAGCACCGCGCGGAGCAGCTGCGGCTGGAGGCGGAGAAGCTGCGCACCGACGCCGAGCGCCGGGCCCGGCAGACCGTGGAGACGGCGCAGCGCCAGGCCGAGGACATCGTGGCCGACGCCAACGCCAAGGCAGACCGCATCCGTTCGGAGTCCGAGCGGGAGCTGGCGGCGCTGACCAACCGCCGCGACTCGATCAACGCCCAGCTGACGAACGTCCGCGAGATGCTGGCGACGCTGACCGGTGCCGCGGTGGCCGCGGCGGGCACCCCCGCCGAGGACGAGCCGGTCTCCCGCGGGGTCCCCGCCCAGCAGACCCGGTAGGCACAGAGACAGACCCGGTGGACCGGGGCGGCGGCTCGGCCGCCCTCCGTCGCGGGGCCGGTCGCCGTCGAGCCCCCCGTCGCCTTCCGGTGGCGGGGGGCTCGGCGCGCCCTTAGCGTGGCCGCATGATCGAACTGGCGGGGCTGACCAAGCGCTACGGCGAGAAGGTGGCGGTCGACGACCTCACGTTCACGGTGCGGCCGGGCACCGTCACCGGATTCCTGGGGCCCAACGGGGCCGGGAAGTCGACGACCATGCGGATGATCCTGGGGCTCGATCACCCCACCGGCGGGGACGTGCGCATCGACGGCCGGCACTACCACGAGCTGACGGACCCGCTGACGTACATCGGCGCCCTGCTGGACGCCAAGGCCGTGCACGGCGGGCGCAGCGCCTACCACCATCTGCTGTGCCTGGCGCAGAGCAACGGCATCCCCGAGCGCCGGGTGCACGAGGTGCTGGAGACGGTGGGGCTGGCGGCGGTGGCCCGGAAGAAGGCCAAGGGCTTCTCGCTCGGCATGAGCCAGCGCCTGGGCATCGCGGGCGCGCTGCTGGGCGATCCGCGGATCCTGATGTTCGACGAGCCGGTCAACGGGCTCGACCCGGAGGGCATCCACTGGATCCGCTCTCTGATGCAGTCGCTGGCCGCCGAGGGCCGTACGGTCTTCGTCTCCTCGCACCTGATGAGCGAGATGGCGCTGACCGCCGACCACCTCGTGGTCATCGGGCAGGGGCGGCTGCTGGCGGACACCTCCATGGCGGACTTCATCGCGCGCAACTCGCGCTCGCACGTCCGGGTCCGCACCCCCGACCGGGAGCGGCTGCTGGACGCGCTGCACCGGGCCGGGATCCAGGTCGTGCAGGGCGGTGACGGGGCGCTGGAGGTGGACGGCGGCCGGTCCGAGGAGATCGGTGAGCTGGCCGCCCGCCACCAGGTGGTGCTGCACGAGCTGAGCAGCCGGCAGTCCTCGCTGGAGGAGGCGTTCATGCGGCTGACCGCCTCGTCGGTGGAGTACCACGCGCACGCGGAGCCGGCCGAGCGGCCGTGGGGCGCGGACTGGAGCACGCGGACCGGACCGCCGCCCGAGGGGACCGTACGGGACGCGGCGCCGACGACGGTGGAGGGCTGAGACATGGCGGCGACCCAGGTGATCCGCTCGGAGTGGACGAAGATCCGGTCGGTGGCGTCGACGGTGTGGACGCTGTCCCTCGCCGTGGTCGTCACCCTCGCCCTCGGCATGCTGATCTCGGCGCTCTCGCGCAACGAGTTCGGGAACATGCCCGCGCGGGAGCGGCTCTCCTTCGACCCGACCTTCGTCAGCTTCGCGGGCATGACCATCGGGCAGCTCGCGATGATCGTGTTCGGGGTGCTGGTGGTGTCCAACGAGTACAGCACCGGCATGATCCGCACCTCGCTGGCCGCCGTGCCGCGGCGCGGGGCGTTCCTGGCGAGCAAGGTGGCCGTGGCCGCGGCCCTGGCGCTGCTGGTCGGCATGGCCACCAGCTTCGCCGCGTTCTTCCTCGGGCAGGCGATGCTCGGCCCGCTGAGGACCACGATCACCGCGCCCGGTGTGCTGGGCGCGGTCATCGGCGGCGGGCTCTACATGACGCTGATCGCGGTGTTCTCGATGGCGGCCGCGGTGATGCTGCGCTCCCCGCTGCTGTCACTGGGCATCCTGATGCCGTTCTTCTTCCTGATCTCCAACATCCTGGGCAATGTCTCGGCGACGAAGAAGGTCGGCCAGTACCTGCCGGACCAGGCGGGCAGCCGCATCCTGCGGGTCCTCCCCCGGGTCGGCGACGACACCCCCTACGGTCCCTGGGGCGGTCTCGGCATCATGGCGCTGTGGGTGATCGCGGCGCTCGCGGCCGGCTACGCGCTGCTGCGCAGGCGAGACGCCTGAGGACGGAACGCCGCAGATCCTGACGTACCGGGCCGCCCTGGCTTTACCTTCTTTTGGCCGGAACCGTCAGCGCCCGGATAAGCTCCTAAGCCTTACGGGGGCGTGTGCCCCGCTGTCCTGAACCTGGGACGGCCACCTTCCGATGGGACCGGAGCATGATCGAGGCAGTCGGCCTGACCAAGCGCTACGGCGCCAAGACCGCCGTATCCAACCTCTCCTTCCAGGTACGGCCCGGTGCCGTCACCGGCTTCCTCGGGCCGAACGGCTCGGGCAAGTCGACGACCATGCGGATGATCCTCGGCCTGGACAACCCGACCGCGGGCTCGGTGACGATCGGCGGCTATCCCTACCGGCGGCTGCCCAACGCCCCGCGCCAGGTGGGCGCCCTGCTGGACGCCAAAGCGGTGCACGGCGGCCGGACCGCCCGCAACCACCTGCTGTCGCTGGCGCAGCTGTCGGGCATCCCGGCCCGCCGGGTGGACGAGGTGCTGGGCGTGGTCGGTCTCCAGGAGGTGGCCCGCAGGCGCTCCAAGGGCTTCTCGCTCGGCATGGGGCAGCGGCTCGGCATCGCGGCGGCACTGCTGGGCGATCCGCAGGTGCTGCTCTTCGACGAGCCGGTCAACGGCCTCGACCCGGAGGGCATCCTCTGGGTGCGCAATCTGATGAAGTCGCTGGCCGCCGAGGGCCGGACCGTGTTCGTCTCCTCGCATCTGATGAGCGAGATGGCGCTGACCGCGGACCATCTGATCGTCATCGGGCGCGGGCAGCTCCTCGCCGACATGAGTGTGACGGACTTCATCTCCGCGAACTCCGCCGACTTCGCCCGGGTCCGCGTTCCCGACACCGAGCCGCGGCAGCGGGAGAAGCTGTCGTCCGCGCTGACCGGCGCGGGCGGGCAGGTGCTGCCCGAGCAGGACGGCGCGCTGCGGGTGACGGGGCTGGCGCTGCCCCGCATCAGCGACCTCGCGCACGAGGCCGGCGTCCGGCTGTGGGAGCTGTCCCCGCACCAGGCCTCCCTGGAGGAGGCGTACATGCGGATGACGCAGTCGGTGGTCGACTACCGCTCGACGACCGACGCCAAGTCCGGTCTGATGCAGCCCCTGCCGCCCGGCGCGCAGCCGCCGGTGCCGGTGCCGGGCCAGGGCCAGCCCGGCTGGTACGCCCCGCCGCCGCCCCAGGCGCAGCCCGCCGCGGGCCCCTACGGCGGCCCGCCCCAGCCGTACGCGGGCGCGGGGGCACCGAACCCGTACGCGGGCGCCGCCCAGCCCCCGGCACCGGCCGCCGCACCGGCTCCGGCACCCGCACCCGCACCCGCACCCGCAGCAGACGTCACCCAGTCCGAGGACGCCCGATGAGCACGCCGCAGACTCCGATGCCGCCGACTCCGCAGCCCGCCTGGCAGGCGGGGGCGCCGTCCGCACCGTCCGTCCTGCCCGGTTACACCTCGCCGATCCCGGTCGTGCGGACGCATCTGGGGCACGCGCTCGCCTCGGAGTGGACGAAGATCAAGTCGGTGCGCTCCACGATGTGGACGCTGGGTGTGTTCATCGTGCTGGTGGTCGGCGTCGGGCTGCTGGTCGGCGGGGTCGTCGCGCACTCCTCCGCCGACATGTCCGGCGACGACAACGTCCTGACGCTGGGCTTCATCGGGGTGCTCCTGGGCAGCATCTGCATCATCACGCTCGGCGTACTGACCACCGCCTCCGAGTACGGCACCGGCATGATCCGCACCACCATGACCGCCTGCCCCAGCCGGGGCCGGGTGCTGGTGGCGAAGGCCCTGGTGTTCTTCCTGCTCTCCTTCGTCATCACGCTGGCGTGCACCGCGCTGGTCGCGGTCGCCCAGACGGCGATGCTGGACGGCAGCGGCGCGCGGCGGCCGACCGGCGGCGAGTGGTTCAAGGCCACGGTCGGCGTCAGCTTCTACCTGGCGCTGCTGGGGCTGGTCTCGCTGCTCATCGGCTCGGTGCTGCGGCACTCGGCGGGCGGCATCACCATCATGATCGGGGTGGTGCTGGCGCCGCTGGTCATCGCGCTGTTCATGTTCACGCGCTCGCTGGAGCCGGTGCGCACCGCGCTGTTCGAGTACTCCATCCCGAACCAGCTCGGTGTCTTCTACTCCAGCTCGCTGAGCGATTCCGGCCCGGCGGGCTGGGATCCGCTGTGGATCATCCTCGGGGTGACCGCAGCGGTCGGCGCCGGCGCCTGGGCGCTGCTGCGGGAGCGGGACGTGTAGAAAGCCGTACGGGCCCCCTCCGGGCCTCAGAACCTCGGCGCGTCCCGGGACCGCCGCACCCGCGTGGTGCGGCGGTCCTTCGCGTTCCAGCAGGCCTTGTGCCAGTGGCGGCGGTCGTCCACGCCCGCGTACTCGGGCCAGGCGACCACGTGCGGGACGCCGGGGCCGATCAGCTGGTCGCACCCCGGGCAGCGGTAGGTCTTGCCCGCCGTGCCGGCGCCCGCGACATGGCGCACGCACCACGCCTCGCCCTGCCAGCTCTCGGTGGACTGCCAGCCCCCGTAGCGGCTCGCCGCGTCGTCCTCGGCGCTCCGGCCCGGGGAGCCGGGACCTTTGGGACGGTTGCGACGCGGGGACACGGGACACCTCACCGGGTTCTGCGAAGGGAACGGGATGCCTCCAGCGTACGCGGCGCCGCCGAGCGGACACGCAAAGAACCGGATTGCCCGCCGAACCGCCCAAGTCGCTCTCCGGAACGGTCAATTGCGCAGACAATGCAGACAATCCGGAAATCCCTCTGCCAGGCCGTGTCCTGGGCACGTGTCGGACGGTTATGCCGCGTGGGGGAGCTCCGCGTCGGAGCCGAGGAAGCAGGAAGAGCGATGCGCGTAGGAAGTTTCGTGTTGGCGGCCCAGTTCCCCGGGCAGGGCCAGGGGGAGGCGCTGCACCGCGCGGTCCGCACCGCCGAGGTCGCCGAGGAGGCCGGTCTTGACGCGGTCTGGCTGGCCGAGCACCACTTCGTACCGTACGGGACGTGCCCGTCGGCCATCACGCTGGCCGCGCTGCTGCTCGGCCGCACCCGCCGGCTGCGCGTCGGGACCGCGGTGAGCGTGCTGCCCACCGTCCATCCGGTCGCGCTCGGCGAGCAGGCCGCGCTGCTGCACCTGACGAGCGGCGGGCGGTTCTCGCTGGGCGTGGGCCGCGGCGGGCCCTGGGTGGACCTGGAGGTCTTCGGGGCGGGCCTCGCGGCCTACGAGTCGGGGTTCCCGGAGTCGCTCGACCTGCTGCTGCGCTGGCTGCGCGAGCCGTCGGTGGCGGCCGACGGGGAGCGGTTCGCCTTCCGGGAGGTGGCCGTGGTGCCCCGGCCGGACGAGGCACTGACCGAGGCCCCGGGGCCCGAGGTCGTCGTCGCCTGCACCTCCCCGGCGAGCGTGCGGCTGGCGGCCGAGCGCGGGCTGCCGATGCTGCTCGGGATGCACGCGGGCGACGAGGAGAAGGCGGAGATGGTCGCACTGTGGCAGCGCTGCGCGCGGGCCGCCGGGCGTCCGGAGGAGCGGATCGCGGACGCGGGCCATGTCTCGGCGGGCGTCTGCCACATCGCGGACCGCGACGCCGATGCCGCGGAGACCCTGCTGAAGGCCATGCCGGGATGGCTGAAACAGGGACTGGACGCGCATGTGACCGTGGACGGCCGCAGCCGCCGGATGCGTGATCCGCTGGCCTACACGGAGATGCTCTGCGCCCTGCACCCGGTGGGCAGCCCGCAGCGGTGCGCCGACCGCCTCGCGGCGACCGCCGAGCGCACCGGTATCTCCCGCTTCGCCCTGCTCGTCGAGGGCTCCGGCGAGCTGGCCGCGACCGAGGAGACCGTACGGCGGCTGGGCGCCGAGGTGCTCCCCCGGCTGCGCTGAACCGGACCTGCCGGACCGGCGGCGGACCGGAGGTGCCGGACCGGCGGCGGTCCGCCGCCGGAGGGCCTGCCGCCCCGGCCTCCATGATTCTCCCGCAGGCGGGGCGGCAAGCCGACGACCACTGCCCCCTCAGCAGTCCCTGAACTCCGGCGACTGGTTGAGCACCTGGCTGCGCACCGAAGTGAACCGGGCCAGCCGCTCATCGACCGAGCCGTCCAGCGGGAACACCGCCACGCGGTGGCAGTTCTGGAAGGCCAGCCGCACACCGAAGTGCCGTTGCAGCGCGCCGCGTATCGCGTCGCTCGCGAGTGCACGCAGCAGCTGGCCGCGTGCCTGCTCGTCCGGCGGAGGCGTCTGGTTGTCGGCGAAGTCTCCGCCGTCGACCTTCAGCTGGGCCACCAGGGAGCTGATCATCTCCCACGCATAGGGCAGGGAGGTCCGGACGCAGTCGACGAAGGCAGCTTCGTCGACCTCGCCTCGCTCGGCCTGTTCGAGTAGGGCCGGTGAGACGTCGAGCGACATGGGTTCTCCTCTCGCACCCCCGACCAGCAGGGGTTGCCGGACAGATGAGGGAGTTCGTGATACCGAACACGGTGAGTACACACATCGCGACCTCCCGTTCCTACGGTAGGCAACGAAACGAGGGCTTACCAGGCGAATGCGCGTACCCGCCGGTCGAGTTGGGAACACAATCGGCCACAAGTGAACACGGGTGATCCAGGGAAAAATGGGGCGGTTCCGCGCGAGGCGTCCACCGGGCGCGAGCGGAGCAGGACGGGCGAATCGCGTACGGCGCCGTGTGTCGAGTAGCGTTGCCGACCATGCGTCTCGTCATCGCCCGGTGCTCCGTCGACTACGCGGGCCGGCTCACCGCCCACCTTCCCTCGGCACCCCGTCTGATCCTGGTCAAGGCCGACGGCAGCGTCTCGATCCACGCGGACGACCGCGCCTACAAGCCCCTGAACTGGATGTCGCCGCCGTGCGCCCTCAAGGAGGGCGCGGGCGAGGAGGAAGGGGTCTGGACCGTCGTCAACAAGGCGGGCGAGAAGCTCATCATCACGATGGAGGAGATCCTCCACGACTCCTCGCACGAACTCGGCGTCGATCCCGGGCTGATCAAGGACGGCGTGGAAGCACACCTCCAGGAGCTCCTCGCGGACCGCATCGACACCCTCGGCGAGGGCTACACACTGATCCGGCGTGAATACATGACGGCGATCGGCCCGGTGGACATCCTGTGCCGGGACGGCGAGGGGCAGACCGTCGCGATCGAGATCAAGCGGCGCGGCGAGATCGACGGGGTCGAGCAACTCACGCGCTATCTGGAGCTGTTGAACCGCGACCCGCACCTCGCCCCGGTGCGCGGCATCTTCGCCGCCCAGGAGATCAAGCCCCAGGCCCGCGTCCTCGCCACCGACCGCGGCATCGGCTGCCAGGTCCTGGACTACGACGCCCTGCGCGGCATCGAGGACGACAAGCTGCGGCTGTTCTGACCCTTGCGGGCCCGGGGCACGGGCCCCGGGCCGTCGCCCCGGCTCAGACAGCTCAGACGGCTCAGACCGACCCGGCGTCCGGGCCGGTCGTGCCGCCGTCGCCACCCTCGCCGCCGTCCCCGCTCTCGGGCGCGGTCGCGGAACCGCTCGCCGTGGCCGGTGCCGACAGGGTGCTGGTGACGGTGCTGGACGGGCTGGTGGTGTCCGTGTCGGTCGGGTCCGGTGTGCCGGTCGGCGTGGACGGACTGGTCGGCGTGGTCGGCGTAGACGGACCGCTGGGCGTGCCGGGGCTGCTGGGCGTGCCCGTCCCCGGACGGGTGGGCGTGGTGCCACCGGGCGTGCTCGCCGTACCGGACGGCGTCGGCTTGCCGCCGGTGCCGCCCGTCCCGCCGGTGGAGCCCGTGCCCGGAGAAGGCTTGCCCGAGGCCCCCGGAGGCACCGGGTCGTCCGAGGTGCCGGGGGTGCCGTCGGGTCCCGGGTCCGTGGGCCGCCCGCTGGGCGCGGCGGTCGCCGAGCCGCCCCCGGCGTCCGGGGCGCCCCCGTCACCGCCGCTGCCGCCGCCGTCCTGCGGGCTGTCGGCCGCCGGGTCGCCGTCGCCGGCGTCCTGGCTCGCGGGCGGGTTGCCGCCGACCTTCCCGGAGGGGTCGTCGGTGTCCTTGTGGGAGGTGGCGCCGAGCGTCACCACCGTGCCGAGGACGGCCGCGAGGAGCGCGCCCGCGCCCGCCGCCACCAGGTTGCGCCGGGCGAAGCCCTTCAGCCCGGCCCGGTGCCTGGCCGGGGCGTGGGAGGGCAGGCCGGACGGCCCGTGCGAGACGGTCGGCGCACCGCTGTCCGAGGGCTGGTAGGTGACCAGCGTGCCGGACGTCTCCTCGGCGGGCGGCCGCAGCGCCGGGAAGGGCGCGGGCACACCGCCGGGCGGCGACACCGGCTCCTCCGGGAGGTACGGCGTCTCCTCCCCCGGGCCGAGGGCGGCCATCGCGCCGAGTCCCGGCGCGGTGCCCGAGCGGTCCGCGACCAGGGCGAGCGCACGGCGTCCGGCGACGGTGCCGCGCCGGTCGGAGAGCGCGCCGCGCAGGCCGATGGAGGCCTCCAGCTCGGCGCGGGCCCGGTCCAGCAGGCCGCCGCAGAGCGCGAGGATGCCCAGCTCGTGGTGGAAGTACGCCTGCTCGGCGACCTGTCCGGCGAGCCGGGACGCCTCGGTGCCGAAGCGCAGCGCGCGTTCCCAGGCGCTCCAGCCGAGTCCGGCGGCGAACGCGGGCGCCGCGGCGCGGGCGAGGTGGACGGCGGTGCTCTCCTCGCCCTCGGCGGGCGGCGCGGTGAGCGGTACGAGCACGGCGAGGGCGGCGAGCACGGCGTCCGCCTCGGCGGTGACCCGCTCGGGCGTCACCGAGGGGTGCGCGGCCCACCAGGCGTAGTGCCGGGCGGCGCTGTCGGCCTGCTCGGCCGCGTCGTCGCCGTATCCGGCGGCCTCCAGCTGGGTGAGGACGCCCGCGGCGAGCCGGTGGCGGGAGCCGACCGGGGAGACCAGGCCGCAGCTCGCCAGTTCGCCGAGGGCGGCGTCGGCGTGGGTGTCGCCGATCAGGGCGGGCAGATGGGCCTGATGGGGCACCTCGCCGCCGAGCGCGACGGCGAAGCGCAGGGTGGCGCGGGCCGAGGCGCTGAGCCGGGAGGCGAGCAGCGGGGCGGGCGCGGCGGCCTCGCCGAGCGAGGGCAGGGGCACGTCGTCGTCGCCACCGTCGCCGTCGCCGCCCGCGAAGGGGGCGTCGTCGGGCGGGGTGTCGGCGAAGACGCCGAACTCCTCCACGGCGCTGGTGCCGGCCCGCAGCCGGTCGCGCTGGCGCAGCAGGGCGCCGGCCTGGACGAAGCGCAGCGGCAGGCCCTCGGACTCGAACCAGAGGTCACCGGCCCAGTTGGCCTCCTCCTCGGTGAGGATCCGCCCGGCGCCGCGCTCGATGAGTTCGACGCCGCCGGCCCGGTCGAGACCGCCGAGGAAGACCTCTTCGACGGCGGAGTCGGCCGAGGGCGCGGGCACGTCCGGGGTGGCGGCGATCAGGAAGGCGCACTCGGGTGTCGCGTCGAGGAGTTCGTCGAGCGCGGGGCCGCCGAACTCGATGTCGTCCAGGACGACGACGGCGCCGATCTCGCGCAGGTGCTCCAGGAGTTCGTCGCGGTCCGGCCGGTGCAGCGGGGCGTGCCGTACGGCGTGGAAGAGCTCGTGCAGCAGGTCGCCCGCGGTGCGGCGGTGGCCGTTGAGCCGGACGACGCCGTCCGGGGCGAGTCCGGCGCAGTCCTGGGCGACGAGGTCGAGGAGGCTGGTGCGGCCGGAGCCGCCGGGGCCGGTCAGGCGTACGGAGCGGCCGCGGGCCAGCAGCCGGACCAGCCGCTCGCGCTCCTCCTGGCGTTCCAGGAGGGGTTCGGGCGAGGGCGCGGGGCCGGACGGGACGGGCGGCTTCGCCGCGCGGTCGGCCTCGGTGCGTTCGGCGGCCGTGCGCGGGCGCGGGCGGCCGGGGACGTCGGCGGGCGGGCAGACCTCGATCTCGCTGCCGTCGACGGGGTTGACGGTGAGCAGGAAGTCGCCGCTGACCAGGCGCACGGTACGGGCCGGTGCGGCGGCGGGCGGCGGGAAGTCGGCGGCGCGGGACGTGCCGGGCGGGCGCCGGCCGGGCGTGTGGCCGTCGCCGTCCTGGCCCATGTCCTCGGGCTCCCGGGTGTTCGGGTCCATGGGTTCCATTGCGTGCAAGCTCCCCAGAGGCGTCGTGTGCTGCTGGTCCAGCCCTCCCGGCCGTGTGCCGCACTGCGCGCTGTCGCTCTGGTCCGGGCCCGCTCGAGGGTGGCGAGGCAGCGGGCGACCGAACCCTAAACCTTCGCACAGTATCGCCGACAGGGCGGGGTACCGCGGAGCCCGAGAGGTCACGGTCTCGTGAGGATTGGGGCCGACGTCACGTTCCGTGCCGTCCGGCCGGGTCTCGCCCGCGGCCGGTCCGCTGTCCGCTGTCCGCTGTCCGCGGGAGGTCACACGCGGGGCAGGGACTCCACGCCGATGCCGCCCTCGATGGCGAGGATGCGGTGCAGCCGGGTGGCGACCAGCAGGCGCTGCATCTGGGCCGGTACGCCGCGCAGGACCAGGCGCCGGCCGCAGCGGCCCGCGCGCCGGTGCGCGCCCATGATCACACCGAGTCCGGTGGCGTCCCAGGAGTCGAGCCCGGACAGGTCGAGGACCAGGTCGCCGACACCGTCGTCCACGGCCGAGTGCAGGGCCGTACGGGCGTCCGCCGCGCTGCGGACGTCGAGCCGGCCCCCGACGACCACCTCGGTGTGGTCGCCCCTGATGTACATATGCGCTCCCCGTGAATGCGGTGGCGTGCTCCGTGTGACGGTGACTGTGCAACGTCTGACTGCGTGTGTGGCGATGCGGTTGCTGTCTGTGGGCGAACCGATACCGAATTCACCCCGAAGGGTGATACGGCGGCCCCCGGAGCGGTCTCAGTGCTTGTAGAAGCCCTGCCCGCTCTTGCGCCCGATGTCACCGGCGTCAACCATCCGGCGCATCAGTTCCGGCGCGGCGAACTTCTCGTCCTGGGTCTCGGTGTAGATGTTGCCCGCGGCGTGCAGCAGGATGTCGACGCCGGTGAGGTCCGCGGTGGCGAGCGGGCCCATGGCGTGGCCGAAGCCCAGCTTGCAGGCCAGGTCGATGTCCTCGGCGGTGGCGACGCCCGACTCGTAGAGCCTGGCCGCCTCGACGACGAGGGCGGTGATGAGACGGGTGGTCACGAAGCCGGCCACGTCGCGGTTGACGACGATGCAGGTCTTGCCGACCGACTCGGCGAACTCCCGTGCGGTGGCGAGGGCTTCGTCGCTGGTCTTGTGGCCGCGGACGAGTTCGACGAGCCGCATCATCGGCACCGGGGAGAAGAAGTGCACACCGACGACCCGTTCGGGGCGCTCCGTGACGGCCGCGATCTTGGTGATCGGGATGGCGGAGGTGTTGGAGGCGAGGACGGTGTCCTCGCGGACCAGCTTGTCGAGGGTGCGGAAGATCTCGTGCTTGACGTCGAGCTTCTCGAAGACGGCCTCGACGACGACGTCGGCGTCCGCGGCGGCGTCCAGGTCGGTGGTGGTGGTGATGCGCGCGAGGGCGGCCTCGGCGTCCTCGGCGGCCAGCTTGCCCTTGCCCACGAACTTGTCGTACGACGCCTTGATGCCGTCGGTGCCACGCGTGAGCGCCTCGTCGGTGACGTCCCGCAGGACGACGTCCCAGCCCGCCTGCGCGGAGACCTGGGCGATGCCGGACCCCATGAGACCGGCTCCGATGACGGCGAGCTTGCGTGCCACTGAGACTCCCCTGGTGAACGGCTGCGCAGGCGCCTGCGCGCGCGGCTGAAGAACGGCTTTCACGCTGTTTGCGTCTATGCCTCTCGGCGGACACTAGCGCCCGCGCGGCGCTGTGTGACCGGTAAGTAACGCGCGTCACGTCTCAATTGACGGACATCACACCGGCAGGGGTCACTGGGCGCCCCGGACGGCGTAGTTGAGCACCTTCTCGCTCAACACGTCCTCGATCTCGTCGAGGAGGTCGAGCACCTCGCGGGACACCTCCCGGGGGGCGCGGCCCGCGAGCATCTCGCGGCCGACGGCCGCCATCACGGTGGCGTGCGCCCAGCCGATCTGACCGGACATCAGGCCGGGCAGCGGGTCGTCCGCGGGGGCTCCGGTCTCCTCGCGCAGGGCCTGCTCCAGGGTGGCCTGCACCTCCTGGCCGACCGCCCAGAGCCGGGAGCGCAGCGCGGGCGCGTCCTCGATCACCCGCATGAAGGGGGCGTACCCGGTGAAGAGGCCGATGCGCGGCGAGACCGCCTCGACCTCCGCGCGCAGTTCGCGCAGCACGGCCCGCGCGGCCGACTCCCCCTCGTCCCGGCCGCGCACCCAGCGGGCCAGCCGGTCGGTCACCCCGGCGGCGCGGTCGAGGAAGAGGTCCTCCTTGGCGGGGAAGTAGTTGTAGACGGTGTTGACGGAGACGTTCGCCGCCTCGGCGATCTCGGCGACCGTGACGGCGTCGAAGCCGCGCTCCAGGAACAGTCCCGTGGCGACATCCGAGATGTACTGCTTGGTCTGCCGCTTCTTCCGCTCCCTGAGCCCCTCTGCCATGGCCGGATCCTATCCTCCCCGGAGTCGTTCTTGGTGGCCCTGAAATTTTGGTGACGTTGCAAAATTTCAGAGACCCTGTTTTTCTGGTGGCATGCCACCAGCAGTCATCAGCGCGGCCGGACTGGCCCGCACCTTCCAGACCAAGCGCGGCCCGGTCGAGGCCGTGCGCGGAATCGACCTCACCGTCCGGCAGGGCGAGATCCTCGGCTTCCTCGGGCCCAACGGCGCGGGCAAGACGACCACCCTGCGGATGCTCACCACCCTGCTCGCGCCGACCGGCGGCACCGCCGTCGTCGCGGGCCACGACCTGGCCGCCGACCCGGCCGGGGTCCGGCTCGCCTGCGGCTATGTCGCGCAGTCCGGCGGGGTGGACGGCCAGATCACCGTGCGGGAGGAGCTGGTCACCCAGGGCCGGATGTACCGCCTGCCCAAGGCGCGGGCCGTCGAGCGGGCCGCGGAGCTGGCCCGCGACCTGGACCTCACCGAGCTGCTCGACCGCAAGACCTCCGCGCTCTCCGGGGGCCAGCGCCGCCGGCTCGACATCGCGATGGCCCTCACCCACCGCCCGCGCGTCCTCTTCCTCGACGAGCCGACCACCGGCCTGGACCCGGGCAGCCGCGCCGACCTGTGGGACCTGGTCCGGCGGCTGCGCGACGAGCACGGCACGACCGTCTTCCTGACCACCCACTACCTCGACGAGGCGGACGCCCTCTCCGACCGGCTGGTCGTCGTCGACGGCGGCCGGGTCGCCGCGGAGGGCACACCGAGCGCGCTCAAGCTGGAGTACGGCGGTTCGATCGACGCCTCGCTCCAGGACACCTTCCTCGCCGTCACCGGCCGCAGCCCCGCCCCGGCCGCCGGCACCGCCCCCGCGGCCGTCTGACCGCGCCCCGGCCACAGCACCCCACGACGGCCCCCGAACCCCTCCAGGACCAGGACATCCCTCATGCTGCTCCACGACACGGCCCTCATCTACGGCCGCTATCTGCGCCAGTCTCTGCGCTCCCGCTTCGCGCTCCTCTTCGGCGTCCTCACCCCGCTGCTCTATCTGCTCTTCTTCGGACCGCTGCTCACCGGGCTGCCGCTGGGCGGCGGCGGCAGCTCCTGGCAGGTGCTCGTCCCCGGCCTGCTGCTCCAACTGGGTCTTTTCGGCGCCCTGTTCTCCGGCTTCATGATCATCATCGAGAAGGGCCAGGGCGTGGTGGAGCGGATGCGGGTGACCCCGGTCAGCCGGCTCGCGCTGCTGCTCGGCCGGGTGCTGCGGGACACCACCGTCTTCCTCTTCCAGGCGGTGCTGCTGGTGCTGGCCGCGCTGGTGATGGGCCTGCGGGCGCCGCTGGCCGGCATCCTCGTCGGCTTCGGCTTCGTCGCCCTGCTCACCGTCGCGCTCGCCTCGCTGTCCTACGCGGTGGCGATGAAGGTCGCCACCCCGCAGCAGTTCGGCCCGCTGATCAACGCCGTGTCCATGCCGTCGATGCTGCTGTCCGGCCTGATGCTCCCGATGAGCCTGGCCCCCGCCTGGCTGGACGTGCTCTCGCACTTCGTCCCGTTCCGCTATCTGGTGGACGCGGTGCGCGACGCCTACGTCGGCGAGTACACCGGCGCGCACATGCTGTACGGGGTCCTGGTGGCCGTGGGCTTCGCCGCGCTGTCCGTGACGGCGGGCACACGGGTGTTCCGTACCGCCGGGGCGTAACTACGCTGGCGTCATGGTCAATCTGACGCGCATCTACACCAGGACCGGCGACCAGGGCACCACCGCCCTCGGCGACATGAGCCGGACCGCCAAGACCGACCTGCGGATCTCGGCGTACGCCGACGCCAACGAGGCGAACGCCGTGATCGGCACCGCCCTCGCGCTCGGCGCCCTGGACGCCGCCGTGGCCGAGGTGCTCACCCGGGTGCAGAACGACCTGTTCGACGTGGGCGCCGACCTGTCCACACCGGTCGTCGAGAACCCGCAGTACCCGCCGCTGCGGGTCGAGCAGTTCTACATCGACCGGCTGGAGGAGGACTGCGACCGCTTCAACGCGGAACTGGACAAGCTCCGCTCCTTCATCCTGCCCGGCGGCACCCCCGGCGCGGCCCTGCTGCACCAGGCGTGCACGGTGGTCCGCCGGGCCGAGCGGTCCACCTGGGCCGCGCTGGAGGTGCACGGCGAGACGATGAACCCGCTCACCGCGACCTACCTCAACCGGCTCTCCGACCTGCTGTTCATTCTCGCCCGGACGGCGAACAAGGAGACCGGTGACGTGCTGTGGGTGCCGGGCGGCGAGCGCTGAGGGAGCCGGTCCCCTCCCCTGCCGGGGACGCCTCCGCCGGGGACTCCTCCGCCGGGGGCTCCCCCTCCGGGGACGCCGCCCCCGGCACCGCTTCCGGGGTCTTCGGGCCCTTCTTCGGGAAGACCAGGTAGGTGAGGGCGATCAGGCCGTGGATCACGAGGATCCGCAGCACGGCCGCCTGCCAGGCGCGCAGCGGATCGGTGCCCGCGCCACCGCCGACGTACCAGATCGCCGCCTGGAGCAGGGCGAGGGCGACCGCCGAGGCGAGCAGGGTGCGCAGCCACAGCCGCCCCTCGTGGCGGGCGCGGGCCAGACCGTACCGGGGCGGCTTCGGCGGCCGGGGCGCGCCGCCCAGGCGGTGGGCGGCGTGGCCGTCGAGCCAGCGGACCGTGGAGTGCCCGTAGGCGACGGTGAAGCCGATGTACAGCGCGGCCAGACCGTGCTCCCAGCCCGGCTCGGCGCCGTTCCTGAGGTCGACGGCGGTGACGGCGAACAGCACCACCTCCAGCAGCGGCTCGGCCAGCAGCAGCGCCGCACCCAGCCGACGCCGCCCCAGCAGGTAGCGGACGGCCAGGCCCGCGGCCAGCAGGATCCAGAAGCCGGCCTCGCAGGCGACGATCAGTCCGACGATCACGATTGCTCCTCTCGCTCCCCACCAGCGTCGCCGCCCGCCGGGGCCCGTGCGTCGTCGGCGGTGACGAGGTGCGACTGCATCCTTCGATGTACGCGGGGACCGTCCCGCGGGACCAGGCGCCCGCCCGCCGGGCCGTGTTGGATGGACGCATGGCCCTCGGACCCGCCCGCCCGCACCGCGACGACCTCGCGATCGCGCTGGCCGGGCTGCTCGGCGGACTGCTGCTGTGGGGCCTGGGCCTGGGCGTGCGCACCTCGGGCGACCCGCTCGTGCTGTGGGCCGGGCGGTGGCCGGTGCTGCTGCCGCTGGTGGTGACCGCGGGCTGCGAGGTGCTGCGCCGCACCCGCCCGCGCACGGCCCTGCTGACCGGCACCGCCGCGGTGGCCTGCGACACGGTCACCCAGGGCAGTCTGGCCACCCTGGTGATGTACACCGATCTCGTGTACGCGGGCGTGCTCTACGGCACGGCTGCCTGGGCCCGGCGGGTGCTGTGGATCACCGGCCTGGTCACGGTGGCCGCCACGCTGGTGCCGCTCGCGGTGTGGCGGGTCCCCGAGGTCCTGCTGATCGGGGTCGTCACCGGCATCGTGACGTTCGGCCCGGCCGCCACCGGCTGGAGCGTGCGCAACCACCGGGAGGCGGCCGAGGCCGCCCGGCTGCGCGCCGAGCAGACCGCGCTGCTCGCCGAGACGGACCGCGTCCAGGCGGTCGCGGCCGAGCGGGCGCGGATGGCGCGCGAGCTGCACGACATGGTCGCGGGGCATCTGTCGGCCATCGCCATCCACTCCACCGCCGCGCTCTCCCTGGACGACCCGGCCACCAGCCGGGACGCCCTCGCCGTCATCCGGGAGAACAGCGTCGACGGGCTCACGGAGATGCGGCGGCTCATCGGGCTGCTGCGCGAGGGCCCGGACGGGGACGCCCCGGCGGCGGTCCCCACCCTGGACGGCCTCGCCGCGCTGGTCGCCTCCGCCCGCGCCGGCGGTCTGGACGTCGGCCTGAGCGCCGACCACGGGAAGGTGCCCGCCCCAGTGGAGCTGGCCGCGTACCGGATCGTGCAGGAGTCGCTGACCAACGCGCTCAAACACGGCGGTGAGGGACCCGTGCGGGTGAGCGTCGAGGAACGGGACCGCGCCCTGCGCATCGAGGTCAGCAGCCCGTGCACCGGCCGGGAGACCCCGCGCGCGCCGGGTTCGGGCACCGGTCTGATCGGCATGCGGGAGCGGGCCGTGCTGCTGGGCGGCACATTCGGCGCCGGCCCGGGGGACGGACGCTGGACCGTGCGTGCCGTGCTGCCCCTGACCGGGTCCGAAGGAGGCTCCGCGTGATCCGTGTCGTCGTCGCCGAGGACCAGTCCGCCGTACGGGCCGGGCTCGTGCTGATCCTGCGCAGCGCGCCCGACATCGAGGTGGTGGGCGAGGCGGCGGACGGCGAGCGGGCGGTGGAGCTGGCCCGGGAGCTGCGGCCGGACCTGGTGCTGATGGATGTGCAGATGCCGCGCCTTGACGGCGTGTCGGCGACCGCGCTGGTGACCGGCGAGGGGCTGGCGGACGTGCTGGTGCTGACCACCTTCGACCTCGACGCGTATGTGTTCGGGGCGCTGCGGGCCGGGGCCGCCGGGTTCCTGCTGAAGGACACCGAGGCGCGGGACCTGCTGACGGCGGTGCGCACGGTGGCGCGCGGCGAGGGGCTGATCGCGCCGGCGGTCACCCGGCGGCTGATCGCCGAGTTCGCGGCGCGGCCGCCGGCCGGGCCGGCCGAGCCCCCGGCGGCGCTGGAGTCGCTGACGCGCCGGGAGCGCGAGGTGCTCTCGTGTCTCGGGGAGGGACTGTCCAACGCCGAGATCGCGCTGCGGCTCTCGATGGCGGAGGCGACGGTGAAGACGCACGTCAGCCGTCTGCTGGGCAAGCTCGGGCTGCGGAGTCGGGTTCAAGCCGCCGTCCTCGCGCAGGAGTTGGGTATCTAGTCGAACCGGCGGTGCATTGGTCCAGACCTATTGACCTCTGGTCCAGACCTTTCTACTCTCGCAGCACCGCGGGGCGTGAAGGCTCAGTCATGCCCCTGACATTCTTCCCCCGACAAGGAGGCGCGCATGCGCTTCAGACACAGAGCCGCGGCGGGGTTCGCGACCCTCGTGCTCCCCCTCGCCGGAATCGTCGGCCTCTCCGGCCACGCCCAGGCGTCCGCCGAGGCGGCGCCCACGGCCACCGCCACCTTCACCAAGACCGGTGACTGGGGCAACGGCTTCGGCGGCAACTGGACCGTCAAGAACACCGGCGCCTCGGCGATCAGCTCCTGGACCGTGGAGTGGGACTTCCCGTCCGACACCAAGGTCGGCTCCGCCTGGGACGCCACGGTCACCAACTCCGGCAACCACTGGACCGCCAAGAACGTCGGCTGGAACGGCGCCATCGCCCCCGGGGCGTCGGTCTCCTTCGGCTTCAACGGCACCGGCCCCGGCTCCCCCTCCAACTGCACGCTCAACGGCGGCAGCTGCGACGGCGGCCCCAGCGTCCCGGGCGACAACCCGCCCTCGGCGCCGGGCACCCCCACCGCCTCCGGGGTCACCGACACCTCGGTGAAGCTCTCCTGGGGCGCCGCCACCGACGACAAGGGCGTCAAGAACTACGACGTCCTGCGCGACGGCAAGAAGGTCGCCACCGTCACGACCACGTCCTACACGGACAACGGTCTGACCGCGGGCACCGACTACTCCTACAGCGTCCAGGCCCGTGACACCGCCGACCAGACCGGTCCGGTCAGCGCCTCGGTCGCCGTGCACACCACCGGAGGCGGCGGCGGCAACCCGCCCACCGGTGACAAGGTCAAGCTCGGCTACTTCACCGAGTGGGGCATCTACGGGCGCAACTACAACGTCAAGAACCTGGTGACGTCCGGCTCCGCGTCCAAGATCACGCACATCAACTACGCCTTCGGCAACGTGACCGGCGGCAAGTGCGCGATCGGCGACTCCTACGCCGACTACGACAAGGCGTTCACCGCCGACCAGTCGGTCAGCGGCGTCGCCGACAACTGGGACCAGCCGCTGCGCGGCAACTTCAACCAGCTGCGCCAGCTGAAGGCCAAGTACCCGAACATCAAGGTGCTCTACTCCTTCGGCGGCTGGACCTGGTCCGGCGGCTTCGCGGACGCGGCCAAGAACCCGGCCGCCTTCGCCCAGTCCTGCTACGACCTGGTGCACGACCCGCGCTGGTCCGATGTCTTCGACGGCATCGACATCGACTGGGAGTACCCGAACGCCTGCGGTCTGACCTGCGACAGCAGCGGACCGGCGGCCTTCAAGAACCTGCTGGCCGCGGTGCGCGCCAAGTTCGGCAAGGAACTGGTCACCGCCGCCACCACGGCGGACGGCTCGGCCGGCGGCAAGATCGACCTGACCGACTACGCCGGTGCCTCGCAGTACGTCGACTGGTACAACGTGATGACGTACGACTTCTTCGGCGCCTGGGACGCGAAGGGCCCGACCGCCCCGCACTCCCCGCTCACCTCGTACTCGGGCATCCCGAAGGACGGCTTCAACACCGCCGACGCGATCGCCAGGTACAAGGCGCAGGGCGTGCCCGCGAAGAAGCTGCTGCTCGGCATCGGCTTCTACGGGCGCGGCTGGACCGGGGTCACCCAGGACGCCCCGGGCGGCACGGCGACCGGAGCGGCGCCCGGCACCTACGAGGCCGGCATCGAGGACTACAAGGTCCTCAAGACCAGCTGCCCGACCACCGGCACCATCGCCGGTACGGCCTACGCCCACTGCGGCAGCAACTGGTGGTCGTACGACACCCCGGCGACCATCAAGTCGAAGATGGCCTGGGCCAACAGCCAGGGCCTCGGCGGCGCCTTCTTCTGGGAGTTCAGCGGTGACACCAGCAACGGTGAACTGGTGAGCGCCCTCAGCAGCGGCCTGTAGGCGCAAGCCCGCAGCCCCTGTGACACACCGAAGCTCCCCCCGGACGGCGGACCGGGGGGAGCTTCTTCATGCCTGCCTCCACGTGGGGGGCCGCTCTACGCGACGTTCACCCTCTGGCCGGGCGGGGCCGCCTCCAGCCAGGCCAGGAAGCCGGTGAGCGCGTCCTCGCTCATGGCCAGTTCGACCCGGGTGCCCTGGTGCAGACAGGTGAGGATCACCGCGTCGGACAGCAGGGCGAGTTCCTCCTCGCCCTCGGGCCGCCGGCGGCCGGCCACCTCGATGGACGCCCGCTCCAGCGTGCGCCGCGGGCGGGGCGCGTAGGAGAAGACCCGGTACCACTCCACGCGGTCGCCGTTGTAGCGGGCCACCCCGTAGCTCCAGCCCTTGCCGCTGGTGTCGGGCTCCTCCGGCACGTCCCAGCGCAGCGAGCAGTCGAAGGTGCCGCCGGAACGCTGGATCAGTCTGCGCCGCAGACCGAAGACGAACAGTCCCACCACCACGAGCGCGACCACGACCGAGCACACAGTCAGAGCGAGGACCATCGGCACCGACCTCCTCGTCTCCTAGGTAATGGAACGGAAAAAACACCCGCATCCACCTCAGCCGCGGCCGGTCCCGGATTGCTCCGGTACCGGCCGCGGCTGAGTGGTGTCATCACATGGTGTCGCTGGTTCAGCGCACCGCCGTCGCCGCTCGCAGGCGGACATCCGCGCGGCGCTCGGCGGTGGCATCGCCCTCCGCCTTCGCGCGCTCGAGCTCCCGCTCCACGCGCTGGACGTCGATCTCGTCGGAGAGCTCGGCGATCTCGGCCAGCAGCGACAGCTTGTTGTCGGCGAACGAGACGAAACCGCCGTGCACCGCGGCGACGACCGTCGCGCCTTCACTCGTACGAATGGTCACCGGGCCCGACTCCAGCACACCGAGCAGCGGCTGGTGACCGGGCATGACGCCGATGTCGCCGGACGTGGTGCGCGCGACGACCAGGGTGGCCTCGCCGGACCAGACCTGACGGTCGGCGGCGACCAGCTCGACATGCAGCTCAGCAGCCAAGGGTGGCTCCTCGGGTCACCACCCGGTGGGATCACCGGGTGTTGGAAACAAGTCTAGTGGGCGTGCGTGAGGGGGCGGGACGCGCCCGCCCCCTCACACGAACTCAACGAGTTCAGGAGACGCCCAGCTCCTTGGCGTTCTTCTTCAGGTCCTCGATACCACCGCACATGAAGAAGGCCTGCTCCGGGAAGTGGTCGTACTCGCCGTCGCAGATCGCGTTGAAGGCCGCGATCGACTCGTCCAGCGGGACGTCCGACCCGTCGACGCCGGTGAACTGCTTGGCGACGTGGGTGTTCTGGGACAGGAAGCGCTCCACGCGACGGGCGCGCTGGACGACGAGCTTGTCCTCTTCGCCCAGCTCGTCGATACCGAGGATCGCGATGATGTCCTGGAGGTCCTTGTACTTCTGGAGGATGTTCTTCACGCGCATCGCGGCGTTGTAGTGGTCCGCCGCGATGTACCGCGGGTCGAGGATGCGGGACGTCGAGTCCAGCGGGTCCACGGCCGGGTAGATGCCCTTCTCGGAGATCGGACGGGAGAGCACCGTCGTCGCGTCGAGGTGGGCGAAGGTGGTGGCCGGGGCCGGGTCGGTCAGGTCGTCCGCGGGGACGTAGATCGCCTGCATCGAGGTGATCGAGTGACCGCGGGTCGAGGTGATGCGCTCCTGGAGGAGGCCCATCTCGTCGGCCAGGTTCGGCTGGTAGCCCACCGCGGACGGCATGCGGCCGAGCAGCGTGGAGACCTCGGAACCGGCCTGCGTGAAGCGGAAGATGTTGTCGATGAAGAACAGCACGTCCTGCTTCTGGACGTCACGGAAGTACTCGGCCATGGTCAGGCCGGCCAGCGCGACGCGCAGACGGGTGCCCGGGGGCTCGTCCATCTGACCGAAGACCAGCGCGGTCTTGTCGATGACGCCCGAGTCGCTCATCTCGTCGATGAGGTCGTTGCCCTCACGGGTGCGCTCGCCGACACCGGCGAACACGGAGACACCGTCGTGGTTGTTGGCGACACGGTAGATCATCTCCTGGATGAGCACCGTCTTGCCGACACCGGCACCGCCGAACAGACCGATCTTGCCGCCCTTGACGTACGGGGTCAGCAGGTCGATGACCTTGACGCCGGTCTCGAACATCTCGGTCTTCGACTCGAGCTCGTCGAAGCGCGGGGCCTTGCGGTGGATGGACCAGCGCTCGCCCGTGTACTGCTCGTCGACGTTCAGCACCTCACCGAGGGTGTTGAACACCTTGCCCTTGGTGAAGTCGCCGACCGGGACGGTGATGCCGTCGCCGGTGTCGGTGACCGGGGCCTGGCGGACCAGACCGTCGGTGGGCTGCATGGAGATGGTGCGGACCAGGCCGTCACCCAGGTGCTGGGCGACCTCCAGGGTCAGGATCTTCCGCTCGCCCGCGTTCGCCGGGTCGGAGACCTCGACGTGCAGGGCGTTGTAGATGTCCGGCATCGCGTCGACGGGGAACTCCACGTCGACGACCGGGCCGATGACCCGCGCGACGCGGCCGGTGGCCACGCCCGCCGCAGCGGTCGGCTCAACAGTGGTGGTCATTAGTTGTCACTCCCCGCGGTCGCGTCGGCCAGGGCGCTCGCGCCACCGACGATCTCGCTGATTTCCTGGGTGATTTCGGCCTGGCGGGCCGCGTTGGCAAGACGGGAGAGCGTGTTGATCAGCTCGCCCGCGTTGTCGGTGGCCGACTTCATCGCGCGCCGCGTGGCGGCGTGCTTGGAAGCGGCCGACTGGAGCAGCGCGTTGTAGATCCGGCTCTCCACGTAGCGCGGCAGCAGGGCGTCGAGGACGTCCTCCGCCGAGGGCTCGAAGTCGTAGAGCGGCAGGATCTCGCCCTTGGGCGCCGCCTCGGCCGCGACCTCCTCGAGGCGCAGCGGAAGCAGCCGGGGGTCGACCGCCGTCTGCGTCATCATCGAGACGAACTCGGTGTAGACGATGTGGAGTTCGTCCACACCACCGTCGGCCGTGTCCTTCTCGATCGCCTCGATCAGCGGCGCCGCCACCGTCTTGGCGTCCGCGTAGGACGGCTGGTCGGTGAAGCCCGTGAACGACTGCGTGATGGTGCGCTCGCGGAAGTTGTAGTGGGCGACACCGCGGCGGCCGACGATGTACGTGTCGACCTGCTTGCCCTCGCGCTCCAGGCGCTCGGTGAGCTGCTCCGCCGCCTTGATGGCGTTGGAGTTGAAGGCGCCGGCCAGACCGCGGTCGCTGGTCAGCAGCAGGACCGCGGCACGGGACGGGTTCTCCGCCTCCGTGGTCAGCGGGTGCCTGGTGTTCGAACCGGTGCCGACCGCCGTGACCGCGCGGGTCAGTTCCTGCGCGTACGGCGTGGAGGCCGCCACCTTGCGCTGCGCCTTGACGACGCGCGAGGCGGCGATCATCTCCATCGCCTTGGTGATCTTCTTGGTCGCGGTGACGGATCGGATGCGACGCTTGTAGACCCGGAGCTGGGCTCCCATGAGTCAGGTCCCTTCCTTACGTCACTTGGCGGCAGCGGCCGGAGTGTCGTCGCCGAGCAGCTTGCCGTCCGAGGTCTCGAACTGCTTCTTGAACTCGGCGACGGCGTCGTCGATCGCCTGGATCGTGTCGTTCGACATCTTGGCGCCCTCCTTGATGGAGGTCATCAGGCCCTGCTCCTTGCGGTGCAGGTACTCCAGCAGCTCCTTCTCGAAGCGGCTGATGTCGGCGACGGGGACGTCGTCCATACGGCCGTTGGTACCGGCCCACACGGAGACGACCTGGTCCTCGGTGGCCATCGGCTGGTACTGGCGCTGCTTCAGCAGCTCGACCATGCGCTGACCGCGCTCCAGCTGGGCCTTGGAGGCCGCGTCCAGGTCGGAACCGAAGGCGGCGAACGCCTCCAGCTCACGGAACTGGGCGAGGTCCACGCGCAGTCGGCCGGAGACCTGGCGCATCGCCTTGTGCTGGGCGGAGCCACCGACTCGGGAGACGGAGATACCGACGTTCAGCGCGGGCCGCTGGCCGGCGTTGAACAGGTCGGACTCCAGGAAGCACTGGCCGTCCGTGATGGAGATGACGTTGGTCGGGATGAACGCCGAGACGTCGTTGGCCTTGGTCTCGACGATCGGCAGACCGGTCATCGAACCGGCGCCCATGCCGTCGGAGAGCTTGGCGCAGCGCTCCAGCAGACGGGAGTGCAGGTAGAAGACGTCGCCCGGGTAGGCCTCGCGGCCCGGCGGGCGGCGCAGCAGCAGGGAGACGGCACGGTAGGCGTCGGCCTGCTTCGACAGGTCGTCGAAGACGATCAGGACGTGCTTGCCCTGGTACATCCAGTGCTGGCCGATGGCGGAGCCGGTGTAGGGCGCCAGGTACTTGAAGCCGGCCGGGTCGGAGGCCGGGGCCGCGACGATGGTCGTGTATTCCAGCGCGCCGTTCTCCTCCAGCGCGCGGCGGACCGACGCGATGGTGGAGCCCTTCTGACCGATGGCGACGTAGATGCAGCGGACCTGCTTGTTCGGGTCGCCGGTGCGCCAGTTGTCGCGCTGGTTGATGATCGTGTCGACGGCCAGGGCGGTCTTGCCGGTCTGGCGGTCGCCGATGATCAGCTGGCGCTGGCCGCGGCCGATCGGGGTCATCGCGTCGACGGCCTTGTAGCCCGTCTCCATCGGCTCGTGCACCGACTTGCGCTGCATGACCGTGGGGGCCTGTAGTTCGAGGGCGCGGCGGCCTTCGGTCTCGATCTCGCCGAGGCCGTCGATCGGGTTGCCGAGGGGGTCGACCACACGGCCGAGGTAGCCCTCGCCCACGGCGACCGACAGGACCTCGCCGGTGCGGGTGACCGGCTGGCCCTCCTCGATGCCGCTGAACTCACCGAGGACGATGGCACCGATCTCGCGCTCCTCGAGGTTGAGGGCGAGGCCGAGGGTGCCGTCCTCGAACTTCAGCAGCTCGTTGGCCATGGCCGAGGGCAGGCCCTCGACCTTCGCGATGCCGTCGCCGGCAAGGGTGACCGTACCGACCTCCTCGCGCGAGGCCGCGTCCGGCTTGTACGACTGGACGAAGTTCTCCAGCGCGTCCCGGATCTCCTCCGGCCGGATCGTGAGCTCCGCCATCTGGGTTCCCTGCTCTCCTTGTTGGGCCCGAAGTTTCACTTGGGGGGTGTGCCACGAGTTCGGGACTCCCCCCGATAAGAGGTGAATCCTCTGCACGGCCCAACCAGGGCCGTCGTGTACGTCTTGCGTGTTGCGGTGCTGCTAGCTCGCCATGCGGCGGGCGGCGTCCTCCAGCCGGTCCGCGAGCGAGCCGTTGATGATCTCGTCGCCGACCTGCACCCGGATTCCGCCGACCAGCTCGGGGTCCACGTCGAGGTTCAGGTGCATCTGACGGCCGTAGAGGCGGCCGAGGGCGGCGCCGAGGCGCTGCTTCTGGCCGTCGCTCAGCGGGACCGCCGAGGTGACGACGGCGACCATGCGGTCGCGCCGGTCCGCGGCGAGCTTGGACAGGGACTCGAGGCCCGCTTCCAGGCTACGTCCCCGCGGGGCGCTCACCAGGCGCGTCACCAGACGCTCGGTGACCGGCTTCGCCCGGCCGCCGAGCAGCCGGTGCAGCAGCTCGGTCTTGGCCGAGGGGCCTGCGGCCCGGTCGGTCAGCGCGGCGCGCAGTTCGGTGCTGGAGGAGACGATCCGGCCGAACCGGAACAGCTCGTCCTCCACGTCGTCCAGCGTGCCGCCCCGCTGCGCGGTGGTGAGGTCGGCGATGTCCGCCAGCTCCTCCAGCGCGTCGACCAGGTCCCGCGACTGCGACCAGCGCGAGCGCACCATGCCGGACACCAGGTCCACGGTCGCGCCGCCGACCTGGCTGCCGAGCAGGCGCTGGACCAGCGTGGCCTTGGCCTCCGCGGACTGCGCCGGGTCGGTGAGGGCCCGGCGCAGGCCGACCTCGCGGTGGAGCAGCGCGGTGACCGCGGCCAGCTCGTCGGCGAGGCGCGCGGAATCGGCGGACGTGGAGTCCGTCAGCGCGTCGAGACGCTCACGCGCGGCGCTCAGAGCCTCGCGGCTCGCTCCGTGCGCTGTCATCGAGCCGCCTCGGCCGTGGAAGCGGCCTCGTCGAGCCCGTCGAGGAAGCGGTCGATCACGCGGCTCTGCCGGGCGTGGTCCTCGAGGGACTCGCCGACGAGCTTGCCGGCCAGCTCGGTGGCGAGCTTGCCGACGTCCTGGCGGAGCACGGACGCGGCGGCCTTGCGGTCGGCCTCGATCTGGGCGTGGCCGGCGGCGACGATCTCCTCGCGCTGGCGCTGGCCCTCGGCCCGCATCTCGGCGATGAGCGCGGCACCCTGCTCCTGCGCCTCCTGGCGCAGGCGCGCGGCTTCGTGCCGGGCCTCGGCGAGCTGGGCCTTGTACTGCTCGAGGACGCTCTGGGCCTCGACCTTCATGGCCTCGGCCTCTTCGATACCGCCTTCGATCGCCGCGCGGCGCTCCTCCAGAACCTTGTTGATGTTCGGCAGGAGCTTCTTCCCGAGGAAGAAGAAGACGATGGCGAAGGTGACGAGGCCGATGACCAGCTCGGGGCCGGGCGGGATGAGAGGGTTCTGCTGCTCCTCCGCCGCCAGCTGCACCAGCTGCTGTGTCAGCTGCATGTCATCAGTGCCTTTCCCTAATGGGGTGGGTCGTCCGCCGCGGTTTACTTGTAGGTGTAGACGAACGGCATGACGATGCCGATGAGGGCGAGCGCCTCACAGAAGGCGAAGCCCAGGATCTGGTTGGCACGGATCAGACCGGCGGCCTCGGGCTGGCGGGCGAGCGCCTGGGTGCCGTTGCCGAAGATGATGCCGATGCCGATGCCGGGACCGATGGCGGCGAGGCCGTAGCCGACGGAGGCGATGGAGCCGGTGACGGCGGCAAGGGTCTCAGTGGCAGCCATGCTGATTCTTCCTTCTCTTTCAAGGACCGGTGGGGGTTGGCCACCGGACGTCTGTGACGGGGGCGGTGCGGGGTGGCTCAGTGGTGCTCGGCGAGAGCGCCCTGAACGTAGGAGCAGGCCAGGAGGACGAAGACGTACGCCTGGACGGCCTGGACGAAGAGCTCGAACAGGATCATGACCATCGCCATGACGAACGAGACGGCGCCGGCCGCGATCAGCCAGCTGTTCATCAGGTACCAGCTGGCGACGGTGAACATCACGAGCAGCAGGTGACCGGCGAACATGTTGGCGAACAGTCGCACCGCGTGGGTGAACGGGCGGACCAGGACGTTCGAGAAGAACTCGATGACCACGACGAGCGGCAGCACCGGGCCGAGCGACTTGTCGTAGCCGGTGAGGTTCTTGAAGCCACCGGCGAAGCCGTGCTTCTTGAAGGTCAGGACCATCCAGGTCACGTACACGCACAGGGCGAGGGCGGCCGGGTAGGCGATGATCGACGTCACCGGGAACTGGGCGACCGGGATGATCGACCACAGGTTCATGATCCAGATGAAGAAGAACAGCGAGACCATGAAGGGCACGTACTTCTCGCCCTCGCGCTTGCCGAGCGTCTCGTAGACGATGCCGCGGCGCACGAAGTCGTAGCCGGCCTCACCGACCATCTGGAGCTTGCCGGGCACCACCTTGGCCTTGCCGAAGGCCGCCCAGAAGAAGCCGACCACCACGAGCGAGGTGATGATGGCGAGCAGCATCGGCTTGTCGAAGTCGTAGCCGCCGACCGAGAACATCGGCTTGAAGAGGAAGGAGTGGAGGCCGGGCGACGGAAAGCCGCAGCCGTTGTCGGCGAAGACGCGGCAACTCCAGTCGAAGGCGAGCGTGGTCTGTTCAGCACTCACCGCGGGCTCCTTCAGCGTGGCGCATGGGTACGGCAACCTCGTTGTGTCGGCGCGGCGGGCAGCCGCGGGTCGGCACCGGACTGGTGTGACGGATGTGGTGGCGGCCGGCGGGCATCGAGCCCCGCGATCGAGCAGGCGTCAGCTCAGCTGCCCGCGCCCGCGATGCCGCAGTTGGCACCGGACGATAGCAGGAGATCTCGCACGCCTTTATCCCGGGCCTACCCCTCACGACGAAGACCCGGTCTTCTCGGACTTCTCGCTCTTCTCGGAGTCCGGTTCGACATAGAAGATCTTGGCCTTCATGTGTGCGCGCGCCTGTGCGGCCATCCATACGACGGTCGCGACGACGAGCGAGAACGCGAACGCCTTCGCATTGAACAGCGAGGTGCCCTTGAAGAGGGCCAAGAAGATCAAGAGCAGCAGCAGTTGGGCGACATAGAGCATGAGGCCCATGGCCTGGAAGAGCTGCGGAAGCGATTTCGCCGTCCACTGGAGCACATGGAGACCGATCCCCATGTAGAGGATGGCCAGCACCACCCCGACAAGCGCCCCGATCGCGCCCTTGCCTCCGGCGACCGCACCACTGACCGCCACAGCGACCACACCGACGGCGGCGGTGGGCACGGCGGTGTGCAGTAGGTTCCGGACGTCATTGGACGGCATGGCGGCAACTCCGCTTTCACAGGGGGGCAGGGTGTCGTCATGGACGAGCGTAGTCCCCGGTCCGAGAGAGGAACCTCATCGCCAAGGGGCCCATGCATCCGGGTCCTTCGGCTCTGTCCGGGGTTCTCGTGAACGGTATCACAAACTATTTGATGCGGTCTTTACCAAGTAGGTGTGCTGGCTGTCACACATGAGAGTGACCCTGCCCGTCTGTGCAAAATCCGGGGCGATGTGTCTGGTATTAGGCCGCTTTGGTCACCCATGAACAGGCAACGCTTTAGTCAGATTCTTACCTTGGGCGTCAGCGTGACGTTCCGGCATTGCGTCCGTCGAGAACACGCGATCGGGGTCCCACGGCGGTCGCTCCGTTGACCCGGGCCGCCGTGGCACCGACCGGCGCCGGACGTACGGACGCCTCCTGCGCACCGGAGGACGGGTGCGCCTCACCGGTCCCGGCCGCCTCGGCGGCCGGGACGGACGCCGAGGCGGCCGGGGCCTGGGCCGCCGCCCGGCGGCGGCGGTAGCGCGGCGGCACGAACTGCTCGGCCCAGCGCGGGGCGCGCGGCGTGAACCGCGGCAGCAGCAGGAGCACCAGCCCGAAGAAGCTGAGCAGCACGATGCCCAGCACGATCCACATGGAGGCCGAGTTGACCGAGTAGCCGAGCGCGCCGAAGCCGATCAGCGCCGCCCAGAAGTACATGATCAGCACGGCCCGGCTGTGCGAGTGGCCGATCTGGAGCAGCCGGTGGTGCAGATGGCCGCGGTCCGCGGCGAACGGCGACTGGCCGCGCCAGGTGCGGCGCACCACCGCGAAGACGAAGTCGGAGGCCGGGATCGCGATGATGGTCAGCGGCATCAGCAGCGGGATGTAGACCGGCACCATCTGGTGCACCGCGTTGCGCTCGGACCCCGAGAACAGCTTCATCACGTCCGGGTCGACCTGCCCGGTCACCGAGATCGCGCCGGCCGCCAGCACCAGGCCGATCAGCATCGAGCCCGAGTCGCCCATGAAGATGCGCGCCGGGTGCATGTTGTGCGGCAGGAAGCCCAGGCACATGCCCATCAGCACGGCCGCGAACAGCGTGGCCGGGGCGGCGGCCTCGATGCCGTACGAGTACCAGATCCGGTAGGCGTACATGAAGAACGCGGCGGCGGCGATGCACACCATGCCGGCCGCCAGCCCGTCCAGGCCGTCGACGAAGTTGACCGCGTTGATGGTGATGACGACCAGCGCCACCGTCAGCAGGGTGCCCTGCCACTGGGTCAGCGCGACCGTGCCGACACCCGGGACCGGCAGCCACAGGATCGTCAGACCCTGCATGACCATCACACCGGCGGCGATCATCTGGCCGCCCAGCTTGATCAGGGCGTCGATCTCGAACTTGTCGTCCAGGACACCGATCAGCCAGATCAGCGCGGCCCCGGAGAGCAGCGCGCGCGGCTCGTTCGACTTCTCGAAGACCTCGTTGAGGTTGGTGAGGTGGTCGGCGACCAGCAGTCCGGCGCACATCCCGAAGAACATCGCGATACCGCCGAGCCGCGGAGTGGGTTCCCGGTGCACGTCACGCGCCCGGATCTCCGGCATCGCCCCCGCCACGATCGCGAACTTGCGCACCGGCCCGGTCAGCAGGTACGTCACCGCGGCCGTGATGCAGAGCGTCAGCAGGTATTCACGCACAGGCTTCCCCACAGGTCTCGCTGGCCATCTCAGCCTCACACCCTAGCGACGCGAGCATATGTATGGGGACTTCCGGGTAGCGACGTTGGTTGCACTCCCGCCGCCGCGCGGGCCCGGACCCGCTCCTCACGTCTGCCCGGCACCGGCCCGCCCAGGCCGCTTCCGCCCGGTTCAGGACGGATACGGCGGGAACGCGGCGGTCAGCGCGCGCACGTCGTCCCGGGCCCGCGCCGCGTCCAGCTCACCGCGCAGCACCTTGCCCAGCAGCACCGCGATCCGCGCCATCTCCTCCTCCCGCATGCCCTGGGTGGTCACCGCCGCCGTGCCCAGGCGCAGCCCGCGGGCACCGGAGTGCGGCAGCGCGCAGCAGTCCAGGACCATCCCGGCGGCGGCCAGACGCCCGCGCGCGGTGCGCCCCTCGATGCCGAGCGGCGCCGGGTCCATGGTGATCAGATGGGTGTCGGTGCCGCCGGTGGTGACGGCCAGGCCCTCCGCCGCCAGGTACGCGGCCAGCACCCGCGCGTTGGCGACCACCTGGTGGGCGTAGGCCGCGAATTCCGGCCGCGCCGCCTCGCCGAACGCCACCGCCTTCGCCGCGACGGTGTGCATCTGGGCGCCGCCCTGGGTGAACGGGAACACCGCCCGGTCCACCCGCTCCGCCAGCTCGCTCCCGCACAGGATCATCCCGCCGCGCGGCCCGCGCAGCACCTTGTGCGTGGTGGCGCACACCACGTCGGCGTACGGCACCGGGCTGGGCGCCGCTCCCCCGGCCACCAGGCCGATCGGGTGCGCGGCGTCGGCGATCAGATAGGCGCCCGTCTCGTCGGCGACCTCGCGGAAGAACGCGTGGTCGATGTGGCGCGGGTAGGCGATCGAGCCGCACACGACCGCCTTGGGCCGGTGCGTACGGGCCAGGGCGCGCACCTGCTCGTGGTCGATGAGGCCGCTCTCGGCGTCGACGCCGTAGCCGACGAAGTCGAACCAGCGGCCGGAGAAGTTCGCGGGCGAGCCGTGGGTGAGGTGCCCGCCGTCCGGCAGGCCGAGGGCGAGCACGGTGTCGCCGGGCCGCAGCAGCGCCGCGTAGGCGGCCAGCACGGCGGAGGAGCCCGAGTGCGGCTGGACATTGGCGTGCTCGGCACCGAACAGCGCCTTGGCGCGCTCGATCGCGAGCCGCTCGGCGGCGTCCACGATCTCGCAGCCGCCGTGGTGGCGGGCGCCCGGGTAGCCCTCGGCGTACTTGTTGGCCAGCGGCGAGCCGAGCGCGGCGAGCACCGCGGGCGAGGTGAAGTTCTCCGCCGCGATCAGCTGGAGCGTGGTGGACTGCCGGGCCAGCTCGCCCAGCACGAGCTCGGCCGCCTGCGGGTCCTGCCGCCGCAGGACATCGGTCTCCAGGGCGGGCAGGACCGGCATGGCGGACTCCGGGCGGTCGACGGTGACGTACGTCCAGTGCGTACGTCCAATGTAGGCCCGCCGGGGCCGCTGCGCGCGGCCGCTGAGCCGTCGCGGGGACGGCCGGGGCCCGGGGGCGCCGCCGGGCCCCGGCCGGGCCCGTGCGGCCCGTCAGGCCCGCGCGGCGACCCCCGTCAGCGCCGTCACGACCGGGTCCAGCGCCTCGTGTATCTCGTCGCCGATCGAGCGGAAGAACGGCAGCGGGGCGCCGTAGGGGTCGTAGACCTCGTCGGCCTCCACGCTCGGCGCCAGCAGCCAGCCGCGCAGCGCGGCGGCGGCCCGTACCAGCGCGCGGGCGCGCTCGACCACGCCGTCCTCCAGCGGCGGCAGCGTGGCCGGGTCGATCGCCTTCACCAGGCGGGTGAACTCCTTGAGCGTGAAGGTGCGCAGCCCGGCCGAGTGCCCCATGGAGATGACCTGCGCCCGGTGGTCGCGGGTCGCGGTGAGCACCAGGTCGGCGCGGATCACATGCTCGTCCAGCAGCTCCCGGCCGGTGAAGCCGGAGGCGTCCGCGCCGAAGTCGGCCAGCACCGTCTCGGCGTTGGTCTCCATGGGCGCGCCCTCATGGCCCCAGGTGCCCGCGCTCTCCACGATCAGCCCGCCGCCGGCCGCCTCGCCCAGCCGGTCCGCCACGAAATGCCGGGTCAGCCGCTCGGTGATGGGCGAGCGGCACACGTTGCCGGTGCTGACGTGGAGGATGCGGAAGGTGTCGGGGGCCGGTTCCGGCCGCGCCGGGAACCCCGCCTCGTCCGCCACGCCTATGCCACGCATGGGGGTCCCCCCTGTGCGCGGGGACGGCCCCGTCCGGACACGGCCGGGGCCGGGACGGGCACCGGGGACTCGGGGAAGCGGGGGGCCGTCAATTCGCCACCTCGAGGTCGGGTACCACCTTGCGCAGTTCCTCGGCCGACAGCGCGCCCGCGCGCAGCAGCACGGGCACCTCGCGGCTGACGTCGACGATGGACGACGGAACGTTGCCGGGGGTGGGACCGCCGTCCAGGTAGACGGAGACGGAGTCGCCGAGCATCTCCTGCGCGGCGTCGCAGGTCTCCGGCGCGGGGTGGCCGGTGAGGTTCGCCGAGGAGACGGCCATCGGGCCGAACTCGGTGAGCAGTTCGATGGCGACCGGGTGCAGCGGCATGCGCACGGCGACCGTGCCCCGGGTGTCGCCCAGGTCCCACTGGAGGGACGGCTGGTGCCGGGCGATGAGCGTGAGGGCGCCGGGCCAGAACGCGTCCACCAGCTCCCAGGCCATCTCCGAGAAGTCCGTGACCAGGCCGTGCAGCGTGTTCGGGGAGCCGATGAGGACGGGCGTGGGCATGGCGCGGCCGCGGCCCTTGGCGGCGAGCAGGTCGCTGACGCCCTCGGAGGAGAACGCGTCGGCGCCGATGCCGTAGACCGTGTCGGTCGGCAGCACCACGAGCTCGCCCCGGCGGACGGCGGACGCGGCCTCGCGCAGACCCGTCGCGCGGTCGGTCGCGTCGTTGGTGTCGTATCGCCGTGCCATTGTCAGCGGGCCTCCTCGTACACGTACTGCTGGTCTGGCGTCCTGGGGGTGGGCTGCGCGCGGCTCATGGCAGCGCCTTGCGGGCGGTGGCGAACCGCGGCCGGTTGTTGAGGTCGGGGTGGTCGGCGGCGTCGGCCCAGCCCCGCTCCTCGGTGAAGATCCACGGCACCTGGCCGCCCTGGGTGTCGGCGTGCTCGATCACGACGACCCCGCCGGGACGCAGCAGCCGGTGCGCGGTGCGCTCGATGCCGCGGATCAGGTCGAGACCGTCCTCGCCGGAGAACAACGCCAGCTCGGGGTCGTAGTCGCGGGCCTCGGGGGCGACGTACTCCCATTCGGTGAGCGGGATGTACGGCGGGTTGGAGATGACCAGGTCGACCTGGCCGTCCAGGTCGGGGAAGGCGCTCAGCGCGTCGCCCTGGCGCAGGTCGACGCGGGAGCCCCGCACGTTCTTGCGGGTCCAGGTCAGCGCGTCCTCGCTCAGCTCCACGGCGTGCACGCGCGAGCGCGGCACCTCCTGGGCGAGCGCGAGCGCGACGGCGCCCGAGCCGGTGCACAGGTCGACGATGCACGGTTCGACCACGTCCATGGCCCGTACCGCGTCTATCGCCCAGCCGACCACGGACTCGGTCTCCGGCCTCGGCACGAAGACACCGGGGCCCACCTGGAGCTCCAGATAGCGGAAGTAGGCGCGTCCGGTGATGTGCTGGAGCGGCTCGCGCTGCTCGCGCCGGGCGATGACCTCCCAGTACCGGGCGTCGAAGTCGGCGTCCTGCACGGTGTGCAGCTGGCCGCGCTTGACGCCGTGCACGAACGCGGCGAGCTCCTCGGCGTCGTTGCGCGGCGAGGGCACACCGGCGTCGGCCAGCCGCTGGGTGGCCTGCGCCACCTCCGCGAGCAGCACGCTGCGGGGGCCTGGGGGTCGCCCCCCGGATTCTTGCTGCACGCTGGTCCTCCGTGCTTGGTGGTTCGTCCGTACGTCCGTACGTCCCTGCCGTGGCGCACCGGGCGGCACCGCGGCCGGGCGTGCCTCAGGCGGCCGCGAGCTTGGCGGCCGAGTCCGCGTCGACGCAGGCCTGGATCACCGCGGCCAGGTCGCCGTCGAGGACCTGGTCCAGGTTGTACGACTTGAAGCCGACCCGGTGGTCCGAGATGCGGTTCTCCGGGAAGTTGTAGGTGCGGATCTTCTCGGAGCGGTCGACGGTGCGGACCTGGCTGCGGCGGGCGTCCGCGGCCTCCCGCTCCGCCTCCTCCTGCGCCGCGGCGAGCAGCCTGGAGCGCAGGATACGCATCGCCTGCTCCTTGTTCTGGAGCTGGCTCTTCTCGTTCTGGCAGGAGGCGACGACTCCGGTGGGCAGGTGCGTGATGCGCACCGCGGAGTCGGTCGTGTTGACGGACTGGCCGCCCGGCCCCGAGGAGCGGTAGACGTCGATGCGCAGGTCGTTCGGGTTGATCTCGACGTCGACCTCCTCGGCCTCGGGGGTCACCAGGACACCCGCCGCCGAGGTGTGGATACGGCCCTGGGACTCGGTGGCCGGCACCCGCTGCACGCGGTGCACACCGCCCTCGTACTTCAGCCGGGCCCACACGCCCTGGCCGGGCTCGGTGGCGCCCTGGCCGCCCTTGGTCTTCACCGCGACCTGGACGTCCTTGTAGCCGCCCAGCTCGGACTCGGTGGCGTCGATGATCTCGGTCTTCCAGCCGACGCGCTCGGCGTAGCGCAGATACATGCGCAGCAGGTCGCCGGCGAACAGCGCCGACTCGTCGCCGCCCGCACCGGCCTTGATCTCCAGGATGACGTCCTTGTCGTCGCTGGGGTCGCGCGGCACGAGCAGCAGGCGCAGCTTCTCGGTCAGTGCCTCGCGCTGCTTGTCCAGCTCCTTGACCTCGGCGGCGAAGTCCGGGTCGTCGGCGGCCAGTTCGCGCGCGGTCTCGATGTCGTCGCCGGTCTGCTTCCAGGAGCGGTACGTGGCGACGATGGGCGTCAGCTCGGCGTAACGCTTGTTGAGCTTGCGCGCGTTCGCCTGGTCGGCGTGGACCGACGGGTCGGCGAGCTTCTTCTCCAGGTCGGCGTGCTCGACGACGAGCTCCTCGACGGCCTCGAACATCTTGGGCTCCTGCTACTGCGTGGGGAGGGGAAGGGCGGGCGACCAAAAACGCCGGTCCCGGGCGCACCCCGGTGAGGGGGCGCGGCCGTGGACCGGCGGATTGGGGCTCGCTACTTCTTGGAGCCGGCGGCAGCCTTGCCGAAGCGGGCCTCGAAGCGGGCCACACGGCCACCGGTGTCGAGGATCTTCTGCTTGCCCGTGTAGAACGGGTGGCACTCGGAGCAGACCTCGGCCCGGATGGTGCCGGAGTCGATGGTGCTGCGGGTCGTGAACGACGCGCCGCAGGTGCAGCTGACCTGCGTCTCGACGTACTCGGGGTGGATGTCGCGCTTCAAGGTGTCTCCTATGTTCGGGAGGGCGCCGGGTCGCCGCCGCGGGGTGCGGGGGGCGTGAACCGGAGCCGACGTACCAGTCTGCCAGGACTGGTGCCTTCTCCCCAAACCGGGGGGTGCGGCCATTTGTTCCCGGCGGCGGAGGCGGCCCGCCGCCGACGGCGGGGGCGGTGCTCAGGAGCCGCTGACGACGCCCTTGGCCTCGCCCGTCGCCGTGCCCTCGGTGGCCGCGCGGGGGATCGGCCGGTCGGCCTTGAGGGCCGTCCAGACCTGCTGGGCCTTGCTCTCCTCGATGATCACGCGGTTGGGGTCGGCCGGGTCGTACCGCACCGGCATGGTGACCATCGTCATACGGCTGGAGCTGATGCCCTTGAGGCCGTCGGCGAAGGAGATCAGCGAGTTCACCGAGCCGAGGTCGGAGTCGGCGGTGACCGCCTTGGTCGCGGTGTCGGCGAGGTCGTAGAGCTTCTTGGGGCTGGTGAAGACCCCGACGTGCTTGACCTGGTCGATCAGCGCCTTCACGAACGCCTGCTGGAGCTGGATGCGGCCCAGGTCGGAGCCGTCGCCGACGCCGTGCCGGGTGCGGACCAGACCGAGCGCCTGCCGCCCGTCGAGGGTGTGGGTGCCCGCGGTGAGCTTCAGGTGGCTGTTGGGGTCGTCGATGGCCTTCGTGGTGGTGACCCGGACCCCGCCGAGGTCGTCGATGAGCTTCTGGAAGCCGCTGAAGTCGACCTCCAGGTAGTGGTCCATCCGCAGCCCGGTCAGCGACTCCACGGTCTTCACCGCGCAGGCGGCGCCGCCGGTGCCGTACGACTCGTTGAACATCGCACGGTGTGCGGCCGGGTGCGTGGTGCCCCGGGTGTCGGTGCACTCGGGGCGGTCCACGAGGGTGTCGCGGGGTATGGAGACCACGCTGGCCCGTTTGTGGCCCTCGTACACGTGCACGATCATCGCGGTGTCCGAGCGGGCGCTGCCGTCGTCCGTACCGCCGCCCAGCTTCTTGTTGCCGCCCGCGCGGGTGTCCGAGCCGAGGACCAGGATGTTCTCCGAGCCGTTGTCGGCCTTGGAGGGCCGGTCGGCGCCGAGGGCCTGGTTGATGTCGACCGTCTTCAGGTTGCCGTTGAGCTTGAGGTACAGATAGCCGGCGCCGGTGCCGCCGAGCACCACGATCCCCGCGGTCGTCCAGGCCGCGACCAGCAGCCCCCTGCGGCGCCCCGCGGGCGGCTTGCGGCGGCGGCCTCCGGCGCCCTTGCGGCGGGGGCTGTCGGTCCCGGGTTTCTTCCCCGGTATACCGGGGCCCGGCGTGCTCTGGGCGGACATGTGCTCCTCAGCTCTCGTCTCGGGTCGGTTACCCCTCGTCGCCAGGGTCAGGCCCGGCCCGGCCGAATGAGCCCGTACCGCACCATCGTCGCTCTTCCCGGTCAGACGAGATAGCCGGGGCAAAGGTTGCACCTGGAGTTGTGGGGAAGGTCTCGGGGCCGGGGGCTTCTGGGGGAGGGTTCTCGGGGGGTGAGGGTCCTCTGGGGGGGGCGGGGCCTCCGGGGGCGGCGCGCGGTCGGGGCGCGGGGCGGGTCTGGGCGCGGCCCGGCGAGGGCTGAGGGCGGGACGCGCACCCTTGCTCGTCCCCCGGCCGCCGCGGCACGCAGGCCCGGCGGGCACCAGGATCCCTGCTTCCCGGCCTGTGCCCGGCTTGCGGATCCGGACCGTACCCGACCTCCAGCTGTGCCCGGCTTCCGGTTCCGGCCGGCGCCTCGGGTCCCGCCCATGGCCCGCACACCCGGCCCGCGCACCTGACTCCCGGCCCCGCGCGCGTGGCCAGGGCCATCGGCCTGACCTGGGGGTTTCGCCACGGGCGGGCGCCGCCCCGGCTCAGGAAAGCTCGGCGCAGCCCGAGAACGGGGCGCAGCCCGGAATGCGGGGGCGCGGCGCCGAGGGCGGGCGCGGCCCCTCGCGGCACGGCGAAGGGCCGCCCCCTCGCGGGGAGCGGCCCTTCGTCGTCGGTCGCGGCGGACGCGGATCAGTCGCCGTTGCCAGGGGTCGGCGTCGTCTTCTGGATCTGCATCAGGAACTCGACGTTCGACTTGGTCTGCTTCATCTTGTCGAGGAGCAGCTCGATCGCCTGCTGCTGGTCGAGCGCGTGCAGCACCCGGCGCAGCTTCCAGACGATGCCCAGCTCCTCGGAGTTCAGCAGGATCTCCTCCTTGCGGGTGCCGGACGCGTCCACGTCCACCGCCGGGAAGATGCGCTTGTCGGCGAGCTTCCGGTCGAGCTTGAGCTCCATGTTGCCGGTGCCCTTGAACTCCTCGAAGATCACCTCGTCCATGCGGGACCCGGTGTCCACCAGCGCGGTGGCGAGGATGGTCAGCGAACCGCCGTCCTCGATGTTGCGCGCGGCGCCGAAGAAGCGCTTGGGCGGGTACAGCGCGGTCGAGTCGACACCACCGGAGAGGATGCGGCCCGACGCCGGGGCGGCGAGGTTGTACGCACGGCCCAGGCGGGTGATCGAGTCCAGCAGCACGACCACGTCGTGACCCAGCTCCACCAGGCGCTTGGCGCGCTCGATGGCCAGCTCGGCGACCGTGGTGTGGTCCTCGGCCGGGCGGTCGAAGGTCGAGGAGATGACCTCGCCCTTCACCGACCGCTGCATGTCGGTGACCTCTTCCGGACGCTCGTCGACGAGGACGACCATCAGGTGGCACTCGGGGTTGTTGTGCGTGATCGCGTTGGCGACCGCCTGCATGATCATGGTCTTGCCGGTCTTCGGCGGGGCCACGATCAGACCGCGCTGGCCCTTGCCGATCGGCGACACCAGGTCGATGATCCGGGTCGTCAGCACGCCCGCCTCGGTCTCCAGGCGGAGCCGGTCCTGCGGGTAGAGCGGGGTCAGCTTGTTGAACTCCGGGCGGCCGCGGCCGTGTTCGGGCGCCATGCCGTTGACGGAGTCGAGGCGGACCAGCGCGTTGAACTTCTCGCGGCGCTCGCCGTCCTTGGGCTGGCGCACGGCACCGGTGACGTGGTCGCCCTTGCGCAGACCGTTCTTGCGGACCTGGGCGAGGGAGACGTACACGTCGTTCGGGCCGGGCAGGTAGCCGGAGGTCCGGATGAACGCGTAGTTGTCGAGGATGTCCAGGATGCCCGCGACCGGGATCAGGACGTCGTCCTCGGCGATCTGCGGCTCCTGCACCTCGTCGCGCCCGCGACGGCCACGGCGGTCGCGGTAGCGGCCGCGACGGCCGCGACGGCCGCCCTCGAAGTCGTCGTCGTCCTGCGGGCCGTTGTTCCGGTCCTGACGGTCCTGACGGTCCTGGCGCTCCTGCCGGTCCTGGCGGCCGCCGCCCTGCTGCTGGCCCTGCTGGCGCTGGCCCTGCTGGTCGTCGCCCTTGCGCCGGTCACGGTCACGGTCGCGGTCACGGTCACGGCCGCGCTCACGGCGGTCGCGGCGGCGGTTCTCGCCGCCGTCGCCCGCGTCGCCCTTGGCGTCGCCCTGCTGGCCCTGGGCCTGCTGCGACTGCTGGGCGGAGGCGTCGGCCTTGGCGTCGGCCTTCGGCTCGCTCTTCGCCTCGGCGGTGACCGTCTCCGGGCTGCCCGCCTCGGCGGTGGCACGGCGGCGGCGGCGCTCGGCCGGGGCGTCGTCTCCCCCAAGCTCTCGGCTTCGCTCGACCAGGGCGGGGCCCCCGGCCGGCTGGCCGGGAATCTCGATCTGCTGCTGGGCCACGGCCTTCTCGGCGGGCGCCTCGGCGGCCTTCTTGCCCGCGGCGGCGCTGTCGTCGCCCGTACGGGTACGGGAGGTCGCGCGGCGCTTCGGCTTGGTCTCGGTGGCCTCACCGGCGGCGGGCGCGGCCTTCGCGGGGGCGCCCCCCTGGGCCTGCGCCTCCTTGATGACCTCGATCAGCTGGCTCTTGCGCATCCGCGCGGTGCCCCTGATGCCGAGGCCCGAGGCGACCTGCTGAAGCTCGGCCAGCACCATTGCCTCGAGGCCGGTGCCACGGCGACGCCGGGAGCCGGCACCGGTGGCAGGCGCGGAGGCGTCCGTGGCGGGCGCGGCAGCGGTCTCCTCGACACGTGCGCCCATCAGATCGGTGGTGTCGCTCACGAAGGGTCCTTCCCTGGAGCGGACGTCGGCCTGTCTGGCTCGGCGACCGGTTGTGCTGTCCGGCTTCGGTCCTTGCTGTGTGGACCGTGCCGGGGCGGTGGTCCGCCAAAGCGGCGGAAGAGATATCAGGTGAGTGGCGCTGCCGCGACAGGACGTGGCACCTGGTGTCACGGCGTCACGTGGCGTGGTAGCACCGTTTCCGGAGCGTGCCCTGTGGACCGCTCAGCGTCCGCGTACGGCGTACTGCCCGGGTACGGCGTACGGAACACAGAGTGGCTTGGGGAGCTCCCGGAAGAAGGTTGGTCCCGAACGGGGACACGAAGCACCTCGCCATGGTGGGGTCGGGTGCAGACTTGAGATTAACACTACCGGATCCAACAAACATTCCCCCTCTCCACATCCGGCAATCGCGTGTCAGCCCGCCAGCGGGAGCACGCAGGCGCCGGTCAGGTCGAGACTCAGCCGGTTGGCGGCCCAGCCCGTGCCCGCCAGGCGTTCCACCTTGTCGGCGGTGTCCACGTCGGCCATCGCCATGACCGTGGGCCCGGCGCCGGAGATGACCGCGGGGACGCCGTCCCCGCGCAGCCGCTCCACCAGCGCCGTGCTCTCCGGCATGGCCGGCGCGCGGTACTCCTGGTGGAGGCGGTCCTCGGTGGCGGGCAGCAGCAGCTCGGGGCGCCGGGTCAGGGCCTCCACGAGCAGGGCGGCACGGCCCGCGTTGACGGCCGCGTCGACATGCGGCACGGTGCGCGGCAGCAGGCCGCGCGCGGTCTCGGTCAGGACAGGTTTCGCGGGCACGAAAACCACCGGAACGATGGAATCGGAGGGCTCCATCCTGATCGCGCGGGCGGCGCCGGACTCCATCCAGGACAGGGTGAACCCGCCGAGCAGACAGGCCGCCACGTTGTCCGGGTGGCCCTCGATCTCGGTGGCCAGTTCCAGCAGCGCCGCGTTGTCGAGGCGGGCCTCGCCGCCTATGGTCACGGCGCGGGCGGCGACGATGCCGGCGCAGATGGCGGCGGAGGAGGAGCCCAGGCCGCGGCCGTGCGGGATGCGGTTGGCGCAGACGATCTCCAGGCCGCGCGGCTGCCCGCCGAGCACGTCGAAGGCGGTGCGCAGCGACCGTACGAGCAGGTGTTTCTCGTCCCGGGGCAGGGTCTCGCCGCCCTCGCCCGCGATGTCGATGTGCAGTCCGGAGTCGGCCACCCGCACCACGACGTCGTCGTAGAGCCCCAGCGCGAGGCCGAGGGCGTCGAAGCCCGGCCCGAGGTTGGCGCTGGTGGCGGGGACGCGCACCCGGACGGCGGCGGCGCGGAACGCTGGACCGGCCATCGCTCGTTGACTCTCCTTGAGCTGCGTGCTGGTCGAGTGACATTCGACCGCGATTCGACGGACACGAGACGGACACGAGGCGGACACGAAGGACCCTCGGGGCCGCGGGGAACGGCGCGGCACCGCGTCATGCGAGGGCATATGCGGTGGGCGGGTTCCTCACAGCCTATCGAAGGAAGGTTCAGTGGCGACATAGGGCGCACAGGAGGCGCACGATGCGTGTCGCGAGCCTTCCCGTGCCCCCTGCCAGGGGTTCCCGGGTGAGGACGCGCCGGGAGGTCGCGAGGTTGCGCGGCCCGGCAGGGGCGGGCGTCACCCGCGCCGGGCGCCCGAGGGCGGCCGGGCGGACCCGCGCACGTACCGCGCACACCTCCCCCGCAGGCCCCGCGTGCCGCCCGCGCGGCGCGTACGCCGCGCGGGCCGCCCGCCACCGCGCCCGGAGGCCGGGCGGGGCGGGCAGGACGGGCAGGGCAGGCCCGAGGATCAGGCGAGGCCCAGCCGCTCGGCGGCCGTGGCCGCGTCGACCGGGACGGTGACCGGCTGCGGGGCGCCGGCGACGGCCCAGTCCGGGTCCTTGAGCCCGTTGCCGGTGACCGTGCAGACGATCCGCTGCCCCGGGTCCACCTTGCCCTGCTCGGCGGCCTTCAGCAGACCGGCGACGGACGCGGCGGACGCGGGCTCCACGAAGACGCCCTCCTGCGCCGCCAACAGCCGGTAGGCGCGCAGGATCTCACGGTCCGTCACCTCGTCGATGGCGCCGCCGGACTCGTCGCGCGCGGCCAGCGCGTACGACCAGGAGGCCGGGTTGCCGATCCGGATGGCGGTGGCGATCGTGGAGGGGTCCTTGACGACCTCGCCGCGCACGATCGGCGCGCTGCCGGACGCCTGGAAGCCCCACATGCGCGGGGTTTTCGTCGAGACCTTGTCGGCGGCGTACTCCCGGTAGCCCTTCCAGTACGCGGTGATGTTGCCCGCGTTGCCGACCGGCAGGACATGGATGTCGGGGGCGTCGCCGAGCATGTCGACGATCTCGAAGGCGGCGGTCTTCTGCCCCTCGATACGTACCGGGTTGACCGAATTGACCAGCGCCACCGGGTAGTTGTCGCTCAGCTCGCGGGCCAGCGTCAGGCAGTCGTCGAAGTTGCCGTCGACCTGGAGGATCTGGGCGCCGTGCACCAGCGCCTGGCCCATCTTGCCGAGCGCGATCTTGCCCTGGGGCACGAGCACGGCGGAGACCATCTGCGCCCGCACCGCGTACGCGGCGGCGGAGGCGGAGGTGTTGCCGGTGGAGGCGCAGATGACCGCCTTGGCGCCCTCCTCCTTCGCCTTGGAGATGGCCATGGTCATGCCGCGGTCCTTGAAGGACCCGGTCGGGTTCGCGCCCTCGACCTTGAGGTGCACCTCGCAGCCGGTGCGCTCGGAGAGCACCTGCGCGGGCACGAGCGGCGTACCGCCCTCGCGGAGCGTCACGACCGGCGTGCTCCCGGACACCGGCAGCCGGTCCCGGTACTCCTCGATGATTCCGCGCCACTGGTGGGTCATTGCTGGTTACTCTCCTTCAACCCGCATGATGCTGGCGACGCCCCGCACGGTGTCGAGGCTGCGCAGCGCCGCGACGGTGCCGGTGAGGGCGGCGTCGGACGCTCGATGAGTGACGACGACGAGGGACGCCTCGCCGCCCTCCCGTCGCCCACCACCGCCCTGAACGACGGCGACTGCGTCGCCGCTGCTTTGATTTCTTCCCTGCTGCCGGACGGTGTCGATCGACACCCCGTGCTCGGCGAACACGGTGGCGACCTGGGCGAGGACGCCCGGTTTGTCGGCGACGTCCAGGCTGATGTGGTACCGCGTGACGACGTCGCCCATCGGCGAGACCGGCAGCGCGGCGTACGCGGACTCGCCGGGCCCGGTGGCCCCGCCGCGCAGGTTGCGGCAGACGGCGACGAGGTCGCCGAGGACCGCGGACGCGGTGGGCGCGCCGCCCGCGCCGGGCCCGTAGAACATCAGCTGCCCGGCGGCCTCCGACTCGACGAACACCGCGTTGTACGCGCCGCGCACCGAGGCCAGCGGGTGGCTGAGCGGGATCATCGCGGGGTGCACGCGCGCGGTGACGGAGCCGCCGTCGGCCGCCCGCTCGCAGATGGCGAGCAGCTTGATGGTGCAGCCCATCTCCTTGGCGGAGGCGAAGTCGGCGGCGGTGACCTCGGTCATGCCCTCGCGGTACACGTCGTCGAGCCGTACGCGCGTGTGGAAGGCGATCCCGGCGAGGATGGCGGCCTTGGCCGCGGCGTCGAAGCCCTCGACGTCGGCGGTCGGGTCGGCCTCCGCGTAGCCGAGCGCGGTCGCCTCGTCCAGGGCCTCCTGGTAGCCGGCGCCCGTCGAGTCCATCTTGTCGAGGATGAAGTTCGTGGTGCCGTTGACGATGCCGAGCACCCGGTTGACCTTGTCCCCGGCGAGGGACTCGCGCAGCGGGCGGATCAGCGGGATGGCACCGGCGACGGCGGCCTCGTAGTACAGGTCGCGGCCGTGCGCCTCGGCGGCGGCGTGCAGCGCGGCGCCGTCCTGGGCGAGGAGGGCCTTGTTCGCGGAGACCACGGAGGCGCCGTGCTCGAACGCGGTGGTGATCAGGGAGCGGGCGGGCTCGATCCCGCCGATGACCTCGATGACCACGTCGATGTCGCCGCGTTTGACGAGGGCGGTGGCGTCGGTGGTGATGAGGGCGGGATCGATGCCCTCGCGCACCTTGGAGGGGCGCCGGACGGCGACCCCGGCCAGCTCCACCGGGGCCCCGATCCGGGCCGTGAGGTCGTCGGCGTGCGTCGTCATGATGCGCGCCACCTCTGAGCCGACAACCCCACAGCCCAGCAGCGCCACCTTCAGCGGACGCGTACGCATCATCCGACCTCGTTTCCTCATACCGTCTACGGTTGGACCAGTCTCACTCACCGGACCGGAGTTTCTGCCATTTGTCCGAATCATGAGACGTATATTTCATTTTCGCGCGGCCGGACGACGGAGATCTTCCGGCGCCTTCCCCGGCCGACGGAACTCGGCGCACCCGCGCGGGCGGCTCATCCCACGTCGAGGCGGAGGAGGTCGTCCTCCGTCTCCCGGCGGACGATGACCCAGGCCGCGCCGTCCCGGACGGCGAGCACCGGCGGGCGCAGGGCGTGGTTGTAGTTGCTGGCCATCGAGCGGCAGTACGCGCCGGTGGCGGGCACGGCGATCAGGTCGCCGGGCGCGAGGTCGGCCGGCAGGAACGCGTCCTTGACCACGATGTCCCCGCTCTCGCAGTGCTTGCCGACGACCCGGACCAGCAGGGGCTCGGCGTCGCTCGTCCGCGACACGAGGGCGACGCTGTACTCCGCGTCGTACAGCGCCGTACGGATGTTGTCGGACATGCCGCCGTCGACGGACACATAGGTGCGCAGCCCCTCCAGCGGCTTGATCGTGCCGACCTCGTAGAGGGTGAAGGCGGTCGGGCCGACGATGGCGCGGCCCGGCTCGACGGAGATCCGGGGGGTGCGCAGCCGCGCGGCCTCGCACTCGCGGGTGACGATCTCGCTGAGCGCCTTGGCGATCTCGTGCGGCTCGCGCGGGTCGTCGTCACTGGTGTACGCGATGCCGAGACCGCCGCCGAGGTCGATCTCGGGCAGCTCCACCCCGTGCTCGTCGCGGATCTCCCGGAGCAGCCCGACCACGCGGTGCGCGGCGACCTCGAAGCCGGACATGTCGAAGATCTGCGAGCCGATGTGGCTGTGGATCCCGATCAGTTCGAGCCCGTCGAGCTTCAGCGCCCGCCGCACCGCCTCGGCGGCCTGCCCCCCGGCGAGCGGGATGCCGAACTTCTGGTCCTCGTGCGCGGTGGCGATGAACTCGTGGGTGTGCGCCTCGACCCCCACGGTGATACGGATCTGCACCCGCTGCCGCCTGCCCAGCGACTGCGCGATGTGCGCGACCCGCACGATCTCCTGGAACGAGTCGAGCACGATCCGCCCGACCCCGGCGCCCACGGCCCGCTCGATCTCCGCCGCGGACTTGTTGTTCCCGTGGAAGGCGATCCGGTCCGCCGGCATCCCCGCGGACAGGGCGGTGGCCAGCTCGGTGCCGGAGCAGACGTCGAGGTTCAGCCCTTCCTCCGCCAGCCAGCGCACCACGGCCCGCGACAGGAACGCCTTCCCCGCGTAGAACACGTCGGCGTCCTGCCCGAACGCGGTGCGCCAGGCGCGCGCCCGCGCCCGGAAGTCGGCCTCGTCGAGTACGTAGGCGGGCGTGCCGAACTCCTCGGCGAGCCGCGTGACGGGCACTCCGCCGACGGTCACCACCCCGTCCGCGTCCCGCGTGACGGTCTGCGCCCAGACCTTGGGGTCGAGGCTGTTGAGATCGGCCGGCGGGGCGGCGTAGTGCCCCTCGGACAGGACATCGGCGTGACGGGGCCCGGCGGGGTGTGCGGAACGGCTCATGGCGGTCAGTTCTCTCTGGCTTCTCTGACTTCTCTGGCTACTCAGACTTCTCTGGCTGCTCAGAGGTGATCGGGTGCGTCGATGCCGAGCAGGGACAGGCCACCGGCCAGCACCGTCCCGGCGGCTTCGGCGAGGGCGAGCCGGGCACGGTGGGCGGCCGAGGGTTTCTCCTCCCCGACCGGCAGCACCGTCGGCAGCAGCGGCCACAGCCCGTCGGCGACGGCCACGAGCTGCCGGGCCAGCCGGTCGGGGGCCCGGTGCGCGGCGGCCTGGGCGAGGACGCGGGGGTGGTCGGCGAGGGCGGTGAGGAGGGGGTCCGTCGTGCGGGTGCGCCCGGTTGCGGCGGGGTGCCCGATGGAGTCGATGTGTCCGGGTGCGGGGGCGAAGCCGAGGTCGGCGGCGTTGCGCAGGAGGGCGCGGGTGCGGGCGTGGGCGTAACGCACCCGAAAGAGCGGGTTGCTCTCGCGCTGTGCGAGGTGCTCGTCCCCGGCCCGGACCCGGTCACGCCCGGCGGGATACAGCAGCGCCCAGCGCCCGGCGTCGTGCCCGAGCAAGAGGAGCGCGTCGCGGTCGTCGGGGGCGACGGGGAGGGGGCGTACGTCGATGACGCGGTCGTCGGCGTCCGGGGCGGAGCCCCGCCGATCACTCTGGCCCTCGCCCTCGCGCTCGCCCTCGCCCTTCCCCTCACCCGCGATCTCGATGCGGGCTCGGGTCCCCTGGGCCGCCAGCAGCCGGACCAGCACGTCACCGACGGCGAGGGCGCGCGGCTCGGCGGCGCAGCGCAGCAGGACACGGGGGGACCCGGCGCCGCTGTCGTCCCCGTACCCGTACCGCTCACCGCTGCGGAGGATGTCGGACACGAGGCGGACGGAGGCGGCGTCGGCCCGGTCCTCACGGAGGCTGATGTTGAGGAACCCGGGCCCGGTCACGGAGACGTCCCGGATGCCGTCGACGAGGACGAGCCGGTCGCGCAGCACTCCGGCGACGCGCAGGGCGCTCTGTCCGGCGGGCCGGGCGAGCTGGAGCGCGACGGTGGTGGCGTAGTCCCCGCACCCGCCCGGCCCCGGCGGCTTGACGACAACCCGCTCCGGGACGCTCACGCTCAGCTCCCCCGCGTCGACAGCACGACGCACCGCGTGCAACACGGTGTGGGAGAGCTCGACGGGGGTCACGGGACAAGCGTAGGGGAGGAGGGGGGTGGGTAGGCGAGCCGGTTTGCGCGGGGTATCGCGATGTGGACGCCGGAATGGTCATGCAGGGGCGGAAGGGGGACGAAGTACCCCGCTTCCAGCTCAAGGGGCGGACGGCGAGGACCGCACGGTCGGGAACCGAACGACGGCGCGCCCCCTGCTCCTCGTCCTCGTCCTAACTACGCCGACGCCCGGCACGCTCGGCGTCCCCGTCCGCGCCGCCGGGCCCGGCCCCCTCGTCCCCGGCGCTGCCGGGCTGCTGCCCTCTCCCCCGCCCATGGACCAACTGGAGCACGACCCGCACGAGTTCGGACGGCTCGAAGGGCTTGGAGAGGAAGGCATCGACGCCGGCGTCGACACCGGCCTCGACCTCACCCCGGGAGCAGGCACTGACGATGGCGAGCGGAAGATCACGGGTACGGGGGTCGGCACGGAGTCGCGCGGCGGTCGTGAGCCCGTCGAGCCGGGGCATGACGACGTCGAGCGTGATCACATCGGGCCGCACCTGATGGACGACATCCAGACACTCGGCACCGTCGGCCGCGGTCACGACCTCGAGACCCTCTAGCTCGAGATTGACCCTGATCAGCTGCCGGATGACCTTGTTGTCGTCCACAACAAGCACCCGGCCGGAAGCCCCTGGCACAACTCGAGAGTAGGTCGCCCCCGGCCACCGCGTCCGGGTTTTCCCCACTTCCACCCCGTCCGGGGGACCCCCCGCTCCCCCGTGGACGCCCCCGCCCCCACCAAAACGTTCATGACCACCCCCCTGGAGCTGGTAGTGTTCTACCCGTCGCCGCGCACAGAGCGCACCCGACACGCCCCCGTAGCTCAGGGGATAGAGCAACGGCCTCCGGAGCCGTGTGCGCAGGTTCGAATCCTGCCGGGGGCACCCAGTATGAGGTGCCTGAAGACCCCGACATCAGTGGAAACACTGAGGCCGGGGTTTTCGCGTTTTTACAGGCGCATGCCTATACGTCGCGCGTCGGAGCTTGCAGGCAGGGCCAGGGCAAGCCTTGGGTATCGGCACATGTGTCAGTTGCCGTTTTCCTGACTTCCTCGAATTTCAGGACAGACTCTGACGAGCTGCTCGGCGATGAAGTCGATATCCTGCCGAATATTTCGATAGTCGAATCTCAGGTACTGCAACCTCGCCACACGGGTCAAACTTTCAGGCAGGTGTGCTTCATTCAGGCGATCGACTCCCGACAGCAAGACGGGAATCACCCTTGCCCCACGCTTGAATGCCTCTTCAATTTCTCTCACGACCCAGTCGTGCATAATAGGCCGACCAGATCGCCCCGAGATGAATTTCTCCTGCCAACCGGAATCCACGACTGTGAGCATAACTGCACAGCTGCCTGCGGCCTCGAGGATGGATTCCGAGTAGTCCGACCCCGGAGCGATGGATCTTGCCGCGCGGAACACCGCCTCCCGTCCGAAGCGGCCGGAAAGTAACTCGTCGAGCAGGGCTGCGGCATACGCGCCACCCTCTCTGCGATAGTTTATGAAAATTTGGGCCATTTCACCCCGTTCGACAGCCAAAAGGCCGACTCGCTCTTCCGTGAGGACCGAGCTTGCCGCACCGCAATCCTCTAGGGTAATCGATTGATGCGCTTGGGGTGACCGTGGAGTCGACCATCCGAGCCGCACCTATAGGTCGCCGGAAGGAGCACCAGTGAGTGGCACGGCCCATACGAAACAGCCCAGACCGGGGAAGAGCAGCCAGAAGCCGGCGATCCCGAATCAGGGCTCGGACGGCCCGATGTCCAGTCCGGAAATACTGGACCTGACGAAGTGGCACATCGACAGATACGACCGGCTTCGTTCGTCAACTTTCGTTCGGGCATCAGTCCTGTTGAGTGCGAACGCCGTCCTGGCGACAGGCTCGCTGTTGATCGTGAACTACCATCTCCAAGCTGCCGGGTCGCCGCGCAGATTATGGGTCGAGTGCCTGTTCTGTGCTCTCGCCGTCCTGGCACTGGTGCTGATCCTGAGAAGCCTGTGGGACTCGATCAACGCCATCGCTGCACGAAAGACGACACGAACTCTGCACGCGGCCGAGATCCCGTCCAGGTTCTTGTTCAACTGGGGCGACACGCTCAAGTCAGTGGATGGCCACAGTGACTTCGCGAGGAAAGTCGGCGAACTCAGTCTGGATGCGGCCCTCGGCCATGCCACGGCGGAGCTCTGGACGGACATCCTCCAGCATTCACAGCGGCACGGATACCTCAGATCAGCGATCAACACCTTCCGATACTGCGTCATCACGCTGCTGATCCTAGCCGCGTTCACGTTCGTGGCAGCGCTGAGGTGATGGATCGCACGGCCGGGGACGGCATCTGACGAGCCGTCCTGCCCATCGTCCGCCGCTGTGTTTCGGGGCCCTTCTGTGATCCGCCCGCCTATCCCCCGGCCCCGCCCAGAATGATCCGCGTGATCTCCACCCGCGACCGCGCGCCCAGTTTCCGGTAGGCGCGGGTCAGGGCTGCTTCCACTGTCTTGACGCTGAGGGCCAGGCCCGTGGCTATCTGACGGTTGGTGGCGCCCTGGGCGGCTCGGGTGACGACGTTGCGTTCGGTGGAGGTGAGGTGTTCGGACCAGGAGGGGGTGTCGGGGAGGGGGGTGGGGGTCGGGCGGTCGCGTTCGGTGCGGGTGAGGGTGACCCAGGAGCGGGCGCCGGCGCGGGTGAAGACGCGCAGGGCGTCGGCGAAGGCGGTGCGGGCGGCGGGCTCGTCGGCGCGGCGGCGGTGGAGGCGGGCGAGGGCGAGGCGGGTGCGGGCCTCTTCGAGGGGGTAGCCGGCGGCGTGGAGGCGGGCGGCGGCCCTCTCGTGGCCGGTGACCGCGCGGTCGAGGTCGCCGCGGGCGGCGTCGACAGTGGCGGCGGCGCGGTCGAGGGTGGCGAGGACACCGGGGCGGCCGAGGCGTTCGGCCTGGCTGCGGGCGCGGGCGATGACCGTGCGGGCCTCGTCGGTGGCGCCGGTGAGGGCCAGGGCCTCGGCCAGGTCGGCGTGCCAGCGCCGGGTGGCGGGGTCGCGCTGGCCCTGGGCGGTCTCCAGCCGGCCGGTGCGGGCGAGCAGTTCGGCCGCCTGGTGGGGCTGGCCGCCGAAGAGCCTGATCCGGCCCTCGGCGTGCAGGGCGCGGGGCAGGAAGAGCCGGTCGTCGTCGTCCTCGCTGTGCCGCCGCGCGGTCTCGGCCGCGGCGAGGGCCTGGCCGAGGGTGCCGCCCGCGGTCTCGGCGAGCGCGAGCGTGTACCAGGCGGGGCCCTGGCTGAGCCCGGCGTCCTCGGTGATGCGCAGGCTCTGCCGGGCGAGGGCGAGGGCCGGGCGGCAGCGGCCGCGCAGGAGTTCGACCTGGGCGAGGCCGTTGAGGCACTGGCTGAGGCTGTCGGCCGAGCCGCGCTGGCGCAGCGTGTAGACGAGGGTGCGCAGTTCGGCGCGGGCCTCGTCCAGTTCGTCGCGTACCAGGTGGAAGCGGTGTTTAAGGTAGACGGGGCCGTTGTGGTGGGTCATGGCGTGCACGTCGTGCGGCGCGGCCAGGGCGGCGGCGAGGGTGGCCTCGGCCTGGGGCAGGCCGAGGAAGAGTTCCAGGGCGGCCTGCTGGGTGAGGGCCATGAGTTCGGTGCGGCGGTCGCCGGTGCGGGCGGCGAGTTCGGCGGCGCGTACGGCGTGCTCCCGGGCGCGGGCCGCGCAGCCGCCGACCATCCAGGCGCGCCAGCTCATCCGGTAGTTGAGCTGGGCGAGCAGACCGGGGTCGCGTCCCGCGTCGCGTACGGCCTCCGGGAAGACGTCGGCGATCTCGGCCATGGCCTGGCCGCAGGAGTCGATGACCACGTTCCAGGCGCGCACCCGGTCGGCGGGGCGGTCGGCCTCGCCCAGGACCTCATAGGCGAGTTGGCGCGCGAAGTCGAAGTCGCCCGCCTCTATGCCGTCCTCGGCGGCGGTCAGGCGGCGGTCGATGTCGACGCGCGTCTGACCGGCGGGTGTGTACTCGGCGGCCATCCGGCCGAGTCGCGCCGCGGTCCTGGGGGCGCCCCGGCGGCGGGCGGTGCGGGCGGCGGCGTCCAGGCCGGCGGCCACGGCCGGGTCGGGTCCCGCCGCGAGCCGGGCGATGTGGTGGGCGCGTTCGACGGGGTCGTCGGAGGCGTCGGCGAGCGCGCGGTGGGTCTTCTTCAGCTGGTCGTAGGGGGTCACCGTGCGGAGCACCACGGGGGTCAGCGGGTCCAGAAACCTGAGGGCTCCGTGGTCGGAGCTCCGCGGGAGGTCCAGGAGGCCGTGGCGTACGCAGGTGTCCACGTCGGACTCGGCGTGCGGGCGCCCGGCCCGGCGCAGCAGTTCCACGGTGGGGCGGACGGCGGCGCCCGCGGTGACCAGGGTGCGCCGGGCACCGGCGGGCAGGGCGTCGATCCGGTCCAGGAGCGGACGGCGCAGGGAGTCCGGGACGGGCAGCGGGTCGGTGGGTCCTGGCAGGTCGGCGCCGTGGATGCGGACGTGTTCGTCGAGGGCGGCGCTCAGCTCCAGGGCGGTACGCGGGTTGCCGCCGCTGGCCCGGTGCAGGCGGGCGAGGAGCGGGCGCGGCCAGGAGGGCTGGTCGTGCGCGTCGAGCAGTTCGGCGGTCTCGTGGGCGGTGAGCGGCGGTACGGGGATCCTGCGGGCCGGTGGCGGGCACAGCTCCTGTGCCTCGCGCGCGCTCCCGGTGCCGTCCGCGCGGTCGCCGGGGTGTCCGGGGCCGTCCGCCGGTGTGTCCGTGCGCAGGGCGACGAGGACACGGGGGCGCGGGTCGGGGCCGGGGCCGGAGCGCCGGGCGAGGAACCGGAGGATGTCGGCGGTCGGCGCGTCCAGCCACTGCGCGTCGTCGACGACCAGCAGCAGCGGCCCGTCGGCGCTGAGCCGGGTGAGGGCCTTGCGGACGGCGATGCGCAGGACGAGCGCGTCGCGGTCGGCGGCCTGAGCGGCTGCGGCGGCGGGGCCGGCCTCGGTGGCCTGGCGGGCTGTCGGGGGCGGGAGTGCCACGGCGGACGCAAGGACCGTGGTAGACGGAGGGACCGTGGCGGGCGGAAGGACCATGGCGGACGGAAGGATTCCCGCGGCCGCAGCGGACCGCCCGACCAGCCCCGCGCCCGCCCCTGCCCCCGCCCCCGCGACCAGCCCCGTCCCTGCCGCGAGGCCCGTCCCCGCCGCGAGGCCGCTCCCGCCGCCGGGGAAGCCCCCCAGGCCCCACGCGCCCGGCACGCCCGGTGCGCCCGGCACGCTCGGCGCGCTGCGCAGCAGGGCCGCTTCGAGCACGGCCCGCTCGTGCGTGGCCAGTCCGCCGAGGGCGTCGTCGTCCAGTGGGGACAGCAGGTCGATGAGGCCGAGGTAGGGGCTGTGCCGCTCGGCCGGGGAGGGCGAGCAGCGCAGGACCCGGTGGCCGCGGGCGCTCGCCTCGGTGACCAGTTCGGTGACGACGGTGGTGCGGCCGATGCCCGCGGGTCCGGTGAGCAGCACGCCGCCGCGGTCGGTCAGCTGGGCCCGGACGGTGTCGCAGAGGGCGTCGCGGGCGACGGCGGGCGGCCGCCGTCGTGCCGGGCCGTCCGTCGGCAGGGTGGTCGGCTCGGTCATCCGCAAGCCCTTCCGGACACAGCCTCGTCCATGACTCAGGTATGTCAGGGGCGGGTACGGGCGCGGGTCTGGTGACACGTGCGCGTACGGGCACCTGCACCGGAGCGCGTGCGGGTGCGGATACGCGCGCCGTTGCCGATCATGGACCTGCCATTCACACCGCGCCGAATGTAGGACCGCTCCCGGTGAAAGGTCAAGACCAATGAGCGGGGCAGCGGGGGCCGTGCGGAGGACCGCCGGACATGCGGACCGGGCCGCTGGTGGGGAGACCAACGGCCCGGCTGGGTAAGGGTGTTGCTCGTGCGTCAGCTGGTACCGATCAGCAGGCGCCCTGGTCCGTCCAGACGGCCCAGGAACCGGGCGCGCCCGGTTCGGCGCCGGTCGAGTACCACTGCGAGGACCACTTGTGGCCGTTGTACGAGACCTGGTCGCCCGGTGCGTAGGCGGTGGTCGCGCTCCAGGCCGGCAGGTTGCCGCAGCCCTGCGGCGGGGTGCCGCCGCCGGTGATGGTCCAGGTGAAGGAGGCCGAACCGGTGGCGTTGTCGGTGTTCTTCGCCGTGACGGTCACCGAGAAGGTGCCGGCGGTGGTCGGCGTACCGGTGATGCTGCCGGTGGAGGAGTTGATCGACAGCCCCGCGGGCAGGCCCGTGGCGCTGTAGCTGAGCGTCTTGCCGCCGGGGTCGCTCGCCTGGATCTGGAGGGAGACCGCGGTGCCCACCGTGCCGTTCTGGTTGCCGGGGCCGGTCACCGTCGGCGAGCCGGGCTGGCCGCCGCAGTTGCCGGGTCCGGGGACCGGGTCGGCGCCGGTGACGCTGACCGCCGCCCAGGCGGCCTCGACGGTGTTGTACTCGGTGCAGTGCGCGCCGTACAGGTCGGCGGCGGCCTTCAGCGAGTCGATCCGGGCCTGATGGTAGTTCTCGCTGCTGTTGGCGTAGGAGGCCAGCGCCTTGTACCAGATCTTGGCGGCCTTGTCGTTGCCGATGCCGGCCACCGTGGAGCTGTTACAGGTCGGGCTGTTGCCGTAGCCGTGGTCGCCGCTGCCGACGGCCAGCAGGAAGAACCAGTGGTTGAGCGGGCCCATCGAGTAGTGCGGGTCCAGGCTGCCGTTGCTGCTGTTCCAGCAGTTGGGCGACTGGCCGTCCAGGGACGGGTTGTACATGTAGCGCAGCGGGCGGTTGTCGCCGTTGATGTTGATGAGCTCGCCCATGGTGTAGTCGGGCGTGTCCACCGGGTTGTTGGCGTAGAACTCGACCATGGTGCCGAAGATGTCGCTGGTGCCCTCGTTCATGCCGCCGGTCTCACCGGTCTCGTCCCAGCCGGTGAGCGCGCCGCTGACGCCGTGGCTCATCTCGTGCCCGGCCACGTCGAGTTCGACCAGCGGGCGGGAGTTGCCCTGGCCGTCGCCGTACGTCATCTGGGAGCCGTCCCAGAAGGCGTTCACGTAGGCGTTGCCGTAGTGGGTGCGCGACGGTACGCCGCGGCCGTCGCCGAAGATGCCGTTGCGGCCCTGGACGTTCTTGTAGTAGTCGAACGTCTTCGCGGCGCCGTAGTGCGCGTCCACGCCGGCCGAGGCGGGGTCGCTGTTGGTGCCGTTGCCGAAGGTGCCGCTGGAGCTGGTGAAGACCGAACCCGTGCCGCTGGTCGCGTGGTTGAGGTTGGTCGTGTAGCCGTTGCCGTGCACCGGGTCCTGCATCGAGTAGCCGCTGCCGGACTGGCTGACGTCCAGGGAGACCTGGCCGCTGTAGATCGACCGGCCGGTGGCGGCGGCCGCGGCGGCGCCGGCCTGCGCGGGGGCGGACCCCGTCGCACGGGCCGTACCCGCCGGTCCGGCGGTCTGCCGGGCGGCGAAGGTGTCGACCTCGTCGCTGGTCCGTACGACCTTGCCGGTGCGGGCGTCCACCAGGACGTGCAGCCGGCTCGGCGTCTGGTCCTGGCGTACGCCGCTGACGACGGTCTCCCAGACGAGGGCGGCGTCGCTGCCCTGCATGCGCACCGCGAGATGCGAGGCGGAGACCGAGTCGACATGGCCCTCGAACGCCGCCCTCGACACCTTCGCGGCGCGGGAGGCGGGCAGTTGGGGCTCGGTGGACACCGTCGGGGACGTCTGCGCGCCGGTGGCCAGCGACGCGTAGGTGCCGTCCTTCTTCAGGTGCACGACGACGTCGCCGCCGTAGGTCGGCAGCCCCTTGTACGTGCGGTCGAAGCGGACGGTGGCGGAGCCGTCCCGGTCCACCACCAGGTTGCGGACCGAGAAGGCGTCCCCGGCGGCGCGGTGGGCGGCGCCCGCGTGGTCCGTGAGGACCTTGCGGGCGTTGTCCTCGACGCGGGTGCGGACGGCGGGTGCCGGGTCGGCCGTGTACGGGGCCGCGGCGAAGGCGCCCGGCCCGGCGGACGGGGCGGAGGGATGCGGATGCGGCTGCGACCCCGGGGCCGCCAGGGCGGCGGGCAGGGCGATGGCGGACGCGGACACGCAGGCCAGAGTGACCGTGAGAAGTCGCGCGGCTCTTCGTATGTCCATAGGACGGGGGGTTCCTTTCGCCTCGTGCAGGGGGTGCCCGCCGCCGGGGCGTGCGGCGGTGAGTACGGCGGCGGCGGGCACCTGCGGGTGCTGTCGGCCCCGCCCCTCGGCGGAGCGGAGCCGACGCACGAGTGTCGGGATCCGGCGAGGGGGGCGGCCAGGCACTGCGACGAGGGAGAGGGGTTTCCCTATCCGGGCCGGGCCCCGCGAAGGGGGCCGGGAGGGGCGGCGGACGCGGTCAGCCGGCCACGGCCGGAGCCGCGGCCGCGGCCTTCTTGGCGGCAGCGGCGCCCTGGCGCGGAACCGCCCGTTCCACGTGCACGGCCACGGTGGTGTAGAAGCGGTGCACGGCGTCGTCGACGCTGCGGATGAAGCCGGACTCGGCGTTGCCGCGCGTACTGCCCATGCTCTTGAGCAGGGAGAGCCGGAAGCCGGTGATGCGGCTGCCGCTGTCCTTCGGCAGCAGGTCGGCGGGCTCGGGCCGCAGCCGCTCCAGCGTCCCCCGGGGACCGCTGCCCGGCTGACCCGGCTGCCCCTCGACGAGGGTCTCGACATGGAGGTCGGCCGGTGCGTCGGCCAGGCACCGCACGAGCCGCTTCGCCCAGGACAGCGGGTAGCCCTGCTCGGGGGCCGGCAACTCGATGGACGTACGCAGCTTTCCGGTGCGCAGGTCGGCGGTGACGGCGAGGACACCGGGCGTCCCCTCGATGCGCAACTCCGCCTGGAGCCGCCCGTCCCGGCAGAGCCGGTCGGCGAGGAGGCCGCGCCGCTCCCCCGGGTCCGCGCCGCGCCCGGCCCGCTGGACGGGCAGCACCTTGTGGCCGAGTTCGCCGCCCAGTCCGAGGCACACCTGCCGGATCAGCCGCTCCCAGCTCTCCACCACCTCCAGGGCGCGCGGATCGCCGTGGCACAGGGTGTCGTCGTCGATGCCGTTGCGTACGGGCACCCAGGCGGGGCCCATGTTCTGGAAGCCGTGGCAGCCGGAGTTCTCGTGCTGGAGGTAGTGCAGCAGTTCCTGGAGGAGCCAGGCGTGGGCGGCGTTGCCGACGCCCTCGTGCCGGATGAGCAGCTGGGCGTGGTGGGCGACCTCCGCCCAGGACAGGTGCCTGAGCGCCACCTTGTGCTTGCGGCGCCGGTCGATCTTCACGTCGACGAGCGGACTGCCCTCCAGGGCCACGTCGTTGGAGAGGGTGATCACGGCCTCGTAGCCGCGGCGGGCGGCGATGTCCATGTACGCCTGGACCTGCTCGGCCCTGAGGGCGTTGCCGTTGGTCTTGGTCTCCACCAGCGCCGTCCACAGCTTGCCGGCCCGCTCGACCCGGATGACGCCGTCGGGGCGGCGCGGTGAGTCGCCGTGCGGCAGCGTGACCTCGGTGAAGGTCTCCATCCGGCCCGCCGGGGCGCCGAACCCGGCGGTGAGCCGCCTGCCGAACTCCGGCACCTGGGCCATCACCGACAGCAGCACCGAGGTGGCGCGCGTCTCGCGGTCGCGGTCGCTCTTGAGCGCGGACACCGGGAAGAGCCGGGCGCCCCGCCAGGAGTCGTTCTCGGCGAGGGACTTCCTGACCACCTTGGGCAGGGTGACCTTCTTCTTCGCCGTGCGCGGCCGGGCGGGGGCCGGGGCACGGGTACCGGTTGCGTCCGGCCCGGCGTCGTCCGGCCGGCGCGGGGCCGGGACGGCTGCCAGCGGCTCCGCGGAGGCCGCGGCCGGACTCGGAGCCGTGGCCGGACTCGGAGCCGCGACCGAGCCCGTGGCCGGGGCCTCGGTGCTCCCCGCTCCGCTCGCCCCTCCCCGGTCGCTCCCGGCGTCCTCGACCCCTGCGGCGGCCTCGGCGGCCCCGCCCCCCGGCACGCTCTCGACGGCCTCCTGGGGCTCCTCGGATTCCTGGGCCGCCTGGGCCTCTTGCGCCGCCTGCGCCTCCACCGCGTCGGCGTCGTCGTCGATGTCGACCCCGAAGTCCGTGGCCAGACCGGCGAGTCCGGTGTCGTACCCCTGGCCGACGGCGCGGAACTTCCAGTCCTCGCCCCGGCGGTACAGCTCGCCGAAGATGAGCGCGCTCACCGAGTCGACGCCGTCGACCGCGAAGCGGAGCAGCTCCTCGCCGGAGCCGTCCGCCAGGGTCAGGCGTACGTCCTCGAGTTCGCCGAAACGGGAACGGCCGTACCGGCTCGCGGCCACGACCACGCGGTCGACCTCGGCCGGGACGGCGGACAGGTCGAAGCTGATCCGGTCCTCGCTGCCGTCGGCGGTCGGGGTCTTGCCCAGCAGCTGCACGCTTCCGTCGGCGGCCACCGGGTTGTTGTAGAAGTAGAAGTCGGCGTCGCTGCGGACCTTGCCGTTCGCGCCGAGCAGCAGCACCGAGACGTCCGCGTCGCCCTCGCCGGTCGGGCTCCCCCAGCCCAGACCGACGAGCACGGAGCCGATGTCCTCGCTCAGGGCCGCCAGCGACACGTTCGCGCCCTTGATCATCTCTTGCACGGAATTACCCCCCACTGGAGCGAGCCCGGCGTGCCGGCCCCCTGCCGTCACGCCTGCCTGCGACGCGATGAGAAGGCGCCGCACGACCGTCACCGGTGACCGGGGTCAACGGCGATGGCGGCCATTCTCACCCATGGCCGCATACGGACTCAGAGGTTCCATAAATAATCGAGTGTTCAGGCGATTTATCCGCGCATGACGTCTGGTGCGGGGCTCATGAACGTTTCTAGACTGCGGCTGCTTCCGGCCGGATCCGGTCGGCAGTGTGTTCGGCTGCTCGTTCGTCAACAGGCTCGCGCCGTCCTACCGGCGGCGCCCCGCGAGGAGGTTCCGACCATGGTGAAGCACTACGTGAAGTACGCCCTGAGCACCCTGTCCGCCGCGATGTTCGCGCACATGGCCTGATTCCGGGCCCGGTACGGACGGGGACGAGGCGGTGGCGGGCGCGGTGTGCGCCCGGTGCCCGGTTCTCCGTCCGTCCACCGCGACCGGCAGGTCGGCCCGTCGTCCGTCGGCCCGTCAGGAGGGCTCTCCTTGTTCGGCACCGCCCTCAGTCAGCTCCGGTACGGCATGGCCGTACTGCGCAACAGCCGGATCCGGCCCGGGGACCTGGAGCGGATCGCCCGTGATCTGGTCGCCACCCTGGAGGAGTTCGGCGCGCCGGGCGCCGACTCGGCGCTGCTGCCGGGGCAGGCGGGGCAGATCGACCCCGAGGTGCGGCGCACGGTCACCCGGCGGAGCCTGCGGGCCACCGCGCGGGCGGCGGCGGAGCACACCGCCTACTACCGGCACCTGTTCGGGGAACTCGGCATCGATCCCGGCACCCTCGACCCGTACGGTGACGGCGGCTCCGGGACCGGCAGTTGGTCACGGGTGCCCGTCACCCCGAAGAAGGCGCTGCGCGGCATGCCGGGCGCCTTCGTCTCGGCCGCCGCGCGGCCCGCGCTGATGGCGCTGACCACCGGGACCAGCGGCACACCCACCGCGGTCTGGTACTCACGGGCCGAACTCGACATCACCATCGCGCTCAGCACCATCTCGGCCGCCCTGGGCATGGGCCTGGGCCCGCGGGACACGCTCGCCTACGCCGGCTGCTCGCGCGCCACGCTGCCGCTGCTCAACGCCGAGGAGTCCACGACCCGGGTCGGCGCCTCCTTCGTCCAGTTCGGCACGCTGGAGGCGGCGCAGGCGCTGGATCGGCTCGCCGCGCCGCTCGGACTGCCGGGCAAGCACGGGCAGATCAGCCATCTGAGCACCTCGGCCTCGTATCTCTCCGCGCTGGTGCACCGGGCCGAGCGGGACGGCTGGCGCCCCGCCGACTTCGGGCTGCGCAGCATCGGGGTGGGCGGCGAGGTGCTGTCCCGGCCACTGCGCGAGCGCGCCGAGGCCGTGTTCGGGGCGTCCGTCGCGACCTCGTACCTGATGACCGAGACGCTGCCCTCCGGGGGCACTCCGTGCGACCAGGGGCATCTGCACCACACGGCCGAGTTCGGGCATCTGGAGGTGCTCGACCCGCTGACCTGGGAGCCGACCCCGCCCGGCGGCACCGGCGTGATCGTGCACACCCCCTACGTCCCCTACCGCGAGTGCACCCTGCTGCTGCGCTACGCCACCGGCGACCTGGTCCGCCTGCCCGCCGCCGCGCCCGGCTGCGCACTCGCCCATCTGCCCGCCACCTCGGAGATCCTGGGCCGCTGGACCGGCCCGCTCAGCGCCGCCGTCACCACCCGCGACCTGCTCGACCTCATCGAGGCGGAGCCCGAGGTGCCGCTGCCCGCCCGCTACGCGCTGACCGAACAGTCGGACGGCGGGGCGCTGTTGCACCTGCTCGTGCCGTCCCTGCCCGCGGCCGCGCTGCGCGCCCGGCTGGAGGAGCGGGCGGCGGCAGCGGGACTGCCGCTGGCGGGCCTGGTGCTGTACGACGACCGGTCGGCGATGCCGCCCACCACGGCGCTGCGCGCCGATCTGCGCGAGCACAGCTTCGAGACGGCGGCCCGGCCGCCCGGCGGCGCGGACCGGGCGGCGCGCACCCCGGCCGTGGCCGCGCACGGCGGCGCACCGGCCGCCGAGGAGGGGAGCGGCGCGTGAGCGGAATCGCCCTGGTGGCGCTGAGCTGCTGTGTGGCCCTGCTGATGGCGGCGGCCGGCGGCTATCTGGCCAAGGTCGCGATGCCCAGGCCGCCGGTCGGGGTGTACGCCCCGGCGGATGTCGCCGTGCTGTGCGTCGGGGTGGTCGTGGCCCCGCTGCTGTACGGCGCGCTGCCGGGCGCGTGGGTGTCGGCGCTGTTCGGGCTGGTGTTCTGCGTGGCCGTGCAGTTCACGCTGGCGCCGCTGTGCTCGGGGCGCTGGGCGTGGTGCCTGGCCCTGGCGGCGACCGCGCTGACCGCGGGGGCCGCCGTCGCGGACCTGTCGGCCGGGGTGCGCGCCGGGACCGATGTGGTGCTGGCCGTGGCGGTGGTGGGGGTGGCGAACCTGTGGGCGCAGAGCGGGATGCGCTCGGCCCATGTCGCCGCGCTGGCCGCCGCGTTGACCTGTTACGACCTGGTCGCGACCACGCTGACGGAGGTCACCGGCGACTTCTTCGCGCAGGTGCGGGGACGGCCGTTCGCCCCGCTGCTCGCCCTCACCGGCGGCGCGCATCCGGTCGCGGTCGGACTCGGGGACCTGCTGCTGCTCGTGCTGTTCCCGCTGGTCGCGGCGAAGGCGTACGGGCGCCCGGCGGCGCTGCTGGCGGGGGCCGTCGGGGTCGTCGTCACCAGCGCGATCAGCGTGCTGTTCGCGGTGGGCGCGCTGACGGAGGGCTTTCCGCTGCTGACCGCGCTGGGGCCGCTGATCGTGGCGCAGCACCTGGTGTGGTCGCGGCGGGCGGGCGATGAGCGGACCACCGCCGAGTGGCGGGCCGGTGCCGCGGGCCCGGCACGGCGGGCGGGCGCCGCCGGTGCGGAACCGGACGCCGTGCTGGCCGCTGCGGTCGCGGCGACGCTGCCGGAGGGCCCGAACGAGGTTCTGCCGGAGGGAAGTTGGGTCGTGCTGTGCGAGGGGCGGGTGGTCGGGACCGGGGCGTCCCCCGGGCTGGCCCGGCGTGACGCCCGCGAGCGCGGGGAGGACACGGGGCCGCTGGTGGCGCGCCTCGTGTGAGCGCGCACGACGTACGGCGGCGGGAGCGGGCGGCCGGGCGGGAATGCTGCGGGCCCAGGAGACGCGGCGGGACCCGGGAGACGTATCCAGCTCCCGGGCCCCTGGGGATGCCACCCCATTGCGCACGCCGATGGTGTTTGAAGAGTACGGATCGGGTTCAAGCCTCCGTGTTCTTCCCTTGAACTACCGCACCGCGGAGAAGTGCAGGCGAGATTCGAACTCGCATCCGGCGACGGTCGTCCGTACTCGGTCCCACCGGCGATCGGTGGCGAATGCTGAAGCTGGAGCGAGAGTCTGAGGCTGAGCACAGTCACGGTGTTCGCCGTGGCCGTACGAGTCAGGCTGAACGTCAGTTTCAGCTTGCGCTCATGGCGCGCACCGGTCCTCAATCCGGTCCGCGCCCGTCACGCACCCCCGCGCTCGCACGCGGGGGCGATCATGGGGCTGCCCGTCGCCCGGTCAGGCGAACAGGTAGCCGAACACCGCCTCCCCGGTCCGCCGGTCGGTGATCTCCGTGCCGTTGGCCTCCTCGCGGGCGAACTTCACCGCCTGCTGGAGCTTCTCCACCCGCTCCAGCAGCTCGTTCACCCGGCGGGCGGGCAGGGCGCCGGAGAACTTCACCGTGGTCCAGTAACCGATCGGCACGTCCTCGTGGTACACCTCGACCTGGGCGGGGTGCTTCTCGGTGGCCTCCGCCTTGACGTGGTTGCGCGGCACCTTCTTGGTGCGGATCGTGCGGACCGGGTCGGTCTTCCACCAGTCCGTCGACGGGTCCAGCGACCAGGACTCGGCCGCGTCCAGCACGGGGAGCTTCTTGACGAAGGCGTGCAGCTCGGTGAGCTGCTTCTCCAGGAAGAGCAGGTAGCTGACCGGGACCTCGGCGAGGACCGTCCGGCCGTCCACCGTGACGTCCGCGCACGCCGTGCGGTTCGCCCAGTCCTTCGTCGCGGTCACGTCGAACAGCCGCGTCAGGGACGCCGACATGTCCCGCAGGATCTCCTCGGCCCTCACCTGCACCCGTGAGGACTCGGGCGGCAGCTGCTCGCCCTCCTCGTCCTTCGGCTGGTACGTCCGCGAGATCCCGGCGAGCAGCACCGGCTTCTGCACCTTCTGGTGCGCCGCCGCACTCTCCTGGAGCGCCTTGCTCTTGACGCCCTTCTCCACGGCGATGATCTGATTCAGCTTGGTCACGGTTCCCCCTTCGAGCCCGATCAACGTAGCCCGCGGGGAGCCGAGTCCTCACCTGGTTTTCTCCGCCGGGACCGCCCCCGGCCCCCACCCGCGCATCTGACGTGCCGTAGGTCACACGGCATCACCTCGCCCCGGAGTGCGGCAGTGACCTGGCGCACAGGCGGGGGTGCGGTGGGCGGCCAACTCCTGGGGTGTTCATGGGAGTTGCGGGTATTCGTACACCCGTCCTGTTTGGGACTCACGTCTATTTCCGTCGTTTTTCTGCTTTTTGTCCCTTTCACTCGAATGGTCCGCCGAACGACACCTCGGGTCACAGAAAGCAGTCCACTTATGTCCCATTCGTCCGAGCTGCCAGAAGTCCCCCTCGCCCCCCACGCAGTGACCGCCGCCGAGGTCGTCCCCGGTGATCTGGTCGCCCTCTCGCGGGACGAGGCCGAACGGCGGCAGTGGTGTGCCGTGCTGCACACGCTGCCCGAATCACCGGAGACGATCCGGGTGACGCTGCGCCCGCCGCTGGGCGGTCCGGACCGGGAAGAGGTCCTGGCGCGGGGGCAGGAGGTGGTCGTCGCCGGGCGGCGGGTGGATGCCGCGGCCGTGCCCGCCGTGTCCTCGCCCCGGCTGGACGCCGTCGAGTTCCGGGACGGCGACACCGTCACCCGGCTGCGCGCCGTCGACCCGGAGGGCGTCGAGGTGACGTACCAGCGGCGGTGGGGCCGCTGGCACCGCGACCTGGACTCCCGGACCACGGAGACCGTGACCGACGACGCCGTGCGCGGCTGGGCGGCCGACGCCGATCACGCCGGATACGTCGTACGCCATCACGCGCGGCCGACCCGCCGGCCCTCGGAGGCCGGGCCGCGGCGGGTCGTCGTGACCGGCCTCGGTGCCATGACCCCTCTGGGCACCGGGACGGGCGAGCTGTGGCAGGGGCTGCTCGACGGGCGGCACGGGATACGGGAGCTGCCGGACGAGGAGTTCGCGGAGCTGCCGGTGCGCACCGCGGGTGTCGTGCCCGTGGACCCGGCCGGACTGCTGCCCCGGGCCGCGGCCCGGCGGATGAACCGAGCCGCCCAGTTCGCCGTGCTCGCCGCGCGCGAGGCGTGGGGCGACGCCGGGTTCACCGAGGGCGGCACCCGGGAGAGCGGGCTCGACCCGGAGCGGGTCGGCGTCAGCCTCGGCGCGATCCTCGGCGACGCCTCCGTCCTCGTCGGCGGCGACCGCAAGCTGCGCGACAGGGGCCCGCGCGCCGTGTCCCCGCTCACCACCCCCATGACCGTGCCCTCGCAGGCCGCCTCACAGGTCTCCCTCGACCTGCACATCACCGGCGAGGCCCGCACCGTGACCAGCGCCTGCGCCTCCGGCACCGAGGCGATCGGGCAGGCCATCGACCGGATCCGGTACGGCCGCGTCGACGTGGCCCTGGCCGGGGGCGCCGAAGCGGTCGTCACCCCGGCGATCATGGCCTCCTTCGCCGCCATGCGGGCCCTGTCCGACCTGGGCCTGGAGGACGGGACCTCGCCCTCGCGGCCGTTCGCCGCGGACCGGGCCGGGTTCGTCAACGGCGAGGGCGCCGGGATCCTGGTCCTGGAGGCGGAGGAGCACGCCCGCGCCCGGGGCGCCCGGATCTACTGCGAGGCCGCCGGGTGGGGGCTCTCCGCCGACGCCCACCACATGGCCGCGCCCGACCCCTCGGGCAGCGGGGTCGCGCTCGCGCTGCGCCGGGCCGTCCGGGACGCCGGTGCGCACGTCGTCGACGTCGTCCATGTCAACGCCCACGCCACCGCCACCACCGAGGGCGACCTCGCCGAGGCCGGGGCGCTGCGGGCGGTGCTCGGAGCGGGCGGCGGCGGGGTGCCGGTCACCGCGCTCAAGGGACACCTCGGGCATCTCCAGGGTGCCGCGGGCGGGGTCGAGGCCGTCGCCGCGGTGCTCACCCTGCACCACGCGGTCGTGCCGCCCACCGTGGGCTGCGCCCGGCCGGACGAGGAGATCGGCCTCGACGTGGTGACCGGGGCCCCGCGCGCCCTGCCGGAGCGCGGCGACCTCGTGCTCAGCAACTCGTTCGGGTTCGGCGGGCACAACGCCGTCCTGGCGCTGCGGCGCCTGCCCCGGAGCGCGTGAGCGAGCGGGAAACAGCGGGAGACGGCGGTGTGCTAGGCCGTGCGCTTGCGGGCCGCCGTCTTCTTCGCCGGGGTCTTCTTCGCGGCCGTCCCGGCGGAGGAGGCCGTCTTCTTCGACTGCCCCGCCTTGGTGCCGGACGCGGACCCGGCGGCCGTCTTCCTCCCGCCGGAAGCCGTCTTCTTCGCCGGGGACGCGGACTTCGCGGTGCGCGACCCGGACTCCTTCCCGGCCGCCGCCTTCTTCGGGGCGCCGCCGGTGCTCTTGCGCCGAGGAAGGTGTCTGACCTCGGCCTCCGTCTCCCGGCCGCCCCCGTCCGCGGCCTCCTCCCCCGCGGCCTCCCCCGCCGCCTCGCCCCGGGACCGCTGGGCCGCCCGCACGCTGTTCTCCAGCGCGGCCATCAGGTCGAGCACCTTGCCGCCGGGGGCCGGTCCGGGCGTCTCGGGCGGGGCCTCGCCGGCCGCCTTCGCCGCGATGACCTCCTCCAGCGCCTCGCGGTACTCGTCGTGCAGGTCCTCCAGGTCGACCTCGCCGAGGGTGTCCATCAGCGCGTCCGCGAGGTCCAGTTCCTTGTCCCGGACCGTGACGTCGGTCTCCGGGGCCACGCCCTGCGGGGCGCGGATCTCGTCCGGCCAGAGCAGGCCGTGCATCACGATGACGTCGTCCACCACCCGCAGCATGCCCAGCCGCTCGCGCCCGCGCAGCGCGAACTTCGCGACGGCCACCCGCTTGCTGCGCTTGAGCGCCTCGCGCAGCAGCGTGTACGGCTTGGCGGCCGGGGCGCCGCTCGCCGCCAGGTAGTAGGAGTGCTCCAGCCGGAGCGGATCGATCCGGTCGGCCGGGACGAACGCCACGATGTCGATCGTCCGCGCGGTCGGCAGCGGCAGATGGGCCAGGTCCTCGTCGGTGATCGGGATGATGCTGCCGTCCGCGTCCTCGTACCCCTTGCCGATCTCCCCCTGGGAGACCTCGCGGTCCTCCAGTTCGCACACCTTGCGGTAGCGGATCCGGCCGCCGTCCTCGGTGTGGATCTGGCGGAAGGAGATGGTGTGGTTCTCGGTGGCGTTCACCAGCTTGATCGGGATGCTGACCAGGCCGAACGAGATGGCGCCGTTCCAGATGGATCGCACGTGCAGCACCTTCCGGGCCGGATGTGTTCGGTTTCACCTGAAGTACATGCTTTTCTTATCGTATGGCGCCGATCACGGACGTGGAGGGCCGACGGCTCGCGCTCAGCAATCTGGACAAGGTGCTGTATCCCGCGACCGGTTTCACCAAGGGCGAGGTGCTGCACTACTACGCGACCGTCGCCGAGGTGCTGCTCCCCCATCTGCGCGACCGGCCGGTGTCCTTCCTGCGGTATCCGGACGGCCCCGACGGCCAGGTCTTCTTCACCAAGAACGTGCCGCCCGGTACACCCGAGTGGGTGACCACGGCCGAGGTGCCGCGCTCGGCGGGACCGGCCCGGATGGTGCTCGTGCAGGATCTGCCGAGCCTGATGTGGGCCGCCAACCTGGTGACGGAGTTCCACACCCCGCAGTGGCGGGCCGGGGCGCCGGAGGAGGCGGACCGGATCGTGTTCGACCTCGATCCGGGGCCGCCCGCGACCGTGGCCGACTGCCGCGAGGTGGCGCTCTGGCTGCGCGAGCGGCTGGCCGCGGACGGGATCGAGGCGTACGCGAAGACCTCCGGTTCCAAGGGGCTGCACCTGCTGGCCGCGGTGCGCGGCGCCTCCGGAGAGCGGACCTCCGCGTACGCCAAGGAGCTGGCCGTGGAGGCGGAGCGGGCGATGCCGGGTCTGGTGCTGCACCGCATGACGCGCACGCTGCGGCCGGGCAAGGTCTTCGTCGACTGGAGCCAGAACGCGGCGCGCAAGACGACCGCCGCGCCCTACACCCTGCGCGCGCGGGCGCACCCCACCGTCTCCGCCCCGGTGACCTGGGAGGAGGTCGCCGGGTGCCGGGCGCCGCGGCAGCTCCGCTTCGAGGCCGGGGACATCGCGGACCGGGTACGCGACCACGGGGACCTGCTGGCCCCGCTCCTTGATCCGGCGCGGGCGCACGCGCTGCCCTAGCCGCAGCGCCGTTCGGGCCAGGGTCAGACCCGCGTCCACGTGGCGCGGTCGCGGGCCATCGCGTGCAGGGCCTCCACGTCCGCCGGTTTCAGGACGCCGCCCAGGCGCGCCAGGCTCTCCAGGTCCGCGTCCCGCAGCACGCGGACCCCGCGCGGCGGGGCGGTGACCCTGAGGTCGGCGGGGGCGGCCAGGGCCAGCAGCGGGTGCACCTCGGCGGTGAGGGCGAAGGAGGCCCGGTCGGCGGCGGCGCGGACGCGCCGGATCAGGGGCTGCGGCTCGTGGCGGCCCAACGCGACCACCGGGTCGGCCACCCGGACGCGCTGCTTGCGGGCGTACACGCTGTGCACGGCGAACAGTCCGCCGGGGCCGATCGCCAGATGGTGGATGCGGTCGCCGCCGGGCAGCGGCACGGAGTGCAGGACGCGCCAGCCGGTGCCCTCCAGCCGGTCCAGCGCCTCGCCCGCCGCGCGCTCCGCCGCGAGCGCCCGGCGGCGCGGGTCGGCGCGCAGACGGTGGGCGGGGGCCGGGTCCCGTTCGAGGGCGACGAGCAGGGCCTCGCCGGGGCGGTTGGGCGCCAGGTCGTCGTCGGGGTGCAGGCTCAGCCGGGCCAGGTCGGCGCGGGTGGGGACGGGCGGCGGACCCACCGCGACCGGACCGGCGAGGAAGGGGCCGAGCGCCTCCAGCACGTCCTCCCGGGCGTCCTCGGCCAGCAGGTGCACCCGGGCTGCATCCCGGTCGTACCAGGCGGCGGTACGGCCGTCGCCCGCGCAGACGTAGAGCCGGTCCGGCTCGTGACGGCCGCCCGGTACGACCCGCAGGCGCTCCCGGCCACTCCCGCCGTGCCGTCCGGGCTGTCCGTGCCGTCCGGGCTCCCGACGTGATGCGCTCATCCACCATCACCCCTACGACCATGGGAACAGGCGGGGTGCTCCCGGGGCAAGAACGCGGCTACCTTTGAGGAGCCGTGGGCGGGGAGTTGGGGAGGTGCGCCGTTGCCGACCGGTGGAACACGACCCTTGGTGCCGGCTCCGGAGAGCCCGTGGAACGAGATCGTGCCCGGCCTGTGGATGGGCGGACACGAGGTGCGGGACGGTTCCGGGCGCTCGGCCCCGGTCGTCGTGCGCGACGAGTTCGACCTGGTGCAGACGCTGCTCAGGCTGCCCGGCCACGGTCCGGCGACCGGGGTCGCCCACCAGGTGTGGCCGATCCCGGACGGACCGCTGGACGCCACCCAGCTGGCCGGGGTGATGCGGCTCGCGCAGGCCGCCTGTGCCGCGCTGGACGACGGCCGGCGGGTCCTGGTGCGCTGCTGGTCCGGGTACAACCGCTCGGGCCTGGTCGTCGGGCACGCGCTGATGCTCCGGGGCAGCGGCGCCGACGAGGCGATCGGGCTGATCCGCGCCCGTCGCTCGCCCTGGGCGCTGCACAACGAGCTGTTCGCCGACTACCTGCGGGCGGGGCTGGCCACGGTCCGGCTGCTGGAGGAGCTGGGGGAACCGGCCGAGTAGCCGCCCGCCCCGCGGAGCCGGGCAGGCCGAAGGGCCGCCCGATCCGCAAAAAGGACGTCCGTACGAATAATACGAATATGGTGGACGAGACCCGGAGGCACGGGTCCCGTCCCCGACCGCCCCGACCGGGCCCGCCGTCCCCGGTGCCGCCCCGACCCCCGTCCCCTCCGGAGAACAGTGTTCCGCAAGCGCCCCGCCCGCGTCACCGCCGTCGTCGCCCTGCTGCTGGCCACGGCGGCGGGCTGCGGCGACGCGGGCGGACTGCGGGCCGCGGGCAGCACCGAGACCGCCGTCAGCCCGGCCCGGCTCTGGCCCTCGCTGCGCCCGGCCGCCAGCCCCGCCTGGCCGTACGACGAGGTGCAGATCGAGACGGTCAAGGGGATCACCGCCCCCGGCGACGACATCCGCGAGGTCGACCCGGTGGCCGTCGTGCGCGCCGAGATCGCCGCGCATCCGAGCGACTACCAGGGCGCCAAGGCGCCGTACCGGGACACCGGCGCCCGGCTGGCCGGGTGCGGGGCGGGGCCCGGCCACGGCGACTGCCCCGTGCTGCGGCCGTACTACCGCGACCTGACCGGTGACGGACGCGACGATCTGACGCTGGGCTTCCGCCTGTATCCCACCAACCAGACGGCCGTGCGCGTCTACACCTTCGAGGGGCACCGGCTCGTCCAGGTGTTCGCCAACGACGACGCGGTGATCGGCGTCGAACTGGCCGGGCGGGCCGTGATCATCCGCTCGCCCGCGGGGATCGCGGGGTACGAGTACCGCACCAGCTGGTCCTGGGACGCGGACCAGCGGGCGATGGTGTTCACCCGGGACGAGTTCCTGCGCACCGGGCCGCACAAGCCGACACGGGCCCGCACCCCGGCGCCCACCGTCCCGCCGTCGCCCGTGCCCCGGCCCGCCCCCAGCGAGACCCCGGCTCCGGCCCCCGGCCTCACCCCGTCCGCGCTGCCGAGCGAGAGCGGCCGATGAGGATGGCGCTGCCCCGGTGGGCCGGATCGCTGGGCGCGAAGGCCGCGGCCTTCATCACCGTGATGTGCTGCGCACTCGCCGCGCTGCTCGGCATCCTCGTGCATGTGTCGGTGACCGACCAGACCGTCGGCCAGGCCCGTGAGCTGGCGCTGACCCGGCTGAAGGACGCCACGAGCGCCTTCGAGTCCGGGGACACCCCGCTGCCCGGCACCGGCGTCGACCCGGACGGGCTGCCGCCGTCGCTGCGGCGGCTGGCCGCGAGCGGGCAGCGCGGCACGGTGGTCGGGCGGCACCACGGGCGGCCCACGATGTGGGCGGCCGGTCCCGCCGACCACGGGCGGGTGCTGGCCGTCGAGGTCGACTACTCGCAGCAGGCGCACACCATCGCCGGTCTGGACAACGCCATCCTGTGGTCGTCCGGACTGGCCATCGGGGCGACGCTGCTGGTGGGCGCGTTCGCCGTGACCCGGGTGACCCGGCGGCTGCACGCGACGGCGCTGGTGGCCCGCCGGATCAGCACCGGCGACCTGGACGCGCGGGTGAACGACCCACTGACCCGCGACCGCTCGCGCCCGCAGGACGAGGTGGCCGCGGTCGCCGCCGCGCTGGACTCGATGGCCGCCTCGCTCCAGGGCAAGCTGCTGGCCGAGCAGCGCTTCACCGCGGACGTGGCGCACGAGCTGCGCACTCCGCTGACCGGACTGCACGCGGCGGCCGAGCTGCTGCCGCCGGGCCGCCCCACGGAGCTGGTGCGCGACCGGGTGGCGGCGCTGCGCACGCTCACCGAGGACCTGCTGGAGATCTCCCGCCTCGACACCGGGCGGGAGCGGGCCGCCCTGGACGCCGAGCACCTGAGCACGGTGGCGCGGCGGGCGGTGCGCGCGGCGGACGCGGCGGCCGGGGACGGCACGCGGGTCAGGGTCGTACGGGACGTGTACGTGGAGACGGACCGGCGGCGGCTGGAACGGGTGCTCGGCAATCTGGTGGCCAACGCGCACCGGCACGGCCGGCCGCCGGTGGTGCTGACCGTGGACGGTCCGGTGGTCACCGTGCGCGACCACGGCGACGGCTTCCCCGCGTATCTGCTGGAGCACGGGCCGCAGCGGTTCCGCACCGAGGGCGGCGCGACGGGGCACGGGCTCGGGCTGACGATCGCGCGCGGCCAGGCGGAGGTGCTGGGCGCCCGGCTGGGGTTCGCCAACGCGGCGGACGGCGGGGCGGTGGCGACCCTGACGCTGCCGCAGAGCCCGCCGGAGGCCCCCGGGGACCCGGCGGCGGCCGGAGAGCCGGAAGCCGGGGCGGGAGCGCCGGGCGAGCCCGTCTGACGGCATTTCAGGTGACGTCCTGCCCGCCTCCGCAGCGTGGCGGGACGGCCCCGGCCGATGCGCTCCTAATGTGGCGGCACGTCAGAAAAGTTCACTTTCCTGGACTTCGCCGCCCCACTGGAGGTCGTCCGTGTCCCCGCACTCCCCGCACTCCCCGCGCTCCCCGCGCACCGCGCTCGCCCGGCTCGCCGTGACGGCCGCCGCCGGTGTCCTGCTGGCCGCCGCCGTCGCGCCCGCCGTCGCCGACGAGGACGGCCGCGCCGTCCCGGCGGGCACCCCCGCCCCCGCCGCCGGAGCCGCCACCACCCCCGCACCGGCCACCTCACCCACCTCACCCGCCTCCGCCACCCTCCCCGCGTCCACCGCCTCGCCCACCGCCGCCGCCCCCGCGCAGAGCGGCACGCCGGACAGTGCCACCCGCTTCTACCGGGGCCGGGTCACCGCCCGGGGCGGGCTCGCGCTGCGCTCGCGGCCGGACCGGGGCAGCCAGGTGCTCCGGGTGGCCCGCCAGGGCGAGACGGTCTGGATCTACTGCAAGACGAACGGCGCGAACGTGGACGGCAACCACCTGTGGTACCTCCTCGCGGACGGCACCTGGGCCTGGGGCTCGGCCCGCTACATCGACAACATCGGGCCCGCGCCACGCTGGTGCTGACCCGCACGACGTCCGATATGCATCTTTTCGGTAGATTCCCGGCATGACCGAGGCCGGAATGACCGGGACCACCGGAACCACGGGAGCCGCCGGAGCCACGGGAGCCACCGCGGCGGCGGACCCCTCCCCGCCGGGCGCGCCGCGCCTGCCCCGGCGGCGCGGCGTCGAACTCGCCCTCATCGTCCTCGCCGTCCTGCTGTCCGTGTACGGCTACTGCGCCGTCGGCCTGGCCAGGCACGGCACGATCCCGCCCGGCGCCGCCGGTTACGGCGCCGGGCTCGGCGTGCTCGCGCTGCTCGCGCACGGCGCGGTGCGGCTGCGGGCGCCGTACGCCGACCCGCTGCTGCTGCCCATCGGCGTACTGCTGAACGGGCTCGGCCTGGTGCTGATCTACCGGCTGGACCTGGAGACGCCGGGCGAGCGGGCGGCGCCGGTGCAACTGGTGTGGTCCACGCTGGGCGTGGCGCTGTTCACCCTGGTCGTGTTCGTGCTGCGCGACCACCGCTGGCTCCAGCGGTACGCGTACGTCTGCGTGGTGGCCGCGCTCGCGCTGCTCACGCTGCCCATCCTCTTCCCGGCGGTGAACGGCGCCCGCATCTGGATCCGCTTCGGCGGGTTCTCCTTCCAGCCGGGCGAGTTCGCCAAGGTGCTGCTCGCGGTGTTCTTCGCCGCGTACCTCGCCGCCAACCGCAACGCGCTGGCGTACACCGGCCGCCGGGTGTGGCGGGTACAACTGCCCACCGGGCGGGTGCTGGGGCCGGTGGTCGCGATCTGGCTGCTGAGCGTCGGGGTGCTCGTGCTGGAGCGGGACCTGGGGACCTCGCTGCTGTTCTTCGGACTGTTCGTGGTGATGCTGTACATCGCCACCGGCCGCACCGGCTGGATCGCGCTCGGGCTGCTGCTCGCCACGGCCGGGGCGTTCGCCGTCGGCTGGCTGGAGCCGCATGTGCACAGCCGGGTGGCGGAGTGGCTGCATCCGTTCGCGACGATCGAGGCGGGACGGGGCCCCGGACAGGTCGCCCAGTCGCTGTTCTCGTTCGCGGCGGGCGGGGTGCTCGGCACCGGTCTCGGGCTCGGCCACTCGATCCTGGTCGGCTTCGCGGTGAAGTCGGACTTCATCCTGGCCACCGCCGGGGAGGAACTGGGCCTGGCCGGGCTGTCCGCGGTCTTCCTGCTGTACGCCCTGCTCGTCGAGCGCGGCTACCGGGCCGGCCTCGCCCTGCGCGACCCGTTCGGGCGGCTGCTGGCGGTGGGGCTCGCCTCGATCGTGGCGCTCCAGGTGTTCGTGATCGCGGGCGGGGTGACCGGCCTGATCCCGCTGACCGGCATGGCGATGCCCTTCCTGGCCCAGGGCGGCTCCTCGGTGGTCACCAACTGGGCGATCGTGGCCCTCCTGATCCGGGTCAGCCATGTGGCCCGGCGCCAGTACGACGGGACGGTGGCCCCATGAGCGGCGCGCGCCCGGGGCCGGGGACCACCACCGCCGCGCACCGCGCCCGGTCCTTCCCGGAAGCCGCCATCGCGCCCCATGCCCGGACACGCCCGGGGACCGCCGCCACGACCCGGCCCCGGGCCGGCCGGGGGGTCCCCCGGTGACCCGGCACATCCGGCACGCCGCCGTGTTCTGCCTGGTCCTGCTGGCGGCGCTGCTGGTGAACACGGCGTGGCTCCAGGTGTTCCAGGGCCGGTCCTACGGCGGCAACCCGGCCAACCGCCGCCCGGCCATCGCCCGTTACCAGAAGCCGCGCGGCGACATCCTGGTCGGCGGGCGGAAGGTGACCGGCTCCCGGGACACCGGTGAGCAGCTCCGCTACGAACGCACGTACGCCGACGGTCCGTTGTACGCCCCGGTCACCGGCTTCGCCTCGCAGCTGTACGGCACCACGTACCTGGAGCGCTCCGAGGACCGGGTGCTGGCGGGGACCGATCCGATGCTGGCGGGGTTCCGGCTGTGGAACGACTTCACGCGCGGGCAGCCCGCGGGCGGCGACGTGGTGACGACGCTGAACGCGGCGGCGCAGCGGGCGGCCTTCGACGGGCTGGGGGCGCGCAAGGGGGCGGTGGCGGCGGTGGAACCGGCCACGGGACGGATCCTGGCGCTGGTGTCGACCCCGTCGTACGACCCGGCGGAGCTGTCCGGGAACGGGCCGGCGGCCGAGGCGGCCTGGGCGCGGCTGAACGACGATCCGGAGCAGCCGATGCTCAACCGGGCGGTGCGGCAGACGTACCCGCCGGGTTCGACGTTCAAGGTGGTGACCGCGGCGGCGGCACTGGACTCGGGGGTGGTGACGGACCTGGACGCGCCGACCGACTCGCCGGACCCCTACCGGCTGCCGGGCAGCACCACGCGGCTGGTCAACGAGGCCGACGACTGCGAGGACGCCTCGCTGCGCTTCGCCTTCGCCTGGTCGTGCAACACGGTGTTCGCCAAGCTCGGCGTGGACGTCGGCGCGCAGGCGATGCGGGAGGCGGCGCGGGGCTTCGGTTTCGACGACCCGGATCTGAAGGTGCCCTTCGCGGTGGCGCCGAGCACGTTCGACGCGCCCGCCGACCGGGCGCAGCTCGCGCTGTCGTCCATCGGGCAGTACAACACGCGGGCCACACCGTTGCAGATGGCGATGGTGGCGGCGGCGGTCGCGAACGGCGGCCAGGTGCGGGTGCCGTATCTCGTGGAGCGGACCACGCGCAGCGGCGGGACCACGGTGTCGGCGGCCGGGTCGCGGCCGGTACGGCAGGTGATGCGGGCGACGACGGCGGAGCGGCTGCGGGAGCTGATGTGCGACGTGGTGAGCGACGGCACCGGCCGCAACGCGGCGATCCCGGGCGCCGTGGTGGGCGGCAAGACGGGCACCGCGCAGCACGGGGTGGGCAACGCGGGCACGCCGTACGCCTGGTTCGTCTCCTGGGCGCAGGGCACGGAGGACCTGGATCCGCGGGTGGCGGTGGCCGTGGTGGTGGAGGACGCCTCGGCGCGGCGCGGTGACATCAGCGGCGGCGGTACGGCGGCGCCGATCGCGAAGGCGGTGATGGAGGCGGTGCTGCGGACACCGGCGGCATCTGGTCCGTAGGGAATGGGCCGACATGTCGTGCGCGAGGGATTGACGGGCTTGCTGACAAGCAGTCTCATAAGAGGCGAAGGAACTGACTGCCGAGTAACCAGTCGGTCCGGCCGCATTCCCGTACGACGAGGTGGACAGCCATGACGACCGTGACGGAAGCCGAGGCGCTCGCCGGACTGCGCGACGCGCTCGGCCTGCTCAAGGACCGGGAGCAGGTGGCCGAGCGGCTGCTCGACTCTTCCGCCAAGCACTCCTTCGACCCGGACAAGGAGCTGGACTGGGAGGCGCCCTTCGAGGAGGGCAAGTGGTTCTGGCCGCCGGAGCTGGTCTCGCTGTACGGCACCCCGCTGTGGAAGCGGATGGGCGAGGAGCAGCGGATCCTGCTCTCCCGGCACGAGGCCGCCGCGCTCGCCTCCCTCGGCATCTGGTTCGAGCTGATCCTGATGCAGCTGCTCGTGCGGCACGTCTACGACAAGGCGGTCACCAGCGCGCACGTGCGCTACGCCCTGACCGAGATCGAGGACGAGTGCCGGCACTCGAAGATGTTCGCCCGCATGATCACCCGCGGCGGCACCCCCTGGTACCCGGTGAGCCCGGTCCACCAGCACCTCGGCCGGCTCTTCAAGACCATCTCCACGACCCCCGGCTCCTTCACCGCCACCCTGCTCGGCGAGGAGGTGCTCGACTGGATGCAGCGCCTGACCTTCCCGGACGAGCGGATACAGCCGCTGGTGCGCGGGGTCACTCGCATCCACGTCGTGGAGGAGGCCCGGCACGTGCGCTACGCCCGTGAGGAGCTGCGCCGCCAGATGGTGACCGCGCCGAAGTGGTCCAAGGAGTTCACCCGGGTCACCTCCGGCGAGTTCGCCCGGGTCTTCTCGCTCGCCTTCATCAACCCCGAGGTCTATCCGAACGTGGGCCTGGACAAGCGCGAGGCCATGGCCCAGGTGAAGGCCAGCGGGCACCGGCGCGAGATCATGCAGACCGGTGCCAGGCGGCTCACCGACTTCCTCGACGACATCGGGGTGCTGCGGGGCGTCGGGCGGCAGCTGTGGCGGTCCTCGGGCCTGCTGGCGTGACCGGCCGCGGCGACGCGCCGGAGCGGGCGCGTCAGCGGCCCGCTCGGGACGGCCGGGCCGGACCGCCACCGATTACGCTGCTGGTCATGAGCCCCGCCGCCCCGACCCCCGCCTACCGCCGCCTCAGCGTCGAGGAACGGCGCGCCCAACTGCTCGAAGCGGCCCTGTCCCTCTTCGCGCACCGGGCGCCCGAGGAGGTCTCGCTGGACGACGTGGCGGAGGCCGCCGGGGTGTCGCGCCCGCTGGTGTACCGGTACTTCCCCGGCGGCAAGCAGCAGCTGTACGAGGCCGCGCTGCGCTCCGCCGCCGAGGAGCTGCGGCACTGCTTCGACGAGCCGCGCACCGGCCCGCTGCTGCCCCGTCTGGCCCGCGCCCTGGACCGCTACCTGGCCTTCGTCGACCAGCACGGCACCGGGTTCAGCGCGCTGCTCCAGGGCGGCAGCGTGGTGGAGACCTCCCGCACCACCGCCATCGTGGACGGGGTGCGCCGGGCCGCCGCCGAGCACATCCTCAGCCACCTCCGGGTCGACGCCCCCGGACCGCGGCTGCGCATGACCGTACGGATGTGGATCACCGCCGTGGAGGCCGCCTCGCTCATCTGGCTCGACGAGGACAAGCAGCCGCCCGTCGGGGAGCTGCGGGACTGGCTGGTCGAGCAGTTCGCGGCCGTGCTGGCGGTGACCGCGGCCCGCGACCCCCAGACCGCCGAGCTGGTCCGGCGCCTGTCCGCGGCGGATGACTGACACTGGTGCCGTGAAGAGCGAAGACACCCCCTTCGAGGGCGGGCCCATGGACGGCCGGGTGCTGGCCGTGCTGGTGGGCCCCACCGGGAACCCCCCGAAGACGTACCGCATCCCGGTCCCGGACCCGGCCGGCGGCCCGCCCACCGTGCTCGTCTACCGGCGGGAGCCGCGCGGGCACAGCAAGCGGCTCGGGCTGCCGCAGGGCTGGAAGTACACCTTCGACCCGGAGGGCCGGCGCGGCACCGGACGGAGGTGGCCGTGGTCCCGCCCGGCACCCCGGAAGGCGGACGAGGGCAAGCCGGGTGACACCGGCGGGTGACCTGGTTGCGCCGGACGGCGCACGACCGGCACACAAATCGGCTCATACGTCCAATCCTCACGGTGTGGAGCGGAGGGACCGCCCCGCACCGGAGGTGATGTCGTGTCAGGCAGGACACTGCGCCTGGTGTGCACGGCGGCGGTGGCGGCACAGGCCGCCCTCGTCCCGGCGACCGCCACGGCCGAGCCATGGCCCGCGGCGCCCGGACAGCCGTCCACGGCCGCGCTGCTGACGGGCTTCCAGTCCCTGTACCGGCAGTCCGAGCAGGCCACCGCGGTCTACGGCGCCACCGCCGAGCGGCTGGAGCGCCAGCGCGCGGAGACCGACCGGCTGGCCGCCGCCCTCGGCCGGGCCCGGCAGGACCTGGCCGCCGGACGGGCGGCGGCGGGCCGGCTCGCCCGCCAGGAGTACCAGGGCACCAGCGACTTCTCCCCCTATCTGCGGCTGCTGCTCGCCCGCGACCCGCAGCACGCCCTGGAGCAGGGCCATGTCATCGGACAGATGGCCCGCCAGCGCGCCGAGGCGGTGGCCCGGCTGACGTCCGGCGAGCGGACGGCGGACCGGCTGGCACGCGCCGCCCGCACCGCCTACGACGCCCGGCTCGCCCTGGCCCGGCGGCAGCAGCGGGACCGCGACGCCGTACGGGAGAAGCTGCACGCCATCGAGAAACTGCTCGCCTCGCTCAGCCCGGCGCAGCTCACCGCGCTCGCCGCCGTCGAGCAGAACGGCACCGACCGGACGCGCACCGCACTGCTCGCCTCCGGCGCGCTGGGCGCCGCCAGGCCGCCCACGCCCGAGGGCGAGGCGGCCGTGCGCTACGCGGTGCGCCAGCTCGGCAAGCCCTACCGGTGGGGCGCCACGGGACCGGCGGCCTACGACTGCTCGGGCCTGACCTCGCGGGCCTGGGGCCAGGCCGGTACGCCCATTCCGCGCACCAGCCAGGAGCAGTGGGCCCGGCTGCCGCACGTGCCGCTGGCCCAGCTGCGGCCGGGCGACCTGGTGGTCTACTTCCCCCGGGCCACCCATGTCGCCCTCTACCTCGGCGACGGCATGGTGGTGCAGGCGCCCCGGCCCGGGACGAAGGTGAAGGTCTCCCCGCTCACCGCCAACCCGGTGCTCGGCGCGGTGCGCCCCGACCCGGGCGGCAGTCCGCTGCCCCGGTACGCCCCGCCCGCGCTCCCACCGGGCGCAGCGGCCGGGGCGGACACGGCACCGCCGAAGCTGTGACGCCGGGCGAAGCGGTGACGTCAGGCGGCGGGCGCGGCGCCCGCGACCTCGGCCACGTACGCCTCGGCCCTGTCCGGCTCGTAGAAGAAGTGCTCGAAGTCGGCCGGGTCGTTGAAGGCGTTGGCGATGCGGTCGGCGATGGGCGGGAGCTGACCGGCGGCGCCGAAGAGGTTCAGGACGTGCTCCGGCGGCGGGGCGAGCATGGCGTTCGTCCACTTGGTGACGTGCCGGGCGGTGTCCCAGTAGCGGTCGAACGTCTGCTGCATCCACTCCTCGTCGAACGGCTTGTCGCCGTGTTCGAGGATCGAGGCGAGATAGGCGGCGGCGCACTTGGACGCCGAGTTCGAACCCTGGCCGGTGATCGGGTCGTTGGCGACGACGACGTCCGCGACGCCCAGCACCAGGCCGCCGCCGGGCAGCCGCCCGACCGGCTTGCGCACGGTGGGCGCGTAGCGGCCGGCCAGGGTGCCGCCCGCGTCGGTCAGCTCCACCTCCGTGGCACGCGCGTACTCCCACGGCGTGAACGTCCGCATCAGGTCCAGCGTCAGGGCCAGATGCCGGGCCGGGTCCTTGACGCCCTTGAAGACGTCGAGGGGCCCGCCGGGTATGCCCTCCCAGAACAGGATGTCGGCGCGGCCCGAGAGGGTGAGGGTCGGCATGACGAACAGCTCGCCGACCCCGGGCACCACGTTGCAGCGGACCGCGTCGAGGTCCGGGTGCTCCGGGCGCGGGCCGAGCCCGTGCACGTACGCCACCGCCAGCGCGCGCTGCGGCTCGCTGTAGGGCGAGCGCTCCGCGTCCCGCTCGAACATCGACACCAGCTCGCCCTTGCCCGCCGAGACGAGGACGAGGTCGTAGGCGCGGGAGAAGTAGTCGAGGTCGCCGACGGCCGCGCCGTGGATGACGAGCTGGCCGCCGCGCTGCGCGAAGGTCTCCATCCAGCCGGCCATCTTGACCCGCTGGTCGACCGACTGCGCGTATCCGTCGAGCCGGCCCAGCCAGTCGATCGCCCGCTGGGTGGGACCGGGGTCGTGGGAGCCGGGCGCGGCGACCGAGAGGCCGAGGCCCTCGATCCTGGGGGCCTGGGACTCCCAGAAGTTCACCTGGACGTCCCGCTCGTGCTGGAGCGCGGTGTGGAACATGCACTGGGTCGACATGACCCGGCCGGAGCGGATCTCGTCCGCGGTCCGGTTGGACATGAGGGTGACCTCGTACCCGTGCGACTGGAGGCCGAGGGCGAGCTGGAGACCGGACTGGCCGGCCCCCACGACGAGTATCTTTCTCATGCGGGTGCTACCTCCTGCGACTTCTGGACGGCCCGAAGGATCATTCGGGGGTTTCCTCGAGGGTGTGCGCCACGAGAGCCAGCAGGGTCTCGACGGCCGAGGTCCGGCGCCGCGCGTCCATGATCAGGACGGGTATGTGCGCCGGGACCGTGAGCGCCTCGCGGACGTCCTCCGGCTCGAACAGCTCGCTGCCGTCGAAGTGGTTGACGGCCACGACGTACGGCAGCCCGCAGCTCTCGAAGTAGTCGAGCGCCGGGAAGCAGTCCTTCAGCCGGCGGGTGTCGGCCATGACCACCGCGCCGATCGCGCCGCGCACCAGGTCGTCCCACATGAACCAGAACCGCTGCTGGCCCGGGGTGCCGAACAGATAGAGCACCAGGTCGTCGTCGAGCGTGATCCGGCCGAAGTCCATGGCGACGGTCGTCGTCACCTTGCCGGGCGTCGCGCTGAGATCGTCGGTCTCCGCGCTCGCCTCGGTCATCAGCGCCTCGGTCTGCAACGGCGTGATCTCCGAGACGGCGGTGACCAGCGTGGTCTTGCCCACGCCGAAGCCGCCGGCCACCACGATCTTGGTGGCGATCGGGGCCCGGGTGCGGTCCCGCTGCCAGGGCAGCAGCGTCTCGTCGGGCTCGTCGAACGCGGCGGGACCGGCCGCGAACGGGGCGACGGCGGAATCAGAGACGGCGGAGTCCATTCAGCACCCTTTCCAGCAGAGCGCGGTCCGGGCGGCCGGTGCCGTGACCGGTCCCGGTGCCGTACACACGGATCTTTCCCTGGTCCGCCAGGTCGCTCAGGAGCACGCGGACCACACCGAGCGGCATCTTCAGCAGCGCGGCGATCTCGGCCACCGTACGCATCCGGCGGCACAGTTCGACGATGGCCCGCATCTCCGGCATCACCCGCGACAGCGGGGCGCTCGGCAGCTCCTTGCGCTCGTCGGCGGCGTCCAGCGCGGCGGTGCTGGCGACGAACGTCTCCACCAGCAGGACGTGCCCGAAGCGGGTGCGTCCGCCGGTGAGCGAGTAGGGGCGGACCCGGGCGGGCTTCCTGCGCTCGCCGCCCCTGACGGGCAACTGCTGCCGGGGGACGCCCCCGACCGGGCCGCTCGCCGCCGCGCTCATCGGGTGTCCTCCGCCGACTCGGCCTCCAGTGACTTGCGCAGCTCGCTGCGGAGTTCGGGCGTCAGGACGTGTCCGGCGCGGCCGACGAAGAGCGCCATGTGGTACGCCACCACGCTCATGTCGCACTCCGCGGAGCCGTGCACCCCGAGCAGCGAGCCGTCGCTGATCGACATCACGAACAGGCTGCCCTCGTCCATGGCGACCATCGTGTGCCGGACCGCTCCGGAGTCCATCAGCCGGGCCGCGCCGATGGTGAGGCTGCCGATGCCGGACACGATGGTGGCGAGATCGGCGGCCGAGCCGCGCGGCCCGGCGGGCGTGTCCGCGCGGGCCCGGCGGGCCTCCCCGGCGTGCTCGGGGTCGGAGGAGAGGAGCAGCAGGCCGTCGGAGGAGACCACGGCGACCGATTGGATGCCGGGCACCTCCTCGACCAGATTGGTCAGCAGCCAGTGCAGGTTGCGGGCCTCGCTGCTCAGTCCGAAGGTGGTGGGCGCTGTCAACTGCTTGCCTCCTCGACTGTGCCCCCCGTGGACTCCCCGGCTTGCGCGCGGGTGGCCGGTGCCGGCCGGTGGTGCTGGGCCGTCTGTTCCGCGATCTCCGCCTCCACGTCGCGGTGGCCCGCCTGGGCTCCGCGGCGGAAGCCGCCCAGGCGGCGGCGGAGAGCCTCGGCGTCCACCGAACCGGCGGACCGGCGCGGGGCATGGGCGGGTGTGGTGATCCTCGGGGTCCGCTTGGGCAGCCCCTTGTCGGTCAGGGACTCCCCGTCCTCCCCCGCCCGGCTGTGCTCCGCCGCCCCCTCGGGCGAGACGGCCGGCCCCGGCACGGGGGCCGCCGGGGAGGCGGGCGGCGCTCCGGCCGGAGCGGAGGTCTCGGGGGGTGCGGCGGGTGCGCCGGGCGCGGGGTGTGCGCCGGGGTGCGGGTAGGTGCCGGGCTCACGGCTCGCGTCGGCGTGCGCACGGGTGCCGGGCTCGTGGTCCGCTCCGGGACGGGGCTCGGCGTCCGCTCCGGTCACCGGGCCGGTGCCCGGCGCCGAGGCCGTCTCCGCCGCGGGCGCGGGCACCGCGGAGCCGTGCGCCGCGGAGGTGTCCGGCGCGGGCGTGTCCGGCGCGGGCGTGTCCGGCGCGGGCGGCAGGAAGAGTTCCATCGTCGTCTCGGACGGGGACTCCTCCGGGAACGTCCTCGCGGGCGCCTGCGCGCGAGCCTCGCCGGGCTGCGGGGAGGTCCGTTCCCGGGTCTCTCCGGCGGGCTCGGACGTCTTCCCGTGGGCCTCCTCGGACTCCACGGCCGCCTTCTCCCGCGCCGCCTCCGACTGCCGTACCGCCTTCTCGGCGAGGGCGACGAGGGGGTCGGTGCCGTCGGGGACGCGGGCGGGCAGGACGTGGGAACCGGCCTCGGCCTCGGCGCCGGGCAGGGAGACGGTGCCCGCGGCCGGGGCGGCGGCGCCGGGGGCGGGCGCCAGCAGCGCCTGGGGCACGACGACGACCGCCGCCGTGCCGCCCTGCTTCTGCGCCCGCAGCTGCACCCGCACCCCGTGCCGGTGCCCGAGCCGGGCCACCACGTACAGGCCGAGGCCGAGACCTTCCTCGGCGTCCTGGGTGTACGGGGCGTCCGGGTCGAAGTCGGCGAGGCGGGCGTTGAGCCGGGTCAGCCGCTCGGCGTCGACGCCGATGCCCTCGTCCTGGACGGAGAGCATGATCTCGCCGTTCTCCAGGAGCCACCCGGAGACCTCGACGGGCCGCTCGGGCGGGGAGAACGAGGTGGCGTTCTCCATGAGTTCGGCCAGCAGGTGGGAGAGGTCGTCGGCGGCGAAGCCGGCCACGTGCGCGTGCGGCGGCAGCGCGGCGATGCGCACCCGCTCGTAGCGCTCGATCTCGCTGACCGCGGCGCGCACCACGTCGACCAGCGGGACCGGCCCGGCGTGCTGCTGGACGTGCTCGGTACCGGCCAGCACGAGGAGGTTCTCGCTGTGCCGGCGCATGACCGTGGCGAAGTGGTCGAGCTTGAAGAGGGTGGCGAGGCGGTCGGGGTCCTGCTCGCGCTCCTCCAGGCCCTCGATGACGGTGAGCTGCCGCTCGACCAGGCCCAGGGTGCGCAGCGCCAGGTTGACGAAGGTGGAGCCGATACCGGCGCGCGTGCGCTCCAGGCGGGCGGCCGCCTCGGCGAGTTCGGCGCGCAGTTCCTCGCGGGCGTCGGCCATCTTCTGCCGCTGCCCGACCAGGTGCTTGCGGTCGGCCTCCAGGGTGGCGACCCGTTCGGCGAGGGCGGCGGCGTGGGTGTGCAGGGCGTTGACGGAGCGGATGACCTCGGCGTACTCGTCGTTGCGGCCGGTGAAGCGGATCGGCTCCTCGGCCGCCGGGTCCTCGGCACCGGCCAGGCGGGCGGAGCCCCGGCGCAGCACGGCGAGCGGGCGGGTGAGGGTGCGGGCCAGGGCGGTGGCGATGCCGATCGCGACCAGGAGCAGGGCGCCCAGCAGGGCGACGCGCAGCTCCAGCGCGGTGACGTCGTCGTCGCGCAGCCGCTCCAGGTCCTTGGTGCGGTGGTCGTACAGGGAGGACTCGGCGCCGCGCATCAGGTCGAGCCGGGCGGTGAGGGCCGCGTCGACCTTGGCGGCGCCGACGGTGAGGTCGGCGTCGGAGAGCGAGGACGCGTCGGTGAGCCTGGCCAGATAGCCGGCCGCGGAGTTCACCTCGGGGCCGGTGACGGTGGAGTCGTAGGAGGCGCGGGCGGCCTCGGGCGCGGTCTCGCGGAACGCGGCGAGGGCGGCGTCGGAGCGGATCCGGGCCTGCTGGGCGGCGGCGCTGAGGGCGTCGCGCTCCTTGGTGGCGGCCTTGGAGGAGTCCGTGGTCTCGGTGGGGGCGCCGGTGACCGGGTCGTAGACGGTCCGGGTGCTGTACGGCACGGCGAGGGCGGCGGACAGCAGTCCGCGGGCGGCGGCGGCCTGCTGGACGGCGGTGTCCAGCTCGGCGAGGGCGTGCGCCCCCGAGCCGGCCCGCGCGGGCATCTGCTCGGCCAGTTGTCCGGCGAGCCGGTGCAGATCGGCGATGACGGCGGAGTACGCCTGGTGGGTCCGGAGCGCGGTGCTCTTCCCGGTGAGCGCCGAGCGGCGGACGGCGGCGATGCCGTCGAGGTCGGTGCGCAGCCAGCCCGGTGTGCCGGTGGCGGCGCGCAGGTCGTCGGCCCGGCGGTCGACGCGGGCGCCGCGCTGGGCGGAGGGCGCCTTGGAGCGGGGGCGTCCGGCGGCGGCGTAGGCGGTGACCTCGTCGCGTTCGTCGGCGAGGGCGTGGGCGAGCGCCAGGGCGTCCTGGGTCTGTCCGGCGAGGGTGACCAGGTCCTGGGAGTCGCCGACCCGGCCGGAGGCGTCGAGCACGGAGGGCGCACCCGCACCGGCGACGGCGGCGGCGACCACGGCGACGGCGAGGACGAGGCGGTTGCGTACGTGCCTGGGGCGGCCCTTGCCCACGGGGGTCGCGGAGGGCGTGCCGGGTGTGTGCTCGGGTCCCTTCGCGGTGGCCGTCTGCTTGCCTGTGCGCCGAGGCCGCTTCTTCTGCACCGGTGCTCGCATTCCTGTACTCGTGTACTCGTGGGCCCGGGTGGCGGCTCGTCAGCTGGTGCGACGCATACGTCCACCCTCCCCCGGGCTCGCGCCGTCGTCGGCTTGGCGCGCGCAGGGGGCCTGCATCGGATTCCGACCCTCCCAGTGCCGGTGGGCAGTGGTCCCGCATCGTCCGACCGGCCACCCGAAGGAGTGAACATCGGAGGGGAGTTGGCGGGCAAGTTCCTCCGGCGCGTGCCCGGGGCTCGTACGGCGGGCCGGTTGGACGTCGGCGGCAGGCTTTGGCAGTATTCGCCGCCACGTCTTCCCGGAGCCCGCCAATTCATGCCAAATCAGGCGCCTGACGGGCGTCCTCGCGTCAATTCCAAGGTCGATAGCACCCTTTGATGGACCATGTGAAGGGCTGGTGCAGACTGGCCGGATGCGAACTGAGGTTGTTTCGGAGCCCGGCCGCCCGGATCGTGCGAACGAGGACTTCGCCGCCGTCGGACTGCCCGTCTGCGGGCAGGGCGGCGCCGTGGTGGTCCTCGACGGGGTGACGCCGCCCGCGACGGAGACAGGCTGTCTGCATTCCGTCCCCTGGTTCACCGCCCGGCTCGGCGGGGCGCTGACCGAACTGACCGTTTCGCGCCCCGATCTGACGCTGCGGGAGATGCTCGCACGGACGATCGGCGGCACCGCGGAGGAGCACGCGGACACCTGTGACCTTTCTCACCCGCGCACGCCACAGGCAACCGTGGTGCTCGCACGCTGGTCCGCCCTGTCGCTCGACTATCTGGTCCTGTCGGACTCGGCGCTGCTGCTGGAGTCGCCCGGCGGCCTGGTCACCCCGGTCCTGGACGACCGGCTGGACCGGCTGCCGCGCGCCGCGCGCGCGACGGAGGCGCTGGTCGACAGCACCCTGCGCAACAAGGAGGGCGGCTTCTTCACGGCGGCCGCGGACCCCTCGGTCGCGGAGCGCGCGGTGACCGGCAGCGTGCCCCTCGAGGAGGTGCGCGCGCTGGCCGCGCTGACCGACGGGGCGACGCGCTGGGTGGAGAAGTTCCACGAGGGCGACTGGGCGCAGTGCTTCGGGCTGCTGCGCAAGGAGGGCGCGGGCGCGCTGGTGGACCGGGTGCGGGAACTGGAGCGCGCCGACCGCGAGGAGCGCCGGTACCTCGGGCGGAGCAAGACGCACGACGACGCGACGGCGGTGTTCGTCCGGCTGTGAGCGGGGCGGGACGGGACGAGGCCCGGCTGCCGTCTCCCGCCCGGGTGTCACCGCTCGTGCTTCTCCATGACGCCGTTCAGCTCGTGCAGCAGCCGGGCCAGTTCGGCGACCTCGCCGCGGTCCCAGTGGTCGAGCTGGCGGACGTAGCGGGCCCGGCGGGCGTCGCGGACCTGGCCGACCCGGCGGCGCCCGTCGTCGGTGAGGGCCACCAGCCAGGCCCGGCCGTCGGCGGGGTCCGGTTCGCGGGCGACGAGGCCCAGTTCCTCCAGGGCGCGCAACTGGCGGGACATGGTGGCCTTGCCGACGCCGATGTAGGCGGCGAGGGCGGTGGCGCGCTGGCTGCCGCACTCGTCCAGCCGCACCAGCAGTCCGTACGCCGAGGACTCCAGGCCCGGGTGCACCTCGCGGGCCATCTCCGCCTGGCTGGCGCGGGCGCGTCGCAGCAGGACGGTCATCTCCCGTTCCAGGGAAAGAAACTCCCGGTCCACACCACCGCGCGACGCTGTGTCCGCCATCGTCCCGCGGCCCTCGCCCCTTGCGTCTTCGTGCACGTCAGCCCCTGCCCTGGAGTGTTGCCGGTCCTGAAAGTTACCGCCGGGCGCCGCCATCGCCGCAGCTTGGTCAGTATTTCGCAGGCGTAGACCAACGGCAGCCTCCGGCCCCTCTTCCCACCGACGGTCCACGCGCGTAGCTTCTGCATCAGGCAGTCAATGGCATGCCCACGCCATGGTCGTTCCCGGCGGGTCTCCCCAGGCCCGCGCCCCCCTCGTGCGACCGTGGGCCATGCCCGCGTTTCCCCCCACCGAGCACCACCGAACTTCGGAGGCACGTCATGCCCGTGCACAGATCCGGAACGGCCCGCAAGCGGCGGCTGACCGCCGCGGGAGTCCTGCTCGCGGCGTTCTCCTTCTTCCTCGCCACGCCCTCCTCCGCCGACACCGACGCAGGTGCCGACGCCGGTGCCACCGCCACCCCGCCCGCCCGCGGCTCCGCCTACATGGGCATCGGCGTCGCGGCCCACGACGGCCGCAGCGGCACCCCCACCTCCGCTGACGTCACCCAGACCGAGGGCGTCGACGTCAGCGGCTACCAGGGCAACGTCGCCTGGTCCACCCTGTGGAACAGCGGCGTCCGCTGGGCCTACACCAAGGCGACCGAGGGGACGTACTACACGAACCCCTCCTTCACCCAGCAGTACAACGGCTCCTACAACGTGGGCATGATCCGCGGCTCGTACCACTTCGCGACCCCGGACACCACCAGCGGCGCCGCCCAGGCCAACTACTTCGTCGACCACGGCGGCGGCTGGTCCAAGGACGGCAAGACCCTGCCGGGCTCCCTCGACATCGAGTGGAACCCCTACGGCGCCGCCTGCTACGGCAAGTCCGCGAGCGCGATGGTCAGCTGGATCGCCGACTTCCTCAACACCTACAAGGCGCGCACCGGCCGGGACGCCGTGATCTACACGGCCACCTCCTGGTGGACCCAGTGCACCGGGAACTACGGCGGTTTCGCCGCCAACAACCCGCTGTGGATCGCGCGGTACGCCTCGACCGTGGGGACGCTGCCGGCGGGCTGGGGCTTCTACACGATGTGGCAGTACACCTCGTCCGGCCCGACGGTGGGCGACCACGACAAGTTCAACGGCGCGCTGGACCGGGTGAAGGCCCTGGCCAACGGCTGATCCGTACGCGTACGCGGGCGCGTACGGCGAAGGCCCGGTCCTCCCCGAGGAGGACCGGGCCTTCCCCCTTTCATCCGGCCGCGTCCGTCACGCCGCCGCCGGAACCTTCTCCTCCGCACCGCTCACCGCAGGCGCCAGGGCCAGTTCCAGCACCTGGCGGACATCGGTGACGGCGTGCACATCGAGCTTGTCCAGCACCTCCGCCGGGACGTCGTCCAGGTCGGGCTCGTTGCGCTTGGGGATGATCACGGTGGTCACGCCCGCCCGGTGCGCGGCGAGCAGCTTCTGCTTCACCCCGCCGATGGGCAGCACGCGTCCGGTCAGCGACACCTCGCCGGTCATCGCCACGTCGGTGCGCACCAGGCGGCCCGACAGCAGCGAGGCCAGCGCCGTCGTCATCGTGACACCGGCGCTCGGGCCGTCCTTGGGGACCGCGCCCGCCGGGAAGTGGATGTGCGCGCCCCGGTCCTTCAGATCGCCCACCGGCAGCTCCAGCTCGGCGCCGTGGCTGCGCAGGAAGCTCAGCGCGATCTGCGCGGACTCCTTCATGACGTCGCCGAGCTGACCGGTCAGCGTCAGGCCCGCGGCCCCCGTCTCGGGGTCGGCGAGGGACGCCTCGACGTAGAGCACGTCGCCACCGGCGCCGGTGACCGCGAGGCCGGTCGCCACGCCCGGCACGGCCGTACGGCGCTCGGCCGGGTCCTGGGCGGACTCCGGTACGTGGTGCGGCCGGCCGATCAGGGCCCGCAGGGAGTCGGCGGTGACGGTGAACGGCAGCTCCCGCTCGCCCAGTTCGTGCTGGGCGGCGATCTTGCGCAGCAGCCGCGCCACCGAGCGCTCCAGGGTGCGCACGCCCGCCTCGCGGGTGTACTCGCCCGCCAGCCTGCGCAGCGCGCCCTCCTCGATGGTGACCTCGTCGGCGCCGAGACCGGCCCGCTCCAGCTGGCGCGGGAGCAGGTGGTCGCGGGCGATGACGACCTTCTCGTCCTCGGTGTAGCCGTCCAGGCGCACGATCTCCATCCGGTCGGCCAGCGCCTCCGGGATCGCCTCCAGGACGTTGGCCGTGGCCAGGAAGACCACGTCCGACAGGTCCAGCTCGACCTCCAGGTAGTGGTCCCGGAAGGTGTGGTTCTGCGCCGGGTCCAGGACCTCCAGCAGGGCCGCCGCCGGGTCGCCGCGGTAGTCGGAGCCGACCTTGTCGATCTCGTCGAGCAGGACCACCGGGTTCATCGAACCGGCCTCCTTGACGGCCCGCACGATCCGGCCGGGCAGCGCGCCGACGTAGGTGCGGCGGTGGCCGCGGATCTCCGCCTCGTCGCGGACGCCGCCGAGGGCGACGCGGACGAACTTGCGGCCCATCGCGTGCGCCACGGACTCGCCCAGGCTGGTCTTGCCGACCCCGGGCGGGCCGACGAGCGCGAGCACGGCACCGCCGCGCCGCCCGCCGATCACCCCGAGGCCGCGGTCGTCGCGCCGCTTGCGCACCGCCAGGTACTCGGTGATGCGCTCCTTCACGTCCTTCAGGCCCGCGTGCTCGGCGTCCAGCACGTCCTTGGCGCCCTCGATGTCGTAGGCGTCCTCGGTCCGCTCGTTCCACGGCATCTCCAGGACCGTGTCGAGCCAGGTGCGGATCCAGGAGCCCTCGGGCGACTGGTCGGAGGCGCGCTCCAGCTTGTCGACCTCCTTGAGCGCCGCCTCGCGCACCTTCTCGGGCAGGTCGGCGGCCTCGACGCGGGCCCGGTAGTCGTCGGACTCCTCGCCCTCGCCGCCGCTCTCGCCGTTCAGCTCGCGCAGCTCCTTGCGGACGGCTTCGAGCTGACGGCGCAGCAGGAACTCGCGCTGCTGCTTGTCGACGCCCTCCTGGACGTCCTTGGCGATGGTCTCGGCGACGTCCTGCTCGGCGAGGTGGTCGCGCAGCTGCCGGGTGGCGAGCCGCAACCGGGCCACCGGCTCGGCGGTCTCCAGCAGTTCGATCTTCTGTTCGGTGGTGAGGAACGGCGAGTAGCCGGAGTTGTCGGCGAGCGCGGAGACGTCGTCGATGGCCTGGACCCGGTCGACGACCTGCCAGGCGCCGCGCTTGCGCAGCCAGGCGGTGGCGAGGGCCTTGTACTCCTTCACCAGCTCCGCGACCTGGCCGGGCAGCGGCTCCGGGACGGTCTCGTCGATCCGGGTGCCCTCGACCCACAGCGCGGCGCCCGGCCCGGTGGTCCCGGCGCCGATGCTCACCCGGCCCCGGCCGCGGATCAGCGCGCCCGGGTCGCCGTCGGCCAGCCGTCCTACCTGCTCGACGGTGCCCAGCACACCGGTCTTGGCGTACGTCCCCTCGATGCGCGGCACCAGCAGCACCCTGGGCTTGCCCGGCTCCGACCGGGCGGCGGCCTGCGCGGCCTCCACCGCGGCCCGTACCTCGGCATCACTCAGGTCCAGCGGAACCACCATGCCGGGCAGCACGACCTCGTCATCGAGCGGCAGCACAGGCAGAGTGAGCGGTGTGAACGCCGTGGACTCAGCAGCCATGATCTCCCCTTCGGCAGTCAAGTTGAGCTATGCCGACTCAATGCTTGGGAGCGGGCGATTGTTCCCCGGTGCTTGTTCGCCGTCAGCGATCAGTCAGCGATCACGGGGAGCGGGATATTCCGCGGGGTGCGGCGCGGGCCGGTGCGCAGGCGCCGGACCAGGGAGATCCCGCGCGGCGGGCCCGATGTCAGTGGCACCTGTCACGCTGCCCGGACATCACCACAGCCGGGAGAGACACATGGGCACCTGGGACATCGGACCCTTCGACAACGACACCGCGGCGGACTGGAGCGGCGCCCTGGACGACGCCTCCGCCGACGCGCGGCGGGACCTGGTCCTCGCCGCGCTGACCCGCGCGGCCGACACGACCGGCTTCCTCGACTCGGAGATCGGCGAGGAGGCCGTCGCGGCGGCGGCCCTGGTCGCCGCCCAGTGCCCCGGCGGCGACCCCGCGGACTCCGCCTACGGCCCCCGGCAGCCCGTCCCCGACCTCACCGGCCTGCGCGCCCCCGCCCTGCGCGCCCTCGACCGCGTCCTCACCGAGGAGTCCGAACTCCTCGAACTGTGGGCAGAGTCGGACAGCGCCTCCTGGAAGGCGGCCATGGACCGGCTGCGCGCCGCCCTCGCGGGCCGCCCCGCGGCGGACAGCCCCACCCCGGCCTGACCGGCCCCACCGGACGGCTCGGCCGGAGCGGACGGCCGGTCAGTAGGCGCGGGGCCCGTTCTCGGTGGCGCGGACCGGGGTGCCGTACCCGAGCGGCTTCTTCCCCTTGTCGACCGGCTCGCAGGTGTAGGCGGACTTGGCGTTCAGCGGTGCGAGGACGGCCTCGGGGATGTCGTTGCACAGCAGATAATCGGGGCTGAAGTTGCCGTAGAAGAGACGGGCCACGCCGTCCCGGGTGAGGATTCCCGTACGGGGAAGCGCCTTGTAGGACACGTAGTCACCGGAGACCGACCAGGGGGCCTTGTCGCCGAGGGTCACGTCCCAGCGGACCTCCAGGCCCTTGTAGGTGGTGGTGCACGTGACCTTCGCGCCCTTCTTCGAGACCGCGGTCCTCGGGCACTTCCCGGTCGTGCTGCCGGGGGCGGCGGCCATTTCGAGCGTCCTGGAGCGCAGTTCGTACGCGAGCTGCTCGGCGAACGGCGCACTGGCGGCGGGCGAGGGGGACGGTTCCGGGTCCGGGCTCTCGCCCGGCCGCGCCAGCCGCTGCGCCATCGCCGCCGGACCGGGAGCCGACGCCGACGCCTTGGCACCGGCGTCCCCCGGACCGGAATTCCCGTTCCCGCCGCATCCCGTGGCCAGCAGACCGGCCACGGACAGGATGATGACAATCTTCGGTCGCATGATGATCACATTACGCAACCGGGGGCTGCTGCCTGTCATCGCTCCAGAGCCCCGGCCCGCGCCGCAGCACCGGCCAGCAGCCCACCCCCACCGCCAGCGCGATGAGGTGGCCGCAGGAGGTCATCGGGTCGGTGAAGGACGCCAGGTCGTCCAGCAGCATCCCGGCGAACACCGTCAGCGCGGGCCAGCGCAGCCAGGGGCGCAGCAGGCCGCAGAGCGCGCCGACGCTGGCGGCGACACCGAAGCTGATCCCGTAGTCCAGGCGGTGCAGCGACCCGGCCGGGAGCCGCCCGGCCAGCACCGCGAGCCCGACCGGCACCTCGGTGGCCAGGGTGGCGACCACATGCCCGAGCAGGAACACCCCGGCGGTGCGCCGCGCGCCGGTCCTGAGCTCCAGCGCGGTGAGCACCAGCAGGAAGCACAGGGAGTACGCCGACACGACCCCGCCCGCGATCCACAGCGCGCTCCCGGCCAGCACCCGCACCGGGTCCCGGACGAGGTGCGCGACATCCGTGCTGGAGCTGCGGTACAGCGCGTCCACCACGGCGGCGGGGGCGTACTCGGTGACGAGCGAGGTGAGGACCAGCACCAGCGCGTACCAGAACGTGAAAGGCGTACGGCGGGGGCCGGGCAGGACCCGGCGGAGCCCGCCCCACCGCACGCCCAGGGCAGCGGCGGCGGCACCCGGGCCCACGAGCGGCGGCGGGGCCGCCGGCGCGTCCGCGGGTGCCGCCGCCAGCCGGGGCCGTTGCCGCGGCACGCCCTCCAGAGGGCGCGGTGCGCCGTCCGGGCGGGGCGGGGCCGCGGCCTCGGGGTCCGCAGTCCGTTCCACGGTGGCGCTCCTTCCGTCGTGCCCCCAACCCTTCGCGTCCCGGGAGCGGCTGTCCATGACCGGCGCCACCGGGCAGCCGATTCACAGCAACCTATTAACTTCCTCCTGTGCACGGTTCTGTTCCCGGCCGGTGCGCGAACGGCCCGTCCTCGTACGGTGTTCGATCCGTGTCACCCGTAATCCAGGTGGCGGCAAGCCCCTGTTCGGGCAGGATGACCTCATGAACGCCTCGTACGAGACTCCCGTGGTGCTGGACCGCCGCGAGGGACCCCACGGAGAGGTCGTGCTGCGCCGGCACGGCGCGTTGCTTCAGATCATCGCCAACGGCTGCTTCCTGATGGACACCTCCGACGGCCGTTCCGAACGGCTGCTCGTGGACGCCGCCCTCGCCGCGCTGGACGGCCGCCCGGCACCGCGCGTGCTGATCGGCGGGCTGGGCGTCGGCTTCTCACTCGCGCACGCCGCGGCCGAGCCCCGCTGGGGCCGGATCACGGTCGTGGAGCGGGAGTCCGCGATCGTCGGCTGGCACCGCGGGGGACCGCTCGCCGCGCTCACCGCGCGGGCCCTCGCCGACGAGCGCACCGAGATCGTGGAGACCAACCTCGTCACTTACGTCAATGAGACTTCCGCCACGTTCGACGCGCTCTGCCTGGACATCGACAACGGCCCCGGCTGGACCGTCACCGAGGGCAACGGCGAGCTGTACGCACCGTCCGGACTGGCAAGCTGCGCACGGGTGTTGAGACCCGGCGGCGTCCTCGCGGTGTGGTCGGCGAAACCCTCTCCGGAATTTGAAGGAACCTTGTGGAATGTCGGGTTCCAGCAGGTGCGCACCGAAGAGATCCCGGTTGCCCGGGGCGTACCGGACGTCGTGCACCTCGCCGTCCGGGCTGGATAGCAAAGGCACCGTGACTCCCCGTACGCTGCTTCCCTGACGCCGATCATTCAAGCGTCGATCGCGACCACGCGCAGTCATGGAATCACCCCACATGATTCCGGAAAGCACACCTCAGGGGCGGGCGATGGAGCAGACACACACCGCGCAGGGCGGCACGACGGCCGGGCCGGGAGCCCAGCGCCGGGTCCTGGTGGTCGAGGACGACCAGACCATCATGGACGCCATCGCCACCCGTCTGCGCGCCGAGGGTTTCCTGGTGCAGACCGCGGGCGACGGGCCGAGCGCCGTCGACACCGCCGAGGCATGGCAGCCCGACCTGCTGATCCTCGACATCATGCTGCCCGGCTTCGACGGCCTGGAGGTCTGCCGCCGGGTGCAGGCCCAGCGGCCGGTGCCGGTGCTGATGCTCACCGCGCGCGACGACGAGACCGACATGCTGGTCGGGCTCGGGGTCGGCGCCGACGACTACATGACCAAGCCGTTCTCGATGCGGGAGCTGGCCGCCCGCGTGCACGTCCTGCTGCGCCGGGTGGAGCGGGCGGCGCTGGCCGCGGCGACCCCGCGCAGCGGCATCCTGCGCCTGGGCGAGCTGGAGATCGACCACGCGCAGCGCAGGGTCCGGGTGCGCAGCGAGGACGTCCACCTCACGCCGACCGAGTTCGACCTGCTGGTGTGCCTGGCCAACACCCCGCGCGCGGTGCTCTCCCGCGAGCAGCTGCTGGCGGAGGTGTGGGACTGGGCGGACGCCTCGGGCACCCGCACCGTCGACAGCCACATCAAGGCGCTGCGCCGGAAGATCGGCGCCGAGCGGATCCGTACCGTGCACGGCGTGGGCTACGCGCTGGAGACGCCCACCCCATGAGCGACGGGCCGGCGGCGCACGGGGACCAGCGGGACCCCTGGGGCGGTGGCGGGCGGGTCCGCCACCCCTTCTCGGTCAAGACCAAGCTGGGCGCGCTGGTCGTCATCGCGGTGCTGATCACCACCGGTCTGTCGATGATCGCGGTGCACACCAAGACCGAGCTGCGCTTCATCATGGTCTTCTCCATGATCGCCACGCTGCTGATCACCCAGTTCGTGGCGCACTCGCTGACCGCCCCGCTGGACGAGATGAACGCGGTGGCCCGGTCCATCTCGCACGGCGACTACACGCGCCGGGTGCGCGAGAACCGCCGCGACGAGCTGGGCGACCTGGCGCAGACGATCAACCGCATGGCGGACGAGCTGGCCGCCCAGGACCGCCAGCGCAAGGAGCTGGTGGCGAATGTCTCGCACGAGCTGCGCACGCCGATCGCGGGCCTGCGCGCGGTGCTGGAGAACATCGTCGACGGGGTCACCGAGGCCGACGCGGAGACCATGCGCACGGCCCTGAAGCAGACCGAGCGGCTGGGCCGCCTGGTGGAGACCCTGCTGGACCTGTCCCGCCTGGACAACGGCGTGGTGCCGCTGAAGAAGCGGCGCTTCGAGGTGTGGCCGTATCTGTCGGGCGTGCTGAAGGAGGCCAACATGGTGGCCTCCGCGCGCGCGGGCATGGCCTCGGGCTCGGGCAACCACACCCGCACCGACGTCCATCTGCGGCTCGACGTGTCCCCGCTGGACCTGACCGCGCACGCGGATCCGGAGCGGATCCACCAGGTGGTCGCCAACCTGATCGACAACGCGGTCAAGCACAGCCCGCCGCACGGCCGGGTGACGGTCAAGGCGCGGCGCGGGGCGCAGCCCCAGTCGCTGGACCTGGAGGTCATCGACGAGGGGCCGGGCATCCCCCGCTCCGAGTGGCACCGCGTCTTCGAGCGTTTCAACCGGGGCGCGGTGAGCCGGCCGCACGGCCCGGGGAGCGACGGCGGGACCGGGCTCGGCCTGGCGATCGCCCGCTGGGCGGTGGATCTGCACGGCGGCCGGATCGGGGTGGCCGAATCCGAGCGCGGTTGCCGGATCCGCATCACTCTTCCCGGGCTTCCCTCTCTGCCAAGTTGACGTAAAGTCGGAGCCGGAACCCCAAGATCCACGAGCATCCGCCCAGCCGGACACGTGTGATCAGGCAGGGGCCTGCCTCCGCGCCGGGTCAGGCCCGGATGGCCCCTTGCCCACGACAGGCGAACCACGCTTGTTTCCCGCCATTTCAAGCCCCGAAACACAGCTTTCGATGTGACTTACGCGACGATGAACCGGCTCGACCTGACCTTCACGGTCTTGGAGGCGTAGCCTTTATTCCCGCTGTCCATCACCTTGTGAAGCGGAAGAGGGCGGTTGCCGCCGTGTCGCCACAGTCCCCCAGTAACTCGAGCATCTCCACCGAGACCGACCAAGCCGGGAAGAACCCCGCGGCCGCGTTCGGTGCCAACGAGTGGCTCGTCGACGAGATCTATCAGCAGTACCTCCAGGACCCGAACTCGGTAGACCGTGCCTGGTGGGACTTCTTCGCCGATTACAAGCCGGGAGCCGCCGCCGCTGCCTCCACGGCTCCGGCGGGTACCGCGGCCGCGGGGGCCGCGGGCACCACCACGGCGCCCCAGGCGGCGCCCGCCGCCCCGGCGGCCCCGGCGAAGCCCGCGCAGGCCCCGGCCGCGCCCGCCGCCGCACACCCCGCCGCTCCGGCGCAGCCCGCCCCGGCCCCCGCCCCGGCGAAGCCCGCCGCGCAGGCCCCGGCCCCCGCGAAGGCCGCCCCGGCCCCCGCGAAGCCGGCGCCCGCCAAGGCGGAGCCCGCCGCCGAGGCACCGGCCGGTCCCGAGTTCGTGACGCTGCGCGGCCCCTCCGCCGCGGTCGCCAAGAACATGAACGCCTCCCTGGAGCTGCCCACGGCCACGTCCGTGCGCGCCGTCCCGGTGAAGCTGCTGTTCGACAACCGCATCGTCATCAACAACCACCTCAAGCGGGCCCGCGGCGGGAAGATCTCCTTCACGCACCTCATCGGCTACGCGATGGTCCAGGCCATCAAGGCCATGCCCTCGATGAACAACTCGTTCGCCGAGAAGGACGGCAAGCCGACCCTGGTCAAGCCGGACCACATCAACCTCGGTCTCGCCATCGACCTGGTCAAGCCCAACGGCGACCGCCAGCTCGTCGTCGCGGCGATCAAGAAGGCCGAGACGCTGAACTTCTTCGAGTTCTGGCAGGCCTACGAGGACATCGTCCGCCGCGCCCGCGACGGCAAGCTGACGATGGACGACTTCACCGGCGTCACCGTCTCCCTCACCAACCCCGGCGGCCTCGGCACGGTCCACTCCGTGCCGCGTCTGATGCCCGGCCAGTCGGTGATCATGGGCGTCGGCTCCATGGACTACCCGGCGGAGTTCCAGGGCACCAGCCAGGACACCCTGAACAAGCTCGGCATCTCCAAGGTCATGACGCTCACGTCGACCTACGACCACCGGGTGATCCAGGGCGCCGCCTCCGGCGAGTTCCTGCGTGTCGTCGCCAACCTGCTGCTCGGCGAGAACGGCTTCTACGACGAGATCTTCGAGGCACTGCGCATCCCCTACGAGCCGGTCCGCTGGCTCAAGGACATCGACGCCAGCCACGACGACGACGTCACCAAGGCCGCCCGCGTCTTCGAGCTGATCCACTCCTACCGGGTCCGCGGCCACGTCATGGCCGACACCGACCCGCTGGAGTACCAGCAGCGCAAGCACCCCGACCTGGACATCACCGAGCACGGGCTCACCCTGTGGGACCTGGAGCGCGAGTTCGCCGTCGGCGGCTTCGCCGGCAAGTCGATGATGAAGCTGCGCGACATCCTCGGCGTGCTGCGCGACTCGTACTGCCGCACGGTCGGCATCGAGTTCATGCACATCCAGGACCCCAAGCAGCGCAAGTGGATCCAGGACCGCGTGGAGCGCCCGCACTCCAAGCCGGAGCGCGAGGAGCAGCTGCGCATCCTGCGCCGGCTGAACGCCGCGGAGGCCTTCGAGACCTTCCTCCAGACGAAGTACGTCGGCCAGAAGCGCTTCTCCCTGGAGGGCGGCGAGTCCGTCATCCCGCTGCTCGACGCGGTCCTCGACTCGGCCGCCGAGTCGCGCCTGGACGAGGTCGTCATCGGCATGGCCCACCGCGGCCGGCTGAACGTGCTCGCCAACATCGTCGGCAAGTCGTACGCGCAGATCTTCCGCGAGTTCGAGGGCAACCTCGACCCGAAGTCGATGCACGGCTCCGGCGACGTGAAGTACCACCTGGGCGCCGGGGGCACCTTCACCGGCCTGGACGGCGAGCAGATCAAGGTCTCGCTGGCCGCGAACCCCTCCCACCTGGAGACGGTCGACCCGGTCATCGAGGGCATCTCCCGCGCCAAGCAGGACATCATCAACAAGGGCGGCACGGACTTCACCGTGCTGCCGGTGGCGATCCACGGCGACGCGGCCTTCGCGGGCCAGGGCGTGGTGGCCGAGACCCTGAACATGTCGCAGCTGCGCGGCTACCGCACCGGCGGCACGGTCCACATCGTCATCAACAACCAGGTCGGCTTCACCGCGGCGCCCGAGTCCTCGCGCTCCTCGATGTACGCCACCGACGTGGCCCGCATGATCGAGGCCCCGATCTTCCACGTCAACGGCGACGACCCCGAGGCCGTCGTGCGCGTGGCGCGGCTCGCCTTCGAGTTCCGCCAGGCGTTCAACAAGGACGTGGTGATCGACCTCATCTGCTACCGCCGCCGCGGTCACAACGAGTCGGACAACCCGGCCTTCACCCAGCCGCTGATGTACGACCTGATCGACAAGAAGCGCTCGGTGCGCAAGCTCTACACCGAGTCCCTGATCGGTCGCGGCGACATCACGCTGGAAGAGGCCGAGCAGGCGCTCCAGGACTACCAGGGGCAGCTGGAGAAGGTCTTCACCGAGGTCCGCGAGGCCACCTCGCAGCCGGCCGTCCCGCAGTCCCCGGACCCGCAGGCCGGCTTCCCGGTGCGGGTGAGCACCGCGATCTCCGCCGAGGTCGTCAAGCGGATCGCCGAGTCCCAGGTCAACATCCCCGACCACTTCACCGTCCACCCGCGCCTGCTGCCGCAGCTCCAGCGCAGGGCGGCGATGGTCGAGGACGGCACCATCGACTGGGGCATGGGCGAGACCCTGGCCATCGGCTCGCTGCTGCTGGAGGGCGTCCCGGTCCGGCTGTCCGGCCAGGACTCCCGCCGCGGCACCTTCGGCCAGCGCCACGCGGTGCTGATCGACCGCGAGACCGGCGAGGACTACACCCCGCTGCTGTACCTGGCCGACGAGCAGGCCCGCTACAACGTCTACGACTCGCTGCTCTCCGAGTACGCGGTCATGGGCTTCGAGTACGGCTACTCGCTGACCCGCCCGGACGCGCTGGTGATGTGGGAGGCCCAGTTCGGCGACTTCGCCAACGGCGCCCAGTCGGTCATCGACGAGTACATCTCGGCCGCCGAGCAGAAGTGGGGCCAGACCTCCGGCGTCACGCTGCTGCTGCCGCACGGCTACGAGGGCCAGGGCCCGGACCACTCCTCGGCCCGCATCGAGCGCTACCTCCAGCTGTGCGCGCAGAACAACATGACGGTCGCGATGCCGACCCTGCCGTCGAACTACTTCCACCTCCTGCGGTGGCAGGTGCACAACCCGCACCACAAGCCGCTGGTGGTCTTCACCCCGAAGTCGATGCTGCGCCTGAAGGCCGCCGCCTCGAAGACGGAGGAGTTCACGACGGGCGAGTTCCGCCCGGTCATCGGCGACGACTCGGTCGACCCGAGCGCCGTGAAGAAGGTCGTCTTCTGCGCGGGCAAGGTCTACTACGACCTCGACGCCGAGCGGAAGAAGCGCGGCGCGACGGACACGGCGATCATCCGCATCGAGCGCCTGTACCCGCTGCCGGGTGCCGAGCTCCAGGCGGAGATCAAGAAGTACCCGAACGCCGAGAAGTACCTGTGGACGCAGGAGGAGCCGGCGAACCAGGGTGCCTGGCCGTTCATCGCGCTCAACCTGATCGACCACCTGGACCTGGCGGTCGGCGCGGACGTGCCGCACAGCGAGCGGCTGCGCCGTATCTCGCGTCCGCACTCCTCCTCCCCGGCCGTGGGTTCCGCCAAGCGGCACCAGGCCGAGCAGGAGCAGCTGGTGCGCGAGGTGTTCGAGGCGTGAGCGCGTCCGCGGGGCCCCGCCGCCCCGCGGTTCGCGCCTGAGTGCCTGAGTGCCTGACCGGGCCGCATCCCCTCGCCGGGGGTGCGGCCCGGCCGTTTCCGCGGCCCCGCGGCGCCCTATCCTTGACCGCATGTACTTCACCGACCGTGGCATCGAAGAGCTGGAGAAGAGGCGGGGCGAGGAGGAGGTCACCTTCGAGTGGCTCGCCGAGCAGCTGCGGACCTTCGTCGACCTCAACCCGGACTTCGAGGTCCCGGTCGAGCGGCTGGCGACCTGGCTGGCGCGGCTGGACGACGACGAGGACGAGGAGTAGGTGCACAGCCTGCCCTGCCTCGCAGGCGCAGGCTTTCGAGCGGGGACCGGCTGTGGCCGGACCGGACGGGCGCCCCTTCGGGGGCGCCTTCCGCGTTTCCGGGAGGCCGCCTGTCGCGTTTCGGGGAGGCGCCCTGTCGCGTTTCCGGGAGGCGCCCTGTCGCGTTTCACGGTGTGTCTTGACTTTCCGTGTCCGCGATATATCGTGTCTAGGGAAGGACGCGATATGGCGTGTCGCGAGTCGCGCCGGTCGCGCCCGTCACGTCGTCGTTTCGGTCCCGTCTCCGGTCCTGCCGTCCCGCGTGGTCCGGTCCGTCCCAGGAGGTCTGCACCATGTCCGAGTGGTCCGTGGGCGAGCCCACCAAGCTCACCTTCGACGAGCCCCCGACCGAGCTGAACGTCCGCATCGTCCACGGCACGGTCAACGTCGTGGGCACGGACGACGGTTCCGCCCGCCTGGAGGTGTCCCGGATCGAGGGGCCGCCCCTGATCGTCACCCAGCGCGGCAACACCCTGACCGTGGCCTACGAGGACCTGCCCTGGAAGGGCTTCCTCAAGTGGCTCGACCGCAAGGGCTGGCAGCGCAGCGCCGAGATCTCCCTGGCCGTGCCGGCGAGCACCCGGGTCGAGGTCGGCGTGGTCGGCGCCGCCGCCATGGTCTCCGGCATCGACGGGCTCACCGAGGTGAAGGGCGTCACCGGCGACACCACGCTGGTCGGCGTCACCGGCCCGGTCCGCGCGGACACCGTCTCGGGGAACGTGGAGGCGCAGGCCCTCTCCGGTGACCTCCGCTTCAAGTCGGTCTCCGGCGACCTCACCCTGGTCGAGGGCTCCGGCTCCTCGGTCCGGGCGGACTCGGTGAGCGGGTCGATGATCGTCGACCTCGACCGGGTGGCCTCCCCGACCGACATCAGCCTGACCAACGTCTCCGGTGAGATCGCGATCCGCCTCCCCCACCCCGCGGACGCGGAGGTGGAGGCCAACACCGCGAGCGGCGCGGTCTCCAACGCCTTCGAGGACCTGCGCGTCAGCGGCCAGTGGGGTGCCAAGCGGATCACCGGCACGCTGGGCACGGGCCGGGGCCGGCTGAAGGCGACCACCGTCTCCGGTTCCATCGCCCTGCTGCGCCGCCCGCCCGCCGAGGAGGGCGCCTGGGACCCCGAGCCCGGCGACAGCGGCACACCCGACGGACCGACCGACGGACCGACCCCCGGCCCGACCGACAAGAAGGTGCTCTGACATGCCTCCCGTCTTCGCCCACGGCCGCCTTCGTCTGTATCTGCTCAAGCTCCTCGACGAGGCCCCCCGCCATGGATACGAGGTGATCCGCCTCCTGGAGGAGCGCTTCCAGGGGCTGTACGCGCCCTCGGCGGGCACCGTCTACCCCAGGCTGGCCAAGCTGGAGGCCGAGGGCCTGGTCACCCACACCACCGAGGGCGGCCGGAAGGTGTACGCGATCACCGACGCGGGCCGCGCCGAGCTGGCCGACCGCAGTGGCGAGCTGGCCGACCTGGAGCTGGAGATCCGCGAGTCGGTCGCCGAGCTGGCCGCCGAGATCCGGGCCGATGTGCGCGGTGCCGCGGGCGACCTGCGGCGCGAGATGCGCGCGGCGGCCTCCCAGGCCCGGCAGGGCGCGACAGGCGGCGCGTCCGCCCCGGGCGGCGACAGCGCGGCGGACGACAAGGAGTCCTGGCGGGCCGCCAAGGAGGAGATGCGCCGGGTCAAGCAGGAGTGGAAGGAGCAGGCACGGCGTGCCAAGGACGAGAGCCGCCGGGCGCGCGAGGAGGCGCAGCGGGCCAGGCGCCAGGCCAAGGAGGCCCAGGAGCGGGCGCGGGAGCAGGCGCAGGAGGAGTTCCAGCGCATCGCCCGCCGGGTCCAGGACCAGGTGCAGGACCACTTCGCGCGCGGCGACTGGCCGACCGGGGTGCGCGAGGGCCTGACCGAGCTGACCAAGGAGTTCGGCGACTTCGGCAAGGAGTTCGGCAAGGGGCTGGCCAAGGACTTCGGTTTCGGCGCCCCGGCCGGGGGCGGTCCGGCGCACCGCCCCGAGTACTCCGAGACCCCGAAGGAGTTCCCCGCCGTCTACGAGCCGTCCTGGGCGCACGACCACTCCACGGGCGATCCGGCCCGTGATCTGGACCGGCTCCTGGACCGCTTCCGCGACGACATCCGGGACGCGGCCCGCGACCACGGCGTCACCACCGACCAGGTCGACGCCGCCCGTCGCCATCTGTCGGCGGCGGCGGCGCACATCGGGGCGGTGCTGCGCGGCCCGAAGGTCTGAGACACCGGGCGCGCCCGCGCCGTGGAGGCGGGCGCGGGCGGCGGGCGCGGGCGGCGTGCGGCGGACGCGCGGCGCGGTCAGCCGGCCGCCCGCGCGCCGTCCTCCCCCTCGCCCTCGCCGTACAGCACCCGGGTCAGCGCCGTGTAGGTCACACCGTGGTCGGCGAGGAGCTCGCAGGGCACTCCGGGGCGGGCGGCCAGGGCGAGCAGGAGGTGCTCGTCGCCGATGCGCCGGTCACGGCGGGCCACCGCCATGCGCAGCGCCTTCTCCAGGGCCCTCTTGGCGTCGCGGCTGAAGGGGCGGCGCCCCGACCACCAGCCCTCGTCGTCCCGGTCCCCCGACATGGCCCCGACGCCGTGCGCCGCCTCCACCCGGGAGACGATCGCCAGGACGTCGATGCCCAGGTCGGCGAGGGCGTCGGTGTCGGCGCGGGAGAGACCGGCGCGCCGCCGGGCCTCGCCCAGTTCCCGGCGTACGTCCTCCTTGTGCGCGTCCAGTCCGAGCGCGGCGAGGGCGAAAGAGGCGCGGCTCCCCTCGCGGTCCAGCAGGGCGAGCAGCAGATGCTCGGCGTCCACGGACCGCGCGCCGCCGCTCTCGGCGTGTCCGACCGCCCCTCGCACGACGGCGCGGGCGTCCTCGGTGAACCGTTCGAACATCACTGCCTCCCGTACTTCTTGTGCACAGCCTGCCTGCTGACGCCGAGTTCGGCGGCGATCTCCTGCCACGACCAGCCCTGGTTGCGCGCGCTGCGCACCTGCACCGCCTCCAGCTGCTCCAGCAGCCGGCGCAGCGCGGCGACGGCCCGCAGCCCGACCCGCGGGTCGCGGTCACCGGCGCGTTCGGCGAGATCCGTTGCTTCGGTCATGATGTCAACGTACGTTGACAGCCGTGCCGTGTCAACCGCAGTTGACGGAAGGGGTCCGGGCACACGAACGGCGGGCCCGGAACCCGGACCCGCCGCCATGCCGCCCCCAGGGGCGGAAGGAACCACGGAAGGAACTCAGGAGGTGGTGAGCACGATCTTGCCGAACTGCCCGCCGGACTCCATCCGTTCGAAGCCCTCGCGGGCCCGCTCCAGCGGAAGCACCTCGTCGATGACCGGGCGCACGCCGGTGGTGGCGCAGAAGGAGAGCAGGTCCTCCAGCTCGTCCTTGGTGCCCATGGTCGAGCCGACCACCTTCAGCTCCAGGAAGAAGATGCGGGTCAGCTCGGCGTGCGAGGGACGGTCGCCGCTGGTGGCGCCGGAGATGACGAGGGTGCCGCCGGGCCGCAGCGACTTCACCGAGTGGGACCAGGTGGCCGCGCCGACGGTCTCGATCACCGCGTCCACCCGCTGCGGCAGCCGGGCGCCCGGCTCCAGCGCCTCCACGGCACCGAGCTCCAGCGCCCGCTTGCGCTTGCCCTCGTCACGGCTGGTCGCGAAGACCTTGAGCCCGGCCGCCCGGCCGAGCACGATCGCGGCCGTGGCGACCCCGCCGCCGGCGCCCTGCACCAGCACGGAGTCCCCAGGCCGCACCCCGGCGTTGGTGAAGAGCATCCGGTACGCGGTGAGCCAGGCCGTGGGCAGGCAGGCGGCCTCCTCGAAGGAGAGCCCCCTGGGCTTGGGCAGCAGGTTCCAGGTGGGCACGGAGACCTGTTCGGCGAAGGTGCCCGGGTAGCGCTCGGTCAGGATCGAGCGGGGCTCGGCCGGACCGACGCCGTGCCCGCTCTGGCCGATCACGGAGTGCAGGACGACCTCGTTGCCGTCCGCGTCGACCCCGGCGGCGTCACAGCCGAGGATCATGGGCAGCCTGTCCTCGGACAGGCCCACGCCCTTGAGGGACCAGAGGTCGTGATGGTTCAGGGAGGCGGCCCTGACGTCGACGGTGCTCCAGCCGGGGCGGGCCTCGGGGGCCGGGCGCTCCCCCGTCTCCAGACCGTTCAGCGGCCGGTCGCGGTCGATTCGGGCGGCGTAGACAGCGAACATGACCCTGACGATAGGGGCGGCCCGGACCCGGCGGAACCACGCGGTGCTGTGACACACGCCCTCTTGCCAACGGGCGCCGCCGGGCGGCGGACACCCGCGCGCCCACGGGAACGCGAAGCGGCCCCGCCCGGAAGGGGGCGGGGCCGCTTCGATCACGCCGGACCGCGGGCCCGGGTCGGATCGGCTGCCGGGCTCAGCGCCGGGCCACGCCCTCCGCGCGCGCCGCCGCCGCGACGGCCGCCGTCACGGCCGGGGCGACCCGCTCGTCGAACGGCGAGGGGATCACGTAGTCCGCGGCGAGGTCGTCGCCGACGACCCCGGCGAGCGCCTCGGCCGCCGCGATCTTCATGCCCTCGGTGATCCGCGACGCCCGCACCTGGAGCGCACCGGCGAAGATGCCGGGGAACGCCAGGACGTTGTTGATCTGGTTGGGGAAGTCGGACCGTCCGGTGGCCACGACCGCCGCGTACTTGCTCGCGACGTCCGGGTGGACCTCCGGGTTCGGGTTGGCCATGGCGAAGACGAAGGCGCCCTTCGCCATCGAGGCCACCGCGGTCTCGGACACCGTGCCGCCGGAGACGCCGATGAAGACGTCGGCGCCGGACAGCGCGTCCTCCAGGGAGCCGCTGAGGCCCGCCTTGTTGGTGAACTCGGCCAGCTCCCGCTTGACCGGGGTGAGGTCCGCCCGGTCCGCGGAGACGATGCCCTTGCGGTCGGCCACCGCGACATCGCCGATGCCGGCCTCCACCAGCATCTTGGCGATGGCGACACCGGCCGCGCCCGCGCCCGAGATCACGGCGCGCAGCTCACCGATGCCCCGGCCGCTGAGCCGGGCCGCGTTGCGCAGCGCGGCCAGCGTGACGACCGCGGTGCCGTGCTGGTCGTCGTGGAAGACCGGGATGTCCAGGCGCTCCTGGAGCTTGCGCTCGATCTCGAAGCACCGGGGCGCCGAGATGTCCTCCAGGTTCACCCCGCCGAAGGAGGGCGCGAGGCGCGCCACGGTCTCGACGATCTCGTCGGCGTCGGTGCAGTCCAGGGCGATCGGCACCGCGTCCACGCCGCCGAACTGCTTGAACAGGATCGCCTTCCCCTCCATCACCGGAAGGGAGGCTTCGGGGCCGATGTCCCCGAGACCGAGCACGGCCGTGCCGTCGGTCACGACGGCGACCACGGACGATTTCCACGTGTAGTCGTGGACCAGTTCCGGCTGCTCGGCGATCGCGGTGCACACCCGCGCCACGCCGGGCGTGTAAGCCAGGGACAGGTCGTCCTTGTCACGGACGGGAACGGTGGCCTGCACGGCCATCTTCCCGCCCCGGTGCAGCGCGAAAGCCGGGTCGAAGGAATCCAGCGGCTCTGCCCCGCCGTCCTGATCCGTACTGCTGTCGCTGCGAGGATTGACGATCTCCGCTGCCACTTGGTTTTACCCCTTAATTGTTCATGGTTTGAGGGTGGCCACTCCTGGTGAGGGGTGGGCGGGACCGCGCACAGCCCGTGAGTGATGCGTGCGTGCCGTACGCGACGGGCGCGCCGCACACGCACCCTGAGCCCCGGATGAGGGGTGTAAAGAACCTTCTTACCGGACGGATGGCGTCGGCGACGAGTCCATAACGCCAAGGTCACATGACGACGGCGTGACACGTGGCCCAATATGGGGACAAGTCCTCGCCGAACCCTTGACAAGACCTCGAATTCGCCCATAAGCCGTCCGCCGCCGAGGTGCCGGCCGGGCCGGGCCGGAGATTCTCCGGCCGGAAGAAGTCATTCCCGTCGAAGGTCCGGTCCAGCGGATCGGCCGGTCGGGCTCCGCGGATCACCCGTTATCCGATTTTGACATCGGGATTGCCCTGAACGGCGCAGTCCGAATGGCAAGATGCGTCAATCACACGAGGTCGCGACACCCGAAGGTGTGTGTTCTCGTCGACCCATCGGCATCTCCACCCATCCGCCGGAGGAATCCACCATGACCGCACGCTCCACCCGTCGTACGACCGCCGCGCACTCCCGTCTGGCCGCGGCGGGCGCGATCGCGGTCGCAGGCGCCCTGCTGCTCACCGGCTGCGGTGACCAGACCAAGGACAAGGACAAGGACACGTCCTCGGGGAACTCCTCCTCCGCGAACTCCGCGCCGCTCGCCGCCAAGCTCCCGGCGGCGATCCGCGACAAGGGTGTCGTCAAGGTCGGTTCGGACATCGCCTACGCGCCGGTCGAGTTCAAGGACAAGTCCGGCACGGTCGTCGGGCTCGACCCCGATGTCGCCGCGGCGCTCGGCAAGCAGCTCGGGGTGACCTTCGAGTTCGAGAACGGCACCTTCGACGCCCTGCTCACCGGCATCCGCTCCAGCCGCTACGACATCGCGATGTCGGCGATGACGGACAACAAGAGCCGCCAGGACGGTGTCGACCCGACCACGGGCAAGAAGGTCGGCGAAGGGGTCGACTTCGTCGACTACCTGACCGCCGGTGTCTCCATCTACACGCGTAAGGGCGACACGGAGAACATCACCTCCTGGTCCGACCTGTGCGGCAAGAAGATCGCGCTGGAGCGCGGCACCGTCTCGCAGGACCTCGCCAAGGCCGAGGCGAAGAAGTGTCCGAGCGGCAAGAAGCTCACCATCGAGGCGTTCGACGACGACCAGCAGGCCCAGACCCGCCTGCGCTCGGGCGGCGTGGACGCGGCCTCCTCCGACTTCCCGGTCGCCGCGTACGCGGTGAAGACCTCGGGCGGCGGCAAGGACTTCCAGGTCGTCGGCGAGCAGGTCGAGGCGGCCCCGTACGGCATCGCCGTCGGCAAGAGCAACACCCAGCTGCGCGACGCCCTCCAGGCCGCGATGAACGCGATCATCAAGAGCGGCGAGTACCAGAAGATCCTGGAGAAGTGGGGCGCCCAGGACGGCGCCGTCAAGGAGTCCGTCGTCAACGGCGGCAAGTGACCGCGCCGAGCGGCCGCTGAGAGGCGACATCCGTGACTGCTGACATCGACAAGACGGCCGGGCCCGGCGACGCGCCCGCCACCGGCCCCCAGCCCGTCAAGGCCATCCCCGTGAGGCACTACGGGCGCTACGTCACCGCGCTCGTCGCGATCGCCGCCCTGGCCGCGATCATCTACGCGTTCGGCCAGGGCAAGATCAACTGGCACGCCGTGCCGGACTACTTCTTCGACGACCGGATCACCACCGGCGTCGGCAAGACCCTCCTGCTGACGGTCCTGTCGATGCTCATCGGCATCGTCGGCGGCATCGTCCTCGCGGTGATGCGCCTTTCCAAGAACCCGGTGACCTCGGCGATCGCCTGGTTCTACATCTGGTTCTTCCGCGGCACCCCGGTCCTGGTCCAGCTGTTCCTCTGGTTCAACCTCGGCCTGGTCTTCGAGTACGTCAACCTGATGCCGTTCTACAAGGACTACTGGTCGAACTTCATGACGCCGCTGCTGACGGCGCTGCTCGGCCTGGGTCTGAACGAGGCGGCGTACATGGCGGAGATCTGCCGCGCCGGCCTGCTCGCCGTCGACGAGGGCCAGACCGAGGCGGCCCACGCGCTGGGCATGAGCCACGGCAAGACCCTGCGGCGCATCGTCATCCCGCAGGCGATGCGGGTGATCGTGCCGCCGACCGGCAACGAGGTCATCAACATGCTGAAGACGACCTCCCTGGTGGCGGCCGTCCAGTATCCGGAGCTGTTCCGCTACGCCCAGGACATCGGACAGGTCTCCGGCGCCCCGGTGGAGATGTACTTCCTCGCCGCGGCCTGGTACCTGATCATGACCTCGGTGCTGAGCGTGGGCCAGTACTACATCGAGCGGTACTACGCCCGCGGCTCCAGCCGCAGCCTGCCGGCCACGCCCTGGCAGAAGGTCCGAGCACATCTGACGTCCTTCTCCAGCAGGAAGGTCACGGCATGACCGACAAGCTCACCAAGCAGGACCTCGCCGCGCCCGGCACCGGCGTGGCGATGGTGAAGGCCGAGGGCGTGCACAAGTCCTTCGGCCAGGTCGAGGTGCTCAAGGGCATCGACCTGGAGGTCAGGGCGGGCGAGGTGTTCTGCCTCATCGGCCCCTCCGGCTCCGGCAAGTCGACGTTCCTGCGCTGCATCAACCACCTGGAGAAGATCAACGCGGGCCGGCTCTGGGTCGACGGCGAGCTGGTCGGCTACCGCCAGCACGGCGACAAGCTCTACGAGCTGCGCGACCGCGAGGTCGCCATGAAGCGCCGCGACATCGGCATGGTCTTCCAGCGCTTCAACCTGTTCCCGCACATGACCGCCCTGGAGAACGTCATCGAGGCGCCGGTCCAGGTCAGGGGCGTGAACCGGGGTGAGGCCCGGGACCGTGCGGTGCAGCTGCTGGAGCGGGTGGGCCTGGCCGACCGCGCGGGGCACTACCCCTCGCAGCTCTCCGGCGGCCAGCAGCAGCGCGTGGCCATCGCCCGCGCGCTGGCCATGGACCCCAAGCTGATGCTGTTCGACGAGCCGACCTCGGCGCTCGACCCCGAGCTGGTCGGCGACGTCCTCGACGTCATGCGCGACCTCGCCGAGTCCGGGATGACGATGGTCGTCGTCACCCACGAGATGGGCTTCGCCCGCGAGGTCGGCGACAGCCTGGTCTTCATGGACGAGGGCGTGGTGGTCGAGTCCGGGCATCCGCGCGAGGTGCTGACCGACCCGCAGCACGAGCGGACGCGCTCGTTCCTGTCGAAGGTGCTGTAGCCCCGCCGTACGGCGCACATGTGTGAGGGGCGGTACGGGTTCGTCCCGTACCGCCCCTCACACATGTGCGCGCCGCGGCCCGCGCTACTTCAGGGCCAGCAGCAGGGTGTCCGACGGCGAGCACCACACCGGGCGGGCCTCGGCGAAGCCCTTCTCGCGCAGCACGCGCGCGTGCCAGGCGGCGGAGGGCATGTCGCCGTCGGCGTGCTCCCCGTAGATCTCGAAGCGGCGGGCGGTCGGCCCGGCCAGCACCGGGTCCTCCGCGGCCACCTGCCACCAGGCCGCCCAGTCCAGGGCGCCCTCCTCCTTGGCGCGTTCCATGCGCTCGTGGCGCTGGGCGCGCTCGGCCGCGTTGATCCGGGGCGTCGACTCGTCGATCATGTGGTCCGCGTTCATGAAGACACCACCGTCGCGGACGAGTCCCGCGACCTGACCGTAGAGGGCGGCGAGGGGTTCGCTGTGCAGCCAGTGCAGGGCCGTGGCGGTCAGCACGGCGTCGTAGGAGCCGTACGGCAGCTTCGCCGTCCAGTCGGGGTCCTTCAGATCGGCGGTCACGAAGGAGACCCGCTCGTCACCCGCGAAGGTGCCCTCGGCGATGGCCAGGAGCGCCGGGTCGAGGTCGACGCCCGTGCTGGTGGCCGCCGGGAAGCGGTCGAGCAGGCGGGCGGTGATGGTGCCGGTGCCGCAGGCCAGGTCCAGGACCCGCGGCGCGGCGCCGACCAGGGCCTCCACCATGTCGAGCATGATGCGGAAGCGGTCCTCGCGGTCGGGCATGTACCACTCCTGCTGCCGGTCCCAGCTCTCCTGCCAGGCCCGCCAGTCGGTGCCCGCCGCCGTGACGTCCGTGCCCGTGCCGGTCATCGCCGTCTCCCTCACTCAGGTCGCGTAATACCCTGGAACCACGACCGGCTGTTACCGACCGCACCCAAGACCATAGAGTGCCCTCGTAAGGACTACAAGTGGAACTGGCCTATTACTCGGACTACGCCGTACGTCTCGTCAACAGCGAGGAACCGGGGCGCGGCAAGGACGTCCTGACCTCGGTGGAGGCGGTCCGCGACCTCTTCGGCGCCAACGGCTCGGCGGCCCGGCGCGCCACCGAGGCCGACGTCACGCGCTTCCGCTCGGTCCGGGGGCGGCTGCGGTCGGTCTTCGAGGCGGCCGACCAGGGCGACGAGACGCTGGCGGTGGCCCTGCTGAACTCACTGCTGCTGGAGTTCCCGGTGAGCCCGCAGATCTCCGGGCACGACCACCGCGACGAGGACGGCCGGCCGCTGTGGCACATGCACCTGGCCGACCACCCGTCCAACGCCACCGCCGGCTACGCGGCGATCGCGGCCATGGGCCTGGCCTTCCACCTCACCGAGTACGGCGTGGACCGCCTCGGCCTGTGCGAGGCCGCGCCCTGCCGCAACGCCTATCTGGACACCTCGACCAACCGCTCCCGCCGCTACTGCTCCGACCGCTGCGCCACCCGCGCCAACGTGGCCGCCTACCGGGCCCGCAAGCGCCTGGAGGCCGACCGGTCGGCGAGCACGGGCCTGACCGCCGACAGCGCCCAGCGCACCAGCGCCAGCGGCGAGCGCTGACCCTCCCGGCGCGGCCGGTAGCGCAGCCACACCCTGCCCAGCACCAGATCCTCGGGCACCGTGCCGTAGTCGGTGCTGTCCCCGCCCGCGTACGCGTTGTCGCCCAGCACCCACCAGCCGCCCTCGCGGCGCTCCGCCGCCCGCTTGACGACGAGCAGGTCCTGCTGGAACGGATGGCGCAGCACGATCACCTCCCCCGCGCGGACCCGGGCCCCGTACTGCACCACCAGCCGGTCCCCGTGGTGCAGCGTGGGCACCATGGACGGACCGGTCACCTCGGCCAGCCCGAAGGGCAGCACAGCGCCTCCGCGCTCGGTCTCCTGCAACAGCTCCGGCATCCCCGGCACCTCCCCGGTCCGTTCCTCCACCAGTCCCAGTCTGACCCTGGACTTTTGTCCTAAGCCCCTGGGGGCACCCGCGAAAACAGGCTTTGCAGGGAGTAATGTCCCCCCTGAGAAGACGATCACGAGGAAGGAATGCTCCATGCTTTCCCGCCTGTTTGCCCCCAAGGTCAAGGTCAGCGCGCACTGCGACCTGCCCTGCGGTGTGTACGACCCCGCCCAGGCCCGCATCGAGGCGGAGTCGGTGAAGGCCGTCCAGGAGAAGATGGCCGGCAACGACGACCCGCACTACCAGGCCCGCGCCACGGTCATCAAGGAGCAGCGCGCCGAGCTGGCCAAGCACCACGTCTCCGTGCTCTGGAGCGACTACTTCAAGGCCCCGCACTTCGAGAAGTACCCCGAACTGCACCAGCTGGTCAACGACACGCTGAAGGCCCTCTCCGCCGCCAAGGCCTCCACCGACCCGGCGACGGGCCAGAAGGCGCTGGACCACATCGCCCAGATCGACAAGATCTTCTGGGAGACGAAGAAGGCTTGATCTTGAATCATGCCGTCTGACCTGCGGTTTCCTTGATCGCACGGTCTTCCGGTCCGCACCCGGTCCGCAGGCCGCCGAGCACGGCGTCTATGACGGACCGGGTGCGGTCTTCTTCACCCGGCCACAGGTGGGCGTAGATCCGCAGCGTGATGACGGCGGACGCGTGGCCGAGGACCAGCTGGACCTGCTTGACGCTCGCTCCGCCGGCGATGAGCGCAGAGGCGAAGAAGTGCCGCAGGTCGTGGGTCACAATGTGCGGCAGCTCGACGGGCTTGCGGCCCTCGCGCTCGGCTGCCTCGTTCTCCGCTGCTTGGAGCGTCCTGCGAGCGCAGTTCCACTCCGTCTTCCAGCGGCGGTAGTTGAGCGGCTCTCCCTCCTCCATCGTGAACAGCCACTCCCTGGAGGGGCGTGCCGCGAGGTGCGTGAGGAGAGCGTCCGTGACGACCTCGCCGACCGGGACCGTACGCCGGGACTTGGCGGTCTTCGGCGGGCCAATCTTCCCCGACTGGAGGCGCTGACGGTCGACGCGGATAGCGCCCGCCTTGAAGTCGACATCCGACACCTTGAGGCCGAGCAACTCGCCTATTCGCAAGCCTGATCGGGCAAGTGTGACAATCGCCGCACGGATGTACGGCGGCATGACTCGGGCCATGGCCTCGACCTGGGCGACCGTGGGCGGGGTGACCTCCTCGTCCGGCATGGGCGGGAGGATGATCCGGCGGCACGGACTGGAGGCGATGACCTTGTCCTCCACGGCTGCGGTCATGAGGCGTACGAGGACGTCGTAGATGTTGCGCACGCTGCCGGGGCCAAGCAGCTCGGACAGGCTCTTGAAGAGCACCTGGAGGTCGTTGCGGCGTATCGCCGCCATGGCACGGGAGCCGAGCGCCGGGACGAGGTGGAGCCGGAGCGCGTTGTCGGTGATGCGCTCGCCCGCCTCGCTGGCGATGAGCGACTCCTCCCACTTCTTCGCGTACTTCTCGAACGTGATCCGTCCGGCACGGGGGTCGACGTACTGGCCCGTGACGATGCTGGCCGTGGCCTCGTCGAGCCAGCGCTGGGCGTCGATCTTGCGGTCGAAGTGGCGGGCGTGCTCCTTACCGTCAAGGTCTCGGTAGCGGGCCCGCCATTTGCCATTGGGGCGCTTCTGAATGTTCGCCAAGTGGCTTCTCCCTTGGGTTGGCTATCGGTGGTAGCCGCCGCCCTCGATGTGCTCGGTGAGGGTGCGGGCGTCGCGCTCGTCGCCCATGAGGCGAAGGCACTGTTCGTGGATGGCCCGTGAGCTGTCCGGGTGGGCCTGGATGTGCTCTGCGATGCCGACAACGGCGTGGTGCAGGCGGTCTTCTGCGTCGCGTGTCTCGTAGTACGCCTCGACGGCTTCCTGGACGAGCCGTCTGCTGTTGAGGTCCAGCCCTTCCAGCGGCGGGGACATCAGCTCTTCGAGGGGCAGCTCGAAGACGCGGGCGAAGGCGAGGGCTTCGTCGACGTTGATACGGCGGCGTGGGGTGCCGTTCTCGATGCGCCAGACGGCGGTCTGGTTCATCTTGACGCCGGCCTTGGACACCCGGTCCGCCAGCTCGATCGTGCTCCATCCCCTGACTTCGCGCTCCAGCGCCACCCGCGCGGCGATGTTGCCCTCGCTGTAGAGCAGCGGCACCTCACCGCCGTCGGCCTTGTCGCCTGCCATCGAACCTCCATCCCGACCGTTGCTTTCCCAATTGAAACACACGCTTGCCGATTTGGTTGACCGGCGATCGTTCGGGTACAACCTATGCAGATCGGATTGCCGACTAGTCGATTGGGAATGCATGCGATACCTGACCACCACCGAGGTCGCCGAGCGCTACCGCACAGCGGAGAGCACAGTCCGCTACTGGCGCCAGATCGAGAAGGGCCCGCGCGGCATCAAGATCGGCAAGCGGGTGCTGTACCCCGAGGCCGAGCTGCTGCGCTACGAGCGGGCGCTGATCGAGGGCCGAGACGAGTGGGGTCTGGCCTCCTGAGCCGCCGGAGGCCCGGGACACGGAAACGGCCCTCGGCGCGCCAACGCCGAAGGCCGGAGAGTCCCCCGCACACCGCCCATCCCTGAACGAACAAGCCGACGAGGGGCTGGACCTTGCCCGTCCTGCCCCTCGTCTGAGAGGAACGTCTATGGAGGACTCTACGTCCCCCACCAACCCGAACACGGTCCCCAAGGTCAACTGGCCCGAGGTCGCGGTCCCCGGCCAAGGTGTCCCCGGACGCCGCGAAGACGAGCATTCTGCTGCTGCGGCATCAGGGGACCGTCCCCGCGATACATCCGGTCCCCTGTCGGCGCGAACCACGGTCCCCATATCCAATTCCGTTGGAGACGTGCAGGTCAGTGGCATCGGCACGCCAACGGGGACCGGTCCCCAAGACTCTGGAGTTGCCCCAGGGGACCGCAGTGGGGACCGGGACAGCGGCCGTCACCTGCCGCTGGGGACCGACGTCCCCGGGGAGCCGGCCGAGCAACAAGAGATCGCAGCCACCGATGGCGGGACACGTACCGGCGGCCATGAAGGCGCCGGTGCTCAGGTAGCCGCTGACGGGGTCGCGCTGCTGGACGAGTTGCGGGCAGCGATCGGCAAGTACGTGGTGCTGCCCAGCGAGGAGGCGCTGACCGCTGTCACCCTGTGGGTGACGGCCACGCACATCCAGACGGCTCTGCAGCATGCTCCGCGTCTGGCGGTGGTGAGCCCGACGAAGGGGTGCGGCAAGTCCCGGGTTCTGGATGTGCTCCACGAGATCGTGCACCAGCCGATGATGACGGTGAACACCTCCCCGGCGGTCATCTTCCGGGTCATCGGCAAGAACCCGCCTACCCTGCTGGTGGACGAGGCGGACACCATCTTCGGCCCCAAGGCGAGCGGTGACAGTGAGATCCTGCGCGGCCTGCTGAATGCCGGGCACCAGCGCAACCGGCCCGCGTGGCGGATCTCCGGTCCGGATCACAAACCGACTCCGTTCCCCACCTTCGCCATGGCTGCCATCGCGGGGATCGGCGACCTGCCGGACACGGTCATGGATCGGGCGGTCGTTCTGCGGATGCAGAAGCGTAAGCCGGGCGAAAAGGTCACCCTGTTCCGCTCCCGGTATTCGGTGCCGGAACTCAACGCGCTGCGTGACCGGCTGACCGCCTGGCTGGGTCCCCTGCGCGGACAGGCTGCCCGAATGGTGCCGCAGATGCCGGTGGAAGACCGGGCAGCGGACACCTGGGAGCCGCTGGTCATCATCGCCGACCTGGCAGGCGGCCAGTGGCCCGCCCAGGCTCGTGCCGCCTGCCTGGCCATGACCCGCCACGAGGCGGCCCAGGACGAACAGAGCAGCCTGAAGACGCGGCTCCTGCGCGACATCCACCGCATCTTCGCGCAGGCGGACAACCCCGAGGCCCTGGCTACCCAGGATCTGGTCGCCGCTCTGATCCAGGACGCCGAGGCCCCGTGGGCGGAGCACGGCACCAAAGGGCTGAACGCCTACCACCTGAGCAACCTGCTGCGGGACTTCAACATCAGCCCGGCCAACTACCGGTTCGACAAGGGCAGGCAGGCCAAGGCGTACATGCGCAACCGGTTCCTGGACGCCTGGGCCCGCAACTGCCCGGACCTCGTCAGGGCCGCACCCGAGCCCGAACACGGCGCCGCCCCCGCCCGCATGCCGCAGGGCAGGCCGCCCGCCGCCCCGACCGGGACGCTGCCTGTCGGCCCGCCCGGTGGCCCCGCCGGGCCGACGCGCGCTCTCTGATCCCACCGGGGCCCGTATCACTTCGTCGCATCCGTCCCCGCGCAGGTCAGCGCGGGGACGGATTCTGTCGCCGGGACGGAGTTCTCCGTACCTGCCCGGGTGTCCGTACCAGCGCTGACCAGGCATGCGACGGATGCGACGGACGTGACACAGCCCGATCCCCCTCTCCTTCGGAGCACCACCATGCACACCGAGAACGACACGAACTCCTCTTCGTCCCGCCGCTGGGGTTGGTTCAGCCGGGACCGACGAACAGCAGCAAGCTGGAGCGAACGAGCCCCTAAAGGGGCTTCGTCCGCGCTTGCCCCCGCCTCTGGGGTGGCGGAGGGAGAGGGGGCCGGGCGCCAGCGGGCACCCGAGCCTGAGGAGGGGGTGAACGAGCCCCGCACCGCGTCTCCCGCCGACAGCGCCGAGCAGCCAGTCGCCGACTCCAACACCCCACTCGCCAAGCCGTCTGCCCGTCAAGCGCACGCCGCCGTTGAGCAGCCCTCGTGGCGTGAGCCCGACGCCCCCACACTGCCTGCGCGAATGAACCGCAAGCGCACCACCGAGAGACGCGACCAGGAGAAGAAGATCCGCTTTACCCCGACCGCCGTCCGCCTCATCGATGCCGAGGCCAGGCGGCGCCACCAGAAGTTCGCCGGCTTCGTCGGCGACGCCGCCCTCGCCGTCGCGCTCGGCAAGGCGGGCATGGTCGGCAGCCCAGAGGACGACCCCGTCCGCCCTCTGGTGGAGGCCATCGAAGCGCACACCAAGGCGTTGAACCGGATCGGCACCAATCTGAACCAGGTCACGGCAGCCATTCACTCCGGCGCCATACCCGAGCGCGCCGAGGCCGTCCTCGACCGCATTGAGCTGGCCGCCCAGGCCAGTTACGCACTAATGGACCAGCTCCTGGCGGAAACAGCCGGTCATGGTGCCTGACGTCTCCACAGGCTCCAGCACGCTCGGCCTGATCAACTACCTCTTCGGCAAGGGGCGGCGCGACGAGCACACCGACCCCCACATCGTGGCCGCCTGGGACATGGCCGGCGCCCCTGACCCCGGCCGCGACCCCGAGGCCACCTACACCCAGCTCGCCCGGCGCCTGGACCACCACGTCGACCTCCGCACCCGGGAGCTCGGCGGGAAGCAGCCTCCTCAGCATGTGTGGCACTGCCCCGTACGCACCGCGCCCGGCGACCGCTACCTCACCGACGCTGAGTGGGCCGAGGTTGCCCGCCGCGTCGTAGCCGCTACGGGCATCGCCCCCGAGGGAGACGACAAGCCGTGTCGCTGGATCGCAGTCCGGCACGCCGACGACCACATCCACATCCTCGCGACCACCGTCCGCGCCGACGGCCGCCGCCCCCGCACGAACCGGGACGGCTGGCGGGCCCAGCGGGAATGCCGCAAGATCGAGGCCGAGTTCGGGCTGCGCCGCCTGAAGTCCGGCGACCTGACCGCCCCGCGTACCCCGACCGGCGCCGAGCGGGCGAAGGCGGAACGCCAGGGCCGGGAGGAGACCGCGCGGGAGTGGCTGCGCGAGCAGGCATACGCGGTCGCCGCCGCCGTACGCAGCATCGACGAGTACTTCACCGTGCTGCGCTCCCTCGGCATCCAGGTCAAGCCGCGCATCGGCCCCGAGACCGGCGAGGTGACCGGCTACAGCCTGGCCGCGCCCGGCGATACGGCCAACGGCGAGCCGGTCTGGTACGGCGGCTCGAAGCTCGCCCCCGACCTGTCCTACAACCGGCTCTGCGAACGCCTGCCGACCCAGGACGTGGCCGACCGCCCTCAGCAGGTGGCGGACCCTGCCGAACCGTGGCATCGCGCCGAGACCGCCATCCGCGATGCCCAGACGGTCCTCGACTCGGGCGACGACGAGGTGGCCCAAGGCCATGTGGATGCCTTCGGCGACGCCCTCCACAACCTGGCCCTCGCCGCCAACGGCGAGCACCGGGCCGAACTGCAAGCCGCCGCAAAAGCGTTCAACCGCGCCCGCCGCTCGGCGATCCGGGCCGACCACCAGGCCGCCACGGCCTTCCGGGAAGCCGCCAAGGAACTCGCCTACGCCACACATGATCCGGGCGGACTCGCCATTGCCCTGTTCTTCGCCGCGCTCCATCTGGCGCGGGCAGCCGTCAAGTGGCACGAACAACGCGGCCACGAGCAGCAGGCGGCTGCAGCCGAGGCAGCCTTCCGCCATCTGCAGGCGGGTTACCAGCAGGCCGGCGAGCCGGTACTGGCGGATCTCACCCGCCGCGCCCCACGCAACGCCACCGTCCGCCGCTTCGAGCAGGACCTGCGCGCAGCCCTCCCCGACCACGCCGACCGCATCCTCGCCGACCCTGCCTGGTCGGCCCTGACCACAACCCTCGCCCGCGCCGAGACTGCCGGTCACAACCCCCGGCGTCTCTTGGCCGAAGTCGCTGCCCAGCGAGAACTCGACACTGCCGAACAGCCCGCCGAAGTCCTGAACTGGCGCATTGCCGTCCAACCGAACAAGCGAGCACAGGCGGCACGACAGCGAAGCAGCACCACCGGAGCATCCTTTGCGCCCATGACGCCCAAGCCCTCGGTCACGGCGCTGACCTCCAAGTCCGAGGAACGCGGACGGCATCGATAGATGAAGCAGTTGGCTGTCGGCCGGTGCTGACGTCTTGCTCTGTGATCGCGTCAGGCTGCTTCGGCTCCGGACGCAGGAGAGGGATCGCTGGCTCGCAGGTCGGAAAGTCGACCAACCCATCCCATGACCTCAGCCAGGTGCTCGGTTAACAACCCGACGTGGGGATCGGGCTGGACCAGGAGAGTCGCCGCTCCACGCGCCGTGCGCTCTGCTGCCCAGGCGTGGTCGAGGGCGGTGAAGTCATCGTCGACCCAAGCGACAGGTGTGTCGCCCAACCAGACATCGACCTGGTCTCGTTTCCAGAGATAGCCGTTGGGGTGGCTGGTCGTGATCTGTGGACGTGGGAGATCGACGTAGGGCAGAGGCGGGAGACCGAGGAGCGGCCCGATCAGCGTGGTGGCGTCCTGGCGCCAGCTGGTGCACCAGGCGGGGGCGACCAGGCCGGTTAGGATCACGTGCACGAGCAGGGGGCCGTGTGCGGGGTTGAGCCAGATGGTGACCGGGTTGTCGGCACTGCGGCCGGCAGGAACGACATCGTGGCGGTCGTGGGTGGCCGGGGTGCTCCCATCGGCGGCGGGGAAGGGTATGAGGACGCCGTCGACGTCGAGAAGCAAATAGGGCTGGCGCATGAGTTCTCCCTCTGGGTGGGGTGGGGGTCAGAGCTTGCGCGCGGTGATCAGCAGGGTGGTGGGCCAGAGGCCGCGACGGGCGTCATGGAACTCCTGTGCCGAGGTGAGCCAGAGGCCAGCGCGGTCGAGGTGTTTCTCCCAGCGGATGGCGTCGAAGTCCCAGCGGGCGATGGGTAGTCGGGTGCGGTCAGGGAGGGTGACGTAGTCCCGGCGGGGCCGGTCGTCGGTGGTGGGACGCAGGCCGCCGCGCTGGGGGTGGGGGACGGAGAAGGCGAGGGTGCGCCCGGGTTTGAGGTGCTGAGCGATGGCCGGGAGCAGAAGCTCGGGGGCTACCAGGCCGATGGCTCCGAAGACGGAGTAGACGGCGTCGAAGTGTTCGTCGGAGGCTTGCAGGTAGTGCAGGGCGTGTCCGGCGGCGAAGGTCAGGTTGTTGAGCCGGCCGTAGTGCGAGCGGGCTCGGCGAACCTGGAGGCCGACGAGGTCGACGCCGGTGACCTGGGCGCCGTAGCGGGTGGCGAGATGGGCGGCATTGTGGCCGGGGCCGCAGCCGAGTTCCAGCAGCCGCTTGCGGCGCAGGTCCATGCCGAGGATCTCGGCGCCGGGCCCGCTGCCCGGCCGTGTGGTCCATTCCATCCGCGCGGGTACCGACAGCGGCTCGGCGGGGCTGGCCGTGGTGCGCTGGAGGGCGTGGACGTACCAGGGGGATGCCTGGGCGAGCACGTCAGACCTCCAGGAGGTGGAGGACGTCGGTGAGATGGCGGCGTACGGCCTTGAGGTAGGCGGGGTCGGTGGCCGGGTCGTTGATCCAGCGGACGGACTGTTCCATGAACCACTCGACGGCCCACATGCGGTGCCAGCCCAGGGCCCAGTTCTCGGCGGTGAGTCCGCCGCGCGGGGTGAGGGCGTCGGGGGTGCCGCCGGCGGTGACGTACTGCTCCAGGAAGACCCGCAGGCGCAGGGGATCGGGGGTGTCGAGGGTGCCGTGCCAGCTGGCGAGGTCGAGCAGGCCGGGGCCGGTGAAGGCGCGGGCGAAGTCCAGCAGCCGCCAACCGTGTTGGCTGAGGTGGAGGCTGGTGGGGTGGAACTCGGAGTGCACCCATCCGAACGGGTCCACGGTCGTACCAGCCGAGCGTGCCTCGGCGGCCCGGGCAATCCGGTCGAGCGCGTCTTCGACGTCGTCCGTCTCCTGCCAGCGCTCGGCCTTGCGGAGCAGCGCGAGGTGTTCCAGGGCCCGGTTCGGCAGGGTGCAGAGGCGGGACTGGTCGAGAACTGGCAGGGCGGGAGCCGTCCGCGTGCCGTGCAGAACCACGGCCGCGGCGGTGCCGTCGAGGTCGTCGGCGTCACGGACGGCAAGGCCGAAATCCTCCATGAGGATGCCGAGCCAGCCATCGAGGACGGCGGAGGCATGCACCTGCGGCACTGGAACGCCGAGCGTGTGCGCGAGCCGAAGAGCCTGGTCCTCTCTGTCGAAGGGCCGTTTCGCGTACTTGAAGATCGCGGTGCTGGCGTCGGGGAAGGTCAGTCGCTCGACTCCGGACATGGACCACACGCGTACCTCCTCGCGCGCGGCGGTGGTGCAGCCAGCCAGGGTGAGCAGGTTGTCGAGGAGTTCGGCGCTGGGGTTCGTCACGTGGGGGCTCCAAGGAGGTTGAAGGCGTCCGGGGCGGGCGAGAGGTGTCTGCCCGCCCCGGAGCCTGGCGTGCGGTGTGGTGCTACGCGGCAGGGCTCACGCGGTGGGCGTAGACCTGCTCGATCCAGCCGGACTTGAAGGCCGCGAGGTCGTCGCGGAAGGCGGTCATCGACGCACCGTAGGGCGCGATGACGCCACCGGACTGATCTGGCACGGACTGGCAGCCATGAACGAGTCGGCCGCCGAGGGCGGCGTGGGCCTTGATGGACTCGATGCGGCGGTGCTCGTTGAACCAGCCGCCGTGGTAGACCTCGTCGAGCGTCCCGCCCATCTCGTCGTCCAGGTCGAAGACGACGGAGGTGGCGGCCGGGAAGAACCAGCACGGGCCGACGTTGGAGATGTGCCCGTCCAGCTCCACCTTGTTCAGCGCCATCAGCGTGGCCGCCTCGCGCAGCATCTGCAGGTGCTCGCTGGTGATCTGCGGCAGGCCCAGGCTGGCGAGGTGCTCGTCGCGGAAGAGGTACGCGTACACCTCGTATGCGGTGGCCAGCACCTGGGCGGCGTCCGAGGTGGAGGTGGCGTGGGCCTTGATGAAGTCCAGCGCCAGCTGCTCGACCGCGCTCTCTGTGGTCTCCTCCACATCCAGGAGCTGGGATTTGACCAGCTCCCAGTCGGCGACGAGCCAGCTGTTGGACTCGAAGCGGAAGAAGTACTCGGCCGGGTCGATGGTGATGCGCGGGCCGTCGACCTGGATGCCGGGCAGGCGGCTCCAGCGCTCGTCGAACGCCTCGGGCAGTACGACCGTGATGGCCGCGGTGTCGATGGTGGTCACCGTGTCTCCGTCTCTGATCGGCAGGGCACAGGCATGGGAATGCCCGAACCCGGTGTAGGCGTACAGATGTTCGGGGGCCGCCCGGCCGAAGGGGGGAGCCTGGTCACGATGTCGGACCGGGACCGGGCGGCTGATGTTTAGTGAACCCTCCGTCACGCACAGTGGGTACGGTGAGAGGCAGTTGAAGCGGTATACGCGGTTTACAGCTCCTGAGTGGAGGCGATCGTGGCAGCAGCGCCGAGGGGTCCCAACTCCCTTCTGCGTGACGTCATCGAGGCGATCGGCTGCACCTACGAGGCGCTGGCGAAGGACATCCGGCGCATCGCAGCCGAGAACGGCGAGATCCTCCAGACCAACAAGTCGGCCGTCTCCCACTGGGTGAACGGCACGCGCCAGCCGACCGGACGGACCGGCCAGTACCTCGCTGAGGCGCTGTCCCGACGAGCAGGCCGCACCATCACCTTGGCCGAAATCGGCCTCCGCGCACCGGAAGCATCGGTGGCTGATGAGCCCGATCCGGTTCTGGCCGCCACCGATCTGGGCCGTGCCGACGTCGAGCGCCGCCGTTTCCTTGCCGTGGCGGCCTTCACTACGGCCGGCGTGGCTATGCCGCTCTTCTACGATCACGAGGCCAGCGCTCGCATGTTGCGGGCCCGCACGGGCAGCGCGCTGGTCGGAATGGAGGACGTGGAGGTCGTACGGCAGATCACCGCAGCCTTCAGTGCGGCTGACGAACGCCTCGGCGGCGGCCATGGCCTGACCACGGTCACCGCCTACCTCGCCGACACCGCCGCTCCCATGCTCCGCGGTCGATTCCCGAACGAAGCCCTACGACAAGCGGCCTTCGGCGCGGTCGCTGAACTCGCCTACCTCGCTGGGTGGAAGCACCACGACCTCGGCCAGGAAGGCGCCGCCCAGCGCTACTACCAGGTCGGCTACCAACTCGCCTGCGAAGCAGACCCGTGCGGTCACGCCGCCTGGATGATGCGCGCCCTCGCCCATCAGTCCCTCAGCCTCAAACAGCCCCACCACTGCGTCGACCTGGTCGAAGGGGCGCTCACCCGCGGCCTGGGCCACGTCGACGGCCAGACCGAAGCGCTGCTGCACATCACCCACGCCCGCGCCTACGCCGCGGTCGGCGCGAAGCCCGCAGCGGCTCGTGCCCTGCTCGCCGCCGAAGACGCCCTCCTGCGCGACGACGGCCCCCAGCCCAGCTACTCCCGCGTCAGCGGCCCGGCAGCCGGCACCGTCGCCAGCCACACCGCCCGCACCCTGACCGACCTCGCCGACCACGTCGGCACCGAGCAACAACACCGCGACGCCCTGGTGCGCTGGGACCCCGAGAAGTACAAGCGCGTCCACGCCCTTACCCACGCCGACCTCGGCGACAGCCTCGCCGCCCAGGCCCGCGCCGACGAGGCCGTAGCCGCCTGGTCCCAGGCCCTGCCCCTGATGGAGGGCATGACCTCCGACCGCACCCGCAAGGCCATTACCTCGCTCCGCTCCACCCTCTCCGTCTACCAGCGCCGCAAAGTGCCCGGAGCCGCCGAACTCGCCCGCCGCGCACGCGAAGCACTGGCCTAAGCTGCCACCAACCGGCCGACGAAGGGACACCAGCCGTGGCTCAGCGGACAACCGACGACCAGCCCAAAGCCCTGCCGCCCGCCCTCGAATCCATGACCCTGCTGGTCGCCGCCGTCATCGTCCACGACAAGGCCACCAACCGCGTCGTCCTCCTCCAGCGCAGCCAGAACGCCAAGTTCGCCCAGGGCATGTGGGACCTCCCCGTCGGCAAAAGCGAACCCGGCGAACCCATCACGGAGACGGCAGTGCGGGAGTTGTACGAAGAGACCGGCCTGACCGTGAAGCCGGATTCCCTCAAGGTCGCCCACATCATCCACGGCGCCTGGGGCGTGGAGGCCCCCAACGGCTTCCTCACCGTCGTCTTCACGGCCCACGAATGGACCGGCGAACCCGAAAACCGCGAACCACGCAAGCACGCGCAGGTCCGCTGGGTCGACGCCGACGCCATCCCCGTGGAGTTCGTGGACACCACCTCGAGCGCTCTCCACCGATACCTCGAGGGAGGCCCGGGGGTCTCCCTCGACGGCTGGCAATAAAGGCGTCAACTGCGGCCCGACCAGTCGCCAGAGCATCCGCTGCTTTTGCTCGGCAACCGAGTACGGCCGCATGACGACCGCACCAACCAGTAGCCGGGACAGTCCACCTGGCCGGCTGAACCGCACTGCCCACCAGAGACGTGGAGCCCAACAGCCAGAGACTGTCGTGTAGTTGAGTTGCCAATCTGCCGCAAACGATCAAGGCTAAGATGTAGCATTCAGGAGTGACCGACGCCACATCAGGGCCATTCTGCGAGTACGGGACCGGGTTGAGCGAGCAGCCCCTCCAGCAGGGCGATGTTCTGGAATTCCTACAGAAGGAGGAATTCCCGACTGGATGGCGCGACACGATCGCCATCGTCGTAACTGGAAACTGTGACTTGTCCTTTGGGAAGCACTGGGGAACAGTCACCTACGTGCCGGCAATCCCCTTCGACATATATGTCCAGCAGTTCATTCTTCCAAAGATTATCGCCACGGAATCCGCAAAGCCCGAGAAGACACTACACGAGCTGTTCGACCAGGAAGTGGCCTCAGAGTCCGTAGAGCGCGCCTTGGAAATGCTGCAACTCGGATATCCAATGGAGGAAATCGCAACCCTACTACCCTCCGGCAGTAAGGAGCGTCCGCGTTTCGATACTGAACTGAAGACCCTTGGCCTTTACTGGGCCACACAGATCGCTCTGAAGCAGTGTTCGGACTCCGAGCAGTTTTGGCACCATATCGAAACACTCACTACCGATCTCGACAGGCTACGTAAACCGAGGACTGCGAGCATTGAAACCCTCCGCAAGGAGATAAGAAACAGGCTCAAGAGCTTTCCCGGCGATTCTCTCTATTTATCCGAGCCTGGCCCTGGGTATGGAGGAGGGTATGTCGTGATGCTGCGCCTGATTCGCAGTATCGAAGACTCTTCGGTTGCATTGCGGCCGACCGACGAGTACCACTCACCGGGACAGCATCGAGCACGGCGGATCGCTCGTCTAAAGACTCTCTACTGCCACCGCGTCGTCCAACAGATGGCCCAGGTTTTCACCGACATCGGTCTACCCACCGACTACGAAGAATCCCGGGACTCTCACCTTAAGAAATACGTGGAAAGCTGGGGAAAGCAATGTTGATCGTTTTTACGCGGAGCAGTCTTCCTGAATACATCGAATATGGCCGCGCCGAGGGATTCCAGTCAGGTAACGACCCGGGAACTCTGGGCAACAACCTCTTCATGTCGGATGCGAGGGGGTGTCGGTTCTTCGTTCACCGGGAAGACGACCAGGACAGTCGGCTGATCTTGGTGAACGACTGGTGCTGGGAATTGATCATCCAGAACTCTACAGAGGTCGCGACTCGCCTCTTGGAACGTATTGATCGAGCCTCCCGTGCCATGGCGCACCCACCGGTCTCCCTTCCGCATCAGTGGAGCAAGTTCTCTCACGAAAATTTGCTAGCCTTCTTTGCTCTGCCTCGCCCTATCAACCAGGAGGCGTTGCGATGGGTTGCGGAGTCACTCGAAGGAGGTCATGCGGCATTCTGGTGGTTTACCGATCGGAACGACCCCAAGCCCCTCCAGAGCTTCACCATCGACCACGCGCCCGTTAGTGATGCGACGCTCGGCTACCATCACGTGCTGGAGGAAGCAGCCGAGGCATTTGCTAATCTCAGGACGAGGCCCCAGCAACTTCAGCCGTCCATTGACCTGATGCGCGTAGGTGCCGGATCTGTTGCTCGGGAACGCTCGTACTCGGAATGGCTTCCGCACCTCACGGATGCCCAGCAGGCCATCCTCGAAAATGCGTTAACCGATCCGCTGAAAATCCGCGGTGTCGCTGGATCCGGCAAGACCCTCACGCTTGAGCTCAAAGCCCTACATGAACTCTACAAGGCATCCGAAATGGAGAGCGGCGGGCAAGGCACTGCACCGAGCAGTGCGATTCTGCCGCGCATCCTGTTCCTCACGCACAGCTGGTCGATGGCGGAACAAGTCGAGGAGGCATTTCGCCGGCTCGACGAGCGCGGACTCTCCTCCAAGATTGATGTCATGCCGCTCATCTACCTGAAAGAGTGGCTACAAGGCCCCCTGTCATCAGAGGTTGAGGTCCTCGGCGAAGACAGTTTGGACGGCAAGCAGCAACAAATGCGCCTGATCAGCGAGGCCATCGAGCACATCAAAGCCAGTACCTGGGCGAGCTATAAGGCGAACGTCAGCGAGTGGGTCCGGCAGGGTGTCGATTCGGACCGGGACGATACCGATCGACTCCGTCTGTGTTGGGCTTTGTTGCGTGAGTTCGCCGAGATCTTCGACTCGCGCGAGATCAAGACATTGCCCAATGCGCTGCAGAAATACATAGATCTCCCCCGCGAGGGATGGATGGTGCCCCTCGAAACGAAGGCAGATCGGGAACTCTCCTTCCGCGTGTACAAGTACTACGTCCGGCAACTGGTGGAGGAGGGCTTGGTCACTACCGACCAGGTAGTAGACGACTTGAGGAGGGACCTCGAGAAGTACGAATGGAACGCCATCCGGGCTGGCCGCGGATACGACATCATATTCGTCGATGAATTCCACCTCTTCAGCGATCCCGAACGCTATCTGCTGCATTTACTGACTCGTGAGGCAGAGAAGCCGCCGCGGCTGGTCATGGCAATGGACCCAAGCCAATCGGTATTCCTATTGCTTACCGGCCTCGCCGAGACGGAAATCAGCCGCACAACCAGTGGCATGATTCAGCGCGGGCAGACAAAGTCGATTGACTTGAAGACAACGCACCGCTTCACCGAACCCGTGTTCAATTTTCTCCGCTACCTGCACACACAGATGCCAAACGTGGTAGAGCTCGGGCACGACTGGGTGTACGACTCAATCCCCGACTCTGGCAAGGCGGGCCGGGATGTGCCCCGAGCGCGATTCGTCGACCGTCCGCAGTTGGCCGAGACCGGCGTAGCTGAAGCCTTTGCCTTGCAGAGTGCAGGCACACAGGAACAGAGGGTGGCCCTCATCGGTGTAGGCAACAGCGAACTAGAGGCAATCAGGAAGGTACTCAAGGAGAAGGGGCACGCCTCGTCCTCGTACGTCCTGATCGACGGACGAGACGAGATCGAACAGCTGCGCTACTCGCGGCGCGCACTGATCGTGACAGCAGCGGAGTACGCCGCTGGTCTCCAGTTCTCGCATGTCGTGGTGGTCGGGGGCACAAGCGGGAACCAAGAGTACGGTCACGGCACCAGCGCATTGCGGGCGTTGTACTCCCAGTTCTATTTGGCAGCGAGCCGTGCCGAGGAACATCTAACCGTTGTCGCTCCGCAGGAACAGGGAGGCTTCGGCGAAGTGTTGGGCAAGGCTGTCGAAGCCAACGTAGCTATCACCTGATCTGTTACGGCCTGAGCCGGGGCTCAGGCCGTAACAGAAAGGTCAGTCCGGACCAAGAGCAGGGTTCTCACTGGGAAGTGCGAGCTGCGGACGCTGCACGTGATCCGCCCGAAAGGCGGCCAGAACAAAGGGCCCCGCAGTCCGCACCCAGTCCGCAAGACACCCACTCAAGACCGTCGCCCCCCATCGCCACCAATCACCAAAAGGCCAGGTCAGCGCCCCACAGGAAACATCCCCGCAGGTCACCGACCTGGCCTATTACTAGGAGACCAAGAAGGCCTGAGCTTCGCTTGAGCCTTCCGACCTGCGGTTTCGCTGAACGCAGAGTCTCCTGCCCGCACCCGGACCGCAGGCCGCCGACAACGGCGGCCGTGCCGGTCCGGGTGCGGTCTTTTCCGCCCGGCGCCTGCCCCGATCCCTTCCCCGGACTCCGCGGCTCCGGCCCCGGCCTTCATGGCTCCGACCGCGGCTCCGGGCGCGGACGCGCCGCCGTGCTCACGCCGCCTCGGGCCGCCCGGCGACACGGGTCACGACGACCTCGACGGTGACCGGCTCCACGGCGCCGAGCGCGGTGAGGTGCGCGGCGGCGGCGGCCGCCACCCGGTCGTGGACGTCCCGGGCGACGTCCAGCGCCCGCCGTCCCCCGGACAGGACGCAGCGCACCTCGATGTGCCACCCCGTACCGTCCGGCGTCCGGTCGGCCCGGACGGCCGCCTCGGGCGGTACCCGTCGCGCGGTGGCGTCCGGGCGGGCGGGCGCGGCGGCTGCCGCGAGACGGCGGGTGAGCCGGGGGTCCAGGGCCGCCACGCCGGGCACCGCGAGGGCCGCCCCGGACGCGACGCCGGGCAGCGCCGTGGCCGCGGGGACGGCGGTCATCGCGTGCCGCCGTCGGTCAAGGGGCCGGAACCCGGGGGCTGTTCCGGTTCCAGGACGCCGGTCACGGTGATGTCGACGGCCGTCACGGCGAGGCCCAGGTCGTGCCGGGCCGAGTGAAGGACGGACCGGCGCACCTGGTGGACCCGGTCGGGCAGCGGGCGGTCGAGCGCGGCCGCCAGGGTCAGGGTGACGCGGACGTCCGCACCCTCCCCCTCGGGCCGGAGCCGGCAGGCCGCCGCCCTGGCGCCGGGCACCGTGTCCGCGGCCCGGCGCAGCACCTTCGCCGCGGCGCTCTCGGCGATCCGCAGGTCCCGTTCCGGGTCGGCCAGGGGCAGCAGCCGTCCGAGCCGCACCTCCGCCCTGACGACGTCCATGACGCGCTCGGTGAGCGCCCGGAGGGCGGAGGTGTCCTCGGCGGCGCACAGCGCCCGGGTGGCCTCGGTCAGCGCCGCCAGCCCCTCGACGGCCTCGCGGCAGTACGGACAGGAGGCGGTGTGCGGGTCCGCGCCCGCGTCGCGCGCCCGCTCCCACACCTCGCTGAGCAGGCGGCCGCAGGGCAGCACCTCGTCGCCCTCGAACGGGGACCCGTCGGCTCCGGGCGGTCCGGAAGGCCGTGCGTGCGGAGCGTCTAGCGCCATGGGCCCATCGCCTCCTGAAGGGAACGGCGGGCCCGGAACAGCCGTCCGCGCGCCGTCTGTTCGCTGGTCCGCGTCACGTGGGCGATCTCCTTGTAGGACAGGCCCTGCACCTCCCGGAGGATCCAGCACAGCCGCTGCCCGGCATCCAGTTCGGCGAGCGCGCGGGACAGGGCGGCGGTGGCCGCGTCCTGCTCGGCGGACCGGGCGGGCTGGCTCCAGGCGTCGCCCGCCGCGGGCTCGACGACGGCGTCCAGGGACAGGGACGGCGGTCTGCGCCGCCGCATGGTGAGGCAGCGGTTGACGGTGATCCGGTACATCCAGGTACGGAACTCCGCGCCGTGCCGGTACTCCGGCAGCCGCCGCCAGGCGCTGACGAAGGCGTCCTGGACGGCGTCCTCGGCATCCTGGGGGTTGCCGAGCATGCAGCGGGCCAGGGCGAGCAGGGACGAGCCGTGCCGCCGGACGAGGGCGGCGAAGGAGTCGTCGTCCCCCTCTGCCGCCCGGACGGCCAGCAGCCCGTCCGGCAGGTCACCTCCCCACAGGCCGCCTTCCGGCGGTGGGGACACAGAGCGTTCGATCATGGCGTTCCCGTACGAAGACTCGGACCACCGCCGCGTACCCGGAGAACGGCCTGTGATGCACATCACACCCCTCTGCGCGTGAGAGATGACCCGCCCGATATGTCCAACCTTGCGAGGGGCACCAACACCGGTGTCCGACCGACCGATCGAGGCGACCGCCATGACGGACAACATCACCAGCGTCGGCGGGGGCAGCCGGCCCGAGGCGGGTGTGAGCGCGCTCAAGGGCCGCACCGGGGCCGGGGCACCGGCCGAGACACGGGGGAAGACCACCATCGCGGACGGCGTGGTGGCGAAGATCGCGGGCATGGCCACCCGCGAGTCGCCGGGCATCCACAGCCTGGGCGCGGGGATGGCCCGTGCCCTCGGCGCCGTACGGGAGCGGGTACCCGGCGGAGGCGGAGGCGGCATCACGCGAGGAGTGAAGGTCGAGGTCGGCGAGCGCCAGGCCGCGGTGGACCTCGATGTCGTCGTCGAGTACGGCGTCTCCATCGTCGACGTCGCCGGCGGCGCCCGCGCCAATGTCATCAGCGCCGTGGAACGGATGACCGGACTGGAGGTCGTCGAGGTGAACATCACCGTCGACGACGTCCACCTCCCCGACGAGGAGGACGAGGACCAGCCGGACGAGGGCCGCGTGCGGTGAGCCGCCGCCACGCCCCGGAGGCGTGAGCGGGGATGAGCGGGTGACCGGGGACAGCCACCTACGTTCGTGAGACGGGTGAGTGCATGATGAACGCGGCAATGACAGGCCTCGTGGCGGGCATGGCGCTGGGCTTCGCCGGGTACTTCGGCGGCTTCTGGGCGTTTCTGCTGGTACTGGTCCTGGGCGCGGTGGGGCTGGTCGTCGGCCTCGCCGTGCAGGGCGACCTCGACGTCCGGACCCGGAGGCCGCGGTGAGGATCCGGCCCGGTCCGCCCCGCGAGGGGCCGGGCGCACCGGCTCCGCCCGCGGGCCTGCCGCCACCGGCCGAGCGGGGCGCCACCGTCATCCCGGACAGGGTGGTCGAGCGCATCGCCGCGCAGGCCGCGCGGACGGCCCAGGCCGGACGTGCCGCCGTACCGCCGGAGCGGGGCGGGGCGACGGCGCCCAGCGCCTCCGCCGCCGTCCGTACCGGATCGGTACGCCTGCATCTGGCCCTCGACCTGCCCTATCCCACCGACCTCCCCCGAGTCTGCGAGCGGATCCGGCAGGACGTCGCCGAGCAGGTGGCCACGCTGACCGGCCTGCGGGTGGGCGAGGTGACCCTCACCGTCCGGCGGCTGGTGACGGCCGCGGGAGCGGGCCGGGGGCGGGTCCGGTGAACGGCCGGGCGACGGCCCCGCGCACCGGGCGTGCCGTGCGGCACACCGGGCATGACCTGCGGCGCGCCGGGCGTGCCGGGCGGGAAGGGGTGGTGATCCGATGACATCCGAACCCGGCCTTCCGGGCCGCTCCGCTCCGTCGGCGAAGGAGTCCGCAGTGGAGGAGTCCGCGGCGAAGAAGGCCCCTCCGCCCGGTCGTGAGCCCGGGGACGGTGGCAGCGGGCGCCGGACCCGGCGGCCGTGGTCCGCGCGCCGCGTCCCGGCGGCCGTGGTCGCCCTGGTGCTGCTCGTGGCGGCGGTCGTGGCGCTGGTCGACGTGGTCGCCGTACGGGCGGGGCGTCCGGCGGCGGCCTGGCGGCGGCACCTGACCGACGAACTGGCCACCCGCCCGGTGGACGACGTGTGGATGCTCACGGGAGCCGCCGTGGCCGCCGCCCTCGGGGTCTGGCTGATCCTCCTGGCCCTCACCCCCGGCCTGCGCCACTGGCTGCCCCTGCGTTCGCCCGCCGACTGCCCCTGGCTGCGGGCCTCCCTGGACCGCGACGGGGCCGCCGGCCTGCTGCGGGACGCCGCGCTGCGGGTGCCCGGGGTCGGCGCGGCGCGCGTCCGGGTCCGCCGCCACCGCGTCAGAGCCCGCGCGGACGTCCGCTTCCGCGATTCCCGGCAGGTGAAGGACGACCTCACCGCGGTCCTCGACGAGGAATGCGGCCGCCTGGCCCTCGCCCGCCCGCCCCGCCTCGTCGTACGCGTACGACGGCGCGCCCACTGACCGGAACCCGCACCCACCGGAGACCCGCAGCACCGGGAGCCCGAACCATGACGCCGAGATCCGTACTCAACCGCAGTCTGCTGGCCCTCGCCGGACTGGTCCTGCTCGGCGGCGGGCTGCTGGTCCTCTTCGCCGGGCTCGACGTCTACCGGCCGCACGATCTGGTCCCGCCCGGCGGCTGGCCCCTGACGGCCCCCGGTGACGTACTGCTCGGCTCCGCCGACCGGAAGCGCTGGAGCAGCCAGGGCTGGTGGTGGTGGCCCGCGGTCATCGCCGCCCTCGCGCTCGCCTTCCTGCTCGCCCTGTGGTGGCTGCTCACCCAGCTGAGCCGCCGCCGCCCCGGCACCCTGCCCGTCGGCGGCACACCCCCGCAGGAGGGCGTCGAACTGCGCGACAGCGCACTCGCCGACGCGGTCGCCGCCGAGACCGGCGCCCTGCCGGGGGTCGACGGGGCGACCGTACGCATCACCGGCCGGGCCGCCCGCCACCGCACGCGCATCGGGCTCACCCTCACCCCGGAGGGCTCGCCCGGCGCCGCGCTGGGTGCCCTCTGCGAAGGACCGCTCCGTACCGCGCACCGGTCCACGGGCGCCCCGCCGACACCCACCGAGGTCCGCATGCGCGTCGTCCGCCACCGGCCGCACCGCGTGGACTGAACGCTCCGGTGGGCCGGCCCCGGGCACCGGCCCGTGGTGGAACCGGGGTACTCGTACCATCGGCCCCATGGAGATCCGCTGGACGTACGCCTTCGTCGACCGGCCCATGGAGAGTTTCGGGCGGGCCCTGGAGTTCTGGGCCGCCGTCACGGACAGCCGTGTGTCGCAGGTGCGGGGCGAGAACGGAGAGTTCGCCACGCTGGTGCCGGGGAGCGGGGACGCCTGCGGGAAGGTGCAGGCGGCCGGTTCCGGGGACGGTGGCGCGCATCTGGATCTGGCGGTCGACGATGTGCCGGGGCTGGCGGCGGCGGCCGTACGGCTCGGGGGCGCGGTGGCCGCCGAGCACGAGGGATGGGCCGTACTGCGGTCACCGGCGGGGCTGTTGTTCTGCGCGGTGCCCTGGGCCGGGGAGTCGGTGCGTCCGCCCGTCGTGCACGGCAGCCGGCTGGACCAGGTGTGCCTGGATGTGCCGCCGTCCGCCTTCGGCGCGGAGATCGCCTTCTGGAGCGGGCTGCTGACGGGCTGGACATCGCGGCCCGGCGCGCTGCCCGAGTTCCATGCGCTCGTGCCGCCGGCCGGTCTGCCGGTGCGGATCCTGCTCCAGCGCCTGGACGAGGAACGGGCGGCCGCCGCCCATCCGGACCTGGCCTGCGCGGACATCGCCGCCACCCGCGCCCGGCACGAGGATCTGGGCGCGACCCGGGTGGCCGACCACCCGCACTGGACGGTCATGCGCGACCCGGCCGGCGGCCTGTACTGCCTGACCGGCCGGGACCCGGAGACGGGCGGCCTGCCCCGGGCGGCGTCGTAGGGCGGGCCCTCACGTCCTCCGGTACGTCCGTACCAGCACTCCGCTGGCGAAGACGCGCACCTCGTCGAGGGTGAACGGGGCGACGGAGAAGTCCGACGCGAACATCGGCAGACCCGACCCGAGGACGACCGGGTAGGTCTTGACGACGATCTCGTCGATCTCGTCGGCCAGTTCCCCGGCGAGCCGCGAGCCGCCGCAGAGATAGATGCCGAACTCGCTCTCCTCCGCCTTCAGTTCGCGCACCCGTTGCACCAGGCCGGTGGAGATGATCTCCACGTCCGGGTCGGGCGACCGCCCCAGGGTGCGCGAGGCGACGTACTGGCGCAGATGGGCGTACGGGCTGGTGACGCCCTCCTTGAGGGCGAGGTCGTAGCTGACCCGGCCCTGGATCAGCGTGTCGAAGCGCTTGTTCTCCAGGTGGTCGATGCCGAGCGCGCGGCGGCCCTGGGTGGCCGCGGTCTCCGGGTACTCCTCCGCCAGGAAGCCGAGGAACTCCTGGTCGAGGTAGGCGAAGAACATCTGCGCGTCGCCGTCCGGGGCTCCGATGAAGCCGTCGATCGAGCAGGCGATGAAGTAGGTGAGCTTTCGCAATCCGGACTCTTTCCGTAGGCTGCGCGGCGTACCACTGTGCTTGTAGTGCTTCAGTTGTAGTACTTCATGCGTAGTGGTTGCAAGGGGATACGGCATGATCAGGCAAGTGAGAGAAGGGGTTCCGTATGGCCGGGAATCCGGAGCGGCGGGCGGCGCTGGTCGACGCGGGGGTCGAGGTGCTCGCACGCGAAGGCGCCCGCGGGCTGACGTTCCGCGCGGTCGACGCCGAAGCGGGGGTGCCGGTGGGCACCGCGTCCAACTACTTCACCGGCCGCGACGACCTGCTGCGCCAGATCGACACCCGGCTGCACATCCGTCTGGCGCCCGACCCGGAGGTGGTCGCCGGTCTGATGAACCGCCCCAGGGACCGCGCCCTGGTCACCGCGTTCATGCACGACCTGCTGCACCGCGCGACCCGGGACCGCAGCGGCTACCTGGGGCTGCTGGAGATGCGCCTCGAAGCCACCCGGCGCCCGGCACTGCGCGCCTCCTACACCCGGTCGGTCCGCGGTGATCTGGAGCAGGCCCTGGAGTTCCACCGGGCGGCCGCGCTGCCCGGCGGCGACGAGGCCGTGACCGTGCTCTACCTCGCCATGCTCGGCCTGCTCCTCGAACACCTGACCCTGCCGGGCGTCCTGGACGGCGTGCTGCCCGGAGTGAGCGTGCCTGACGGCCTGGTGGACCGTGTCGTCGCGGCTCTCGTACCGGAGACCGAAGAGGCTTAGCGCTCTTCGGCGGTCCGGTCGCCGGTGCCGGGTTCGCGCCACATCGGCCACATCCGCGGGCCGTCCGGCAGGTCGACCGTGGTACCGGTGTACGCGAAACCCAGGCGTTCGTAGAGCCTGGTGCTGCGCGGACTGCTGGCCTCCAGATAGGCGGGCAGGCCCTCGCGGTCGCAGCGGTCCAGGACGTGCCGGACGAGCGCGCCGCCCAGGCCCGCGCCCTGCCGGTCCGGGGCGACGGCGATCATCCAGAGGTACTCGTGGGCCCGGCCCACAGGGTGCGTCGCGTCCAGGAGCCGGACGATCTCCTCCACCCTCGGGTTCGCCGGGTCGACCGTCTCGCGCATCCACACCGCCGGGTCGGCCGGTTCCCCGCCGCGACCGCCAGGACCGTCAAGACCGCCGGGATCCGCGGGAGCGGCGGGATCGGCGGACCCGTGAGCGTCGTCGGACGCAGGCATCGACAGCCACAGCGCGCAGGCCGCGCCGTCCTCGGTCAGGTCGATACGGCCGTCGGCGAGCACCACGTCCGTGAAGGCGCCCATCAGCCGGTGGTGGGTCCGGCGGCGGTACTCCGCGTCCGGGAAGACCCAGCTGCTCACGGGGTCGTCCCGGAAGGACTCGTCCAGCAGCCGCACGACCAGTTCCCGGTCGTCTTCCCCGGCCGCCCGGATCGCCACGCCCATCGTCCGCCCCTCACCTCGACAAGCAGTGTCGGTACGGGCGTTGAGCGTACCGGGCGGCAGCCGGGGGTGCGGGGCGGGCCCCGCACACCGTGGGGCAGTGCGGGACCCGCCGAACCGGAGCCCCGGCAGCCGTACGGGGTCAGGAACCGTACGGCTGCCCGGGGCTCCGGAACCTGAGCGCGCGCCTCAGCTGGTACGACGGGTCACGAACTCGGCCAGCGCCAGCAGACCTCCCGCGTCGGCGGGATCCGGGACGGCACGGGAGAGTTCCTGGACGGCCTGGGCCATCCGGTCGGCCGCCTGGGACTGGGCCCAGTCCCGGCCGCCGGCCCGCTCCACCGCCAGCGCGGCGCGCTCCTCCTCTCCTTCCTGGTGGGGCCGGGCGTACAACTCGGCCAGCTCGCGGGCGGCCGGGGTGCCGGAGGTGAGCGCGGCGACCACGGGCAGCGACTTCTTGCGGGCGGCGAGGTCGGCACCGGCCGGTTTGCCCGTGCGGCCGGGGTCACCCCATATGCCGATCACGTCGTCGATGAGCTGGAACGCCAGCCCCGCCTGTCTGCCGAACGCGTCCAGCGCCTCCACCTCCTCCTCGGCCGCTCCCGCGTACAGCGCTCCGGCGGCGCAGGCGCAGCCGATCAGCGCTCCCGTCTTGGCCTCGGCCATGGCGAGCACCTCGGGCAGCGTCACCTCGCCGGGCGGGCGCTGCTCCAGTGCACTGTCCGCCTGCTGGCCCGCGCACAGTTCGACGACACAGGACGCGAGCCGGGCGGCGACCGCCCGGGACGCCGGATGCGGGTCCTCGGCGAGCATCCCCAGGGCCAGTGCCTGGAGGGCGTCCCCGGCGAGGATGGCATCGGTGTCGCCGAACACCGTCCAGGCCGTGGGCCGGTGGCGGCGGGTGGTGTCCCGGTCCATCACGTCGTCGTGCAGCAGTGTGAAGTTGTGGACCAGTTCCACCGCCGCCGCGGCTCGCGCGGCGCTCGCGCGTGCCCGCGGGCCGCCGAGTGCCTCGGCCGCGGTGAGGACCAGTGCCGGGCGGATCGCCTTGCCCGCGTGCCCGGCGGCCGGTGTGCCGTCCGCGTGCTCCCAGCCGAAGTGGTAGCCGGCGATGCGGCACATCGAGGCGGGCAACGAAGCGACCGCCGCACGCAGTTCGGGATCGAACGACGTCCGCGCCCGCTCCAGGATCACCGCCGCGTCCTGCCCGTCGGGCGCGCCCTCGGGGCCCTCGCCCTCGCCCTCGTCGGCACCGGCGGGCCGCGGCAGCGCCTCCACGGAGGCCGCCCCCGTCTGCCGTGCCGTCGCCCCGCCATGGCGGGCACCCGGCGGGCGCGGTGTCGTCCCCGTCATGAACTCGGCCATCCGCTCCCCCTCGGTGAGTCCGCGAACCGTGGCGTCGACGAGTCCGCGAACCGTGGCGCCTGCGCGTCCGGCGCCGGGCGTCCGCCCGGGTACCGGCCGGGGTGTACTACCCGGGCCCGCGGGCGCGGACACCGCGAGCCGGTGAAGCGGCTCAGTACCAACGGCCGACCTCGACGTTCTCCAGGACACCCACCGCGTCCGGTACCAGCACGGCTGCCGAGTAGTAGGCCGTCACCAGGTACTTGACGATGGCCTGTTCGTTGATGCCCATGAACCGCACGGACAGGCTCGGCTCGATCTCGTCCGGGATGCCCTTGGCGCGCAGCCCGATGACGCCCTGGTCCTCCTCGCCGGTACGCAGCGCGATGATCGAGCTGGTCCGGGCCTCGGTGACCGGGATCTTGTTGCACGGGAAGACCGGCACCCCGCGCCAGGTGGGGATGCGGTTGCCGCCCATGTCGATCGTCTCGGGGACCAGTCCCCGCCGGTTCAGCTCGCGGCCGAACGCGGCGATCGCGCGCGGGTGGGCGAGGAACAGCTTGGTGCCGCGGCGCCTGCTGAGCAGCTCGTCCATGTCGTCGGGGCTGGGCGCGCCGTCGTGCGGCTGGATCCGCTGGTCGTACTCGCAGTTGTGGAGCAGACCGAAGTCCCGGTTGTTGACCAGCTCGTGCTCCTGGCGCTCCTTCAGCGCCTCGACGGTGAGCCGGAGCTGCTGCTCCGTCTGGTTCATCGGCTGGTTGTAGAGGTCGGCCACGCGGGTGTGGATGCGCAGCACGGTCTGGGCGATGCTCAGCTCGTACTCGCGGGGGCTGGCCTCGTAGTCGACGAAGGTGTGCGGGATGTCCGGCTCGCCGCTGTGCCCGACGGCGAGGTCGACCTCCTTCTCGCCGTACTTGTTGGTGCGCTGGCCCGGGATCGAGCGCAGTTGCCGCAGGTGGGCGCGGAGCGAGTCGGCGCGCTCGGCGACCTGCTCGAAGTCGTGCCGGGACAGGACGAGGACGGTGCACGTGGTGTCGGCGCGGACCGTGTAGTCCCAGATGGCGTCCGGGTCCAGCAGTGCCTGCTCGCCGAAGTAGGCGCCGTCGGCGAGCACGCCGAGGACCTGGTCGTCGCCGTACGGGCCGGTGCCGACCTTCTCGGCCCTGCCGTGCGCGAGCAGATAGACGTCCTCGGACTGGTTGCCGAAGGAGGCGATCACCTGGCCGGCGGCGATCTCCCGCTGCCGGCAGCGCTGGGCCAGCTCGGAGAGTACGTCGGTGTCCTCGTACCCCCGCAGGGCGGGCAGTTCGCCGAGTTCGGCGGGGATCACCTCGACGCGGTCGCCCGTCTGCACGAAGGTGATCCGTCCGTCGCCGACGGCGTACGTGAGCCGCCGGTTCACCCGGTACGTGCCGCCCTGCACATCCACCCACGGCAGCATGCGCAGGAGCCAGCGCGAGCTGATCTCCTGCATCTGGGGTACGGACTTGGTGGTGGTGGCCAGGTTCCGCGCGGCCGCGGTGCCGAGGCTCTGCTGCGGCCGGTCCTGCTCCGTGCGGACCTCATCGCCTACCGACATAGAGAATTGCCCTCCCGGTCATGCCCGGTGCGATCGGCGCCGGGCATCGATTTGCAGGCCCCAGCCTTCCATCACGTAACGTGGCCGTGCTATTACACGAAAGAGCGGGAATGGATCACCCCCGGGCCGGGCACACATGGGGATCCCGTCCGGCGCGCGGGCCGGAATTCCGTACGGCACGGGCATTTCCCGCGCTCCGGCGGACACCGGGGACAATGGTCCGGTGCCTAGCTCCGCCGTCCCTGACCCCACCGGCCCCGCCACTCCCACCGGCCCCGCCGCCCTCTCCCCCGTGCTCCCGTCCCCCGTACAGGAGCTGAGCGACGAGCGGTTCGGCCGGCGCGGACTGCGCCTGCTGCTGAAGCGCGACGATCTGATCCACCCGGAGCTGACCGGCAACAAGTGGCGCAAGCTCGCGCCGAACCTGCGCGCGGCGGCGGGCCGGACGATCGTGACCTTCGGCGGTGCCTGGTCCAACCATCTGCGGGCGACCGCGGCGGCCGGACGGCTGCTGGGGGTGCCCACGGTGGGCGTGGTGCGCGGTCAGGAGCTGGCGGACCGGCCGCTCAACGACTCCCTGGCCCGGTGCGCCGCCGACGGCATGCGGCTGCACTTCGTCGAGCGGTCCGCGTACCGGCGCAAGGCGGAACCCGCGACGCTCGCCGCCGTACTCCGCGCGGTCGGTGCCGAGGACGCCCATGTGGTGCCCGAGGGCGGCAGCAACACCCTGGCGGTGCGCGGCTGCACCGCCCTGGGCGCGGAGCTGGCGGGCCGGGCCGGTGTCGTGGGTGTGGCCTGCGGCACCGGGGGCACCCTGGCCGGACTGGCCGCCGGGCTGCCCGACGGCTGCCGGGCACTGGGGATACCGGTCCTCAAGGGCGGCTTCCTGGCCGCCGAGGTGCTCGGCCTCCAGGAGAGGGCCTTCGGCGGCCGCCGCGGCGCCTGGTCCCTCGACGACCGCTTCCACTTCGGCGGCTACGCCCGCACCACCCCCGAACTCCACGCCTTCGCCGACGACTTCACCCACCGGCACGGCCTTCCCGTCGAGCGCCTGTACGTCGCCAAGCTGCTCTACGCCCTGGTCACCCTGGCCGAGGAGGGCGCCTTCGCGCGCGGGACGACGATCGCCGCCGTGGTGACAGGACGGCCGTTCCCGCCATAGCGGAGCGGCCGGTCGGACCGGGACAGCGCCCCGGGGCACCGCCCCGGGGAACGCTTCCCGCCGCTACGCGGCTTCCCGGTAGGCGGCGGCCTCCTCCAGGTCCAGCCTGCGCAGCAGGGTGCGCAGCATCTCGTCGTCGATGTAGCGGCCGTCGCGCAGGTGCACGAAGACGGCGCGCTCGGCGCCGATCATGTCCCGGGAGAGCCTGCGGTAGGTGTCGTCGACCGATTCACCGGTGACCGGGTTGGTCTGGCCGAGGCGCTCCCACACGGCGTTGCGGCGGCGTTCCAGGACCGAGCGGAGCCGGTCGGCGAGGGGCGGCGGCAGGGTGTTGCGCTCGTCGGCGAGCAGTTCCTCCAGGCGTTCCTCGGCGACCCGGGACGCCTGGGCCTGGGCGTTCGCCTCGGCGAGGGTGGCGGCCTGCGGGTCGGGGCCGGGGAACTTCAGCAGGTGGATGAGCGGCGGCAGGGTCAGGCCCTGCACCACCAGGGTGCCGATGACCGTCGTGAAGGTCAGGAAGAGCAGCAGGTTGCGCTGCGGGAAGGGCTCGCCGCCGTGCACCGTGAGGGGGATGGAGAAGGCGATGGCCAGGGACACCACGCCCCGCATCCCGGCCCAGGAGGTGATCACCGCCCCCTTCCAGGTGGGGTTCTCCTCCCGCTCGCGCACCCGCCGGGACAGCAGTCGCGGCAGGAACGTCGCCGGGAACACCCATACGAACCGGGCGGCCACCACCACCAGGAACACGGCGATCGCGTACCAGGCGGCCTCGGCCCCGGAGTACTTCTCCAGGCCGCGCAGGACGACGGGCAGTTGCAGTCCGATGAGGGCGAACACCGCCGACTCCAGGACGAAGGCGACCATCTTCCACACGGCCTCCTCCTGGAGGCGGGTCGCGAAGTCGACCTCCCAGGCGCGGTGGCCGAGGTAGAGGGCGACGGTGACCACCGCGAGGACACCGGAGGCGTGCACCTGTTCGGCGACGCCGTAGGCGACGAACGGGATCAGCAGGGAGAGGGTGTTCTGGAGCAGTGCCTCCTTCAGGTGGGTGCGCAGCCAGTGCAGCGGCGCCATCAGCACCAGTCCGATGCCGACCCCGCCGACCGCCGCCACGAGGAACTCCTCCGTCCCGCCCGACCAGGTCGCGCCCTCGCCGACGGCCGCGGCGAGGGCCACCTTGTAGGCGGTGATCGCGGTGGCGTCGTTGAGCAGGGACTCGCCCTGGAGGATGGTGGTGATCCGGGAGGGCAGTCCGACGCGGCGGGCCACCGCCGTCGCCGCGACCGCGTCCGGCGGGGCCACCACGGCACCCAGCACCAGCGCGGCCGTCAGCGGCAGCCCCGGCACGATCCGGTAGGCGGCCCAGCCGACCACGAAGGTCGCGAAGAGCACGTAGCCGACCGAGAGCAGGGCCACCGGTCTCAGCTGCGCCCGCAGGTCCAGGTAGGAGCTGTCCGCGGCGGACGTGTACAGCAGCGGGGGCAGCAGCAGCGGCAGGACCACCTCCGGGTCGAGCGTGTAGTCCGGCACGCCGGGCACGTAGGAGATCGCGAGTCCTGCGGCGACCAGCAGCAGCGGAGCCGGCACGGGGGTGCGCCGGGCGGCCCCGGCCACCGCGGCGCTGCCCGCCACCAGCAGAAGCAGCGGCATCACGTCCATCGTCCTCGCCCGCCCATCGTGTCGTCCCGCCCGGCTCTTCCGCGCGGTCCTCCGCGCGGAAGTCGTAATCTGGCAATCATGAAACAGTGCACGCACGCCGACGCGCTGCCGTATCCGGAGCCCGAGCCCCGAAGCGAGACGTGCCCCGAGTGCCTGCGGGACGGCACACACCCGGTGCAGTTGCGGCTCTGCCTGACCTGTGGCCACGTGGGATGCTGCGACTCGTCGCCGGGCCAGCACGCCACGACGCACCACAAGGACACCGGGCACCCGGTGATGCGGACCTTCGAACCCGGGGAGGACTGGCGCTGGTGCTTCGTGGACCACGTCCTGGTGTGACCGGGTTTCCCGACGGTTCGACCGTCTGACGTGTGGGTACGTCAACCCGGCGCGCGTTGTTCCTATTTGGATGCGCCCAACCCCTAGCCACGGAGCGTATCCGTATGTTTACTATGAGTGACAGGAAGGGGTCGGGGTCCCGGAACACGAGCGCCGTGAGCGCGGTAGCGTCACCGCTGGACCATGAATCGTGTGCCCCGGGGGGCGACCCTCGGCCCTAGAGAGCTTGTACCACCTTGGAGGTGAGGGTGTCCCAGATCGCAGGCGAGCCCGCGGCGAACCAGGACTTCGTGGAAGTCCGGCTGCCGGCTGCGGGTGCCTACCTGTCGGTGCTGCGGACGGCCACGGCCGGCCTGGCGGCCCGTTTGGACTTCACCCTCGACGAGATCGAGGACCTGCGCATCGCGGTGGACGAGGCCTGCGCGATCCTGCTCCAGCAGGCCGTGCCCGGCTCGGTGCTCAGCTGCGTCTTCCGGCTGGTCGACGACTCGCTGGAGGTCACCGTCTCGGCCCCGACCACGGACGGTCACGCCCCCTCGCGGGACACCTTCGCCTGGACCGTCCTGTCGGCCCTGGCGGGCAAGGTCTCCTCCGCCGTGGACGAGGACAAGACCGTTTCGATCAGCCTCTACAAACAGCGCGGCGCGGGACCCGGGCCGGCGTGAGGAACGGGGACGGGCCGGTGCGGGACGAAGAACGCGGCACACGGGGGCTGCCGACCGAGGGCGGGACCCCGCCTCGCGCCGACGCGGCCGGAAAGCGCAACAGGAGCGTCCAGGGCGCCCAGGGCGCTCCGGCGGAGCCCGCACGGCCGGCGGGCGGCATCGACGGCATCCCCGAGCAGGCCAGGCCGCACCCGGAGGACGGCACCGCGGAGACGGGGGCCCTGGACGCCGAGCCGCGGGAGCGGGACGGCGCCGCGCGGAGCGACGCCTCCGCGCGCGGGGACTCCTCCGCCCCGTCCGCCCGGTCCGCCCGGTCGCAGCGGCCGAGGGCGGGAGAGGAGGCACGGGCTCGGGGAAGGGCGACGGGCGGGACGATGAGCGAGCACGAGCGGGACTCCGAGGACACCGCGCAGGGCGCTCCGCGCGTGCGCGGGGCGCAGCACGACCCGCACGACCGCAGCGGCGCACGCGCGATGTTCATCGAGCTGCGCGCGCTGCCGGACGGCAGCCCGCAGTACGCGGAGCTGCGCAACCAGCTGGTCCGGATGCACCTGCCCCTCGTCGAGCACCTCGCGCGCCGCTTCCGCAACCGCGGCGAGCCGCTGGACGACCTCACCCAGGTCGCCACGATCGGGCTGATCAAGTCGGTCGACCGCTTCGACCCGGACCGCGGCGTGGAGTTCTCCACGTACGCGACCCCGACGGTCGTCGGCGAGATCAAGCGGCACTTCCGGGACAAGGGCTGGGCGGTGCGCGTGCCGCGCCGGCTCCAGGAGCTGCGGCTCTCGCTCACCACGGCGACGGCCGAGCTGTCCCAGCTGCACGGCCGCTCTCCCACAGTGCACGAACTGGCCGAGAAGCTGGCCATCTCCGAGGAGGAGGTCCTGGAGGGCCTGGAGTCGGCCAACGCCTACTCCACGCTGTCCCTGGACGTCCCCGACACCGACGACGAGTCCCCGGCGGTCGCCGACACACTCGGCGCCGAGGACGAGGCGCTGGAGGGCGTGGAGTACCGCGAGTCGCTGAAGCCGCTGCTGGAGGATCTGCCGCCGCGCGAGAAGCGCATCCTGCTGCTGCGCTTCTTCGGCAACATGACCCAGTCGCAGATCGCGCAGGAGGTCGGCATCTCGCAGATGCACGTCTCGCGGCTGCTGGCCCGCACGCTGGCCCAGCTCCGGGAGAAGCTGCTGGTGGAGGAGTGACCGGAGCTCGCCGGTGCGGCCCGCCGGGGCGCGCGGTTACCGCTGGCCGCTCTCCTGGGCACGGCCCGGTCCCCTGATGCCGAGGGCCCGGGTCGTCGCCGGGTGGACCAGCAGGACCAGGGAGGCCACGGCCACGGCGGCGAGGGCGACGCCCGCCGGGACGGCCACGCTGTCGGCCTGGAGCAGGCTGTAGGCGACGGGCAGCGCCATGATCTGAGTGATGAGCGCGGGCCCCCGGCTCCAGCTGCGCCGCAGCAGCAGCCCCCGGGCCGCCAGCAGCGGCAGCAGCGCGAGCGCCAGGACGGTGATCCCGCCCGTGACGGCCTGCTGCCGGTCGTGCCCGCCCGTGAGACCGAGGACCAGCATCCAGACGCCGCCGACGAGCAGGGCCAGGCCCTCCAGCGCGCACAGCGCCGCCGCGGCGGTCAGCCGTCGCGGGCGCGGGCCGGAGGGTGCGTCCGTGGTGCCGGTGGAGGGGTTCTGCTCGCTGCTCACCCCAGAAGGGTAGCCCTCGCCGCGCACCGGACCGTGTCCAGGCTCACGCCCTCCCCTCTTACCCGATCCCTACCTCGGCCTGGGCCGAGTACTCCTCAGTAGGTACGCTGCTGACCATGCGTGCACTTCTCGTGGTCAATCCGGCGGCTACCACCACAAGCGCACGTACGCGCGACGTCCTGATCCACGCGCTCGCCAGCGAGATGAAACTGGACGCGGTGACCACCGAGTACCGCGGCCACGCCCGCGACCTGGGCCGGCAGGCCGCCGACAGCGAGGACATCGACCTGGTCGTCGCCCTCGGCGGCGACGGCACCGTCAACGAGGTCGTGAACGGACTGCTGCACCGGGGCCCCGACCCCGAGCGCCTGCCCCGCCTCGCGGTGGTGCCCGGCGGGTCCACCAATGTCTTCGCCCGCGCCCTGGGACTGCCCAACGACGCCGTCGAGGCGACCGGCGCGATCCTGGACGCCCTGCGCGAGGGCAGCGAACGCACGGTCGGCCTGGGACTGGCGTCCGGGACGCCGGGCACCGACGACGCGGCGGTCCCCGAGCGCTGGTTCACCTTCAACGCCGGACTGGGCTTCGACGCGGGCGTGGTCGGCCGCGTCGAACAGCAGCGCGAGCGCGGCAAGAAGTCCACGCACGCGCTGTACGTACGGCAGGTGCTGCGCCAGTTCTTCGGCGAGCCGAACCGGCGGCACGGTGCGATCACCCTGGAGCGGCCCGGCGAGGACCCGGTCGCCGATCTGGTGGTGGCGATAGTGTCGAACACCTCGCCGTGGACCTACCTGGGCAATCGCCCGATGTACACCTCGCCCCGGGCGTCCTTCGACACCGGCCTCGACGTGCTCGGACTCAGCCGACTGTCCACGGCCGCGGTCGCCCGGTACGGCACCCAGTTGCTCACTTCGTCCCCCGAGCGCGGACCGCAGGGCAGGCACGCCCTGTCACTGCACGACCTGAGCAGCTTCACCTTGCATTCGAAGGCGCCGCTCCCCCTCCAGATGGACGGTGACCATCTGGGGCTGCGTACGAGCGTGACGTTCACAGGCGTACGCCGTGCACTGCGTGTGATTGTGTGAGTGGAAGGGCCCAAAGTCCTTTCACTCGAACGTTTAGGCCAGGATCCACCCCATGGAAGTACGGCTGTGACCTAGTCGACACCGAGGAATCCAAAAAAAGTTTCCGGAAGGGGTTGTATCCGCCGCCGAGGTTTGCGAATCTCTACATGGCGATCGGGACGGCCCAACACACCGGGCCCCGGAGATCGCCGGAACCCCTCTTCAATCCACAGGACCACGCCAGGGAAACCTGACGATCGGCCCTTCACTTGTTGAGGGATTCGTGAAAGCGTTCACATTCACAAGCAACTTGCACGTAATACCAAGGAGAGGTAGCAGCCATGGACTGGCGTCACAACGCCGTTTGCCGCGAGGAAGACCCCGAGCTCTTCTTCCCCATCGGCAACACCGGTCCTGCGCTGCTGCAGATCGAGGAAGCCAAGGCCGTCTGCCGTCGCTGCCCGGTTATGGAGCAGTGCCTGCAGTGGGCGCTCGAGTCCGGCCAGGACTCCGGCGTCTGGGGTGGTCTCAGCGAGGACGAGCGCCGCGCGATGAAGCGCCGCGCCGCTCGCAACCGGGCCCGTCAGGCCTCCGCCTGACCACAGCCACCCCGCTGACAGCCTGAGCTTGGCGGCGCGTACAGCGCGTACGCATCCCCCGCACCCGAGCCGCAGCGCGCAGTACCACCGATGCTCCCCGAGCTCTTCGAGCAGGGGTACCCCACCTGATGGGGCAGCAACGAGCGACTGGCCCCGGACCGATCACGGTCCGGGGCTCTTTGCTGCGCCGGGGACCCGGACTGCCACGCCGGGGACCCGAGTTGCCGCGCCAGGGACCGGGGCGCCGTCACCGTGACGGCCACGACGCCTACTTGGCGGTCCCCACCGGGATGTCGAGCAGGACGCGCGTGCCGCGCTCCGGGGCCGGGACCATGTCGAAGGTGCCGCCCAACTCGCCCTCGACCAGGGTCCGCACGATCTGGAGGCCCAGGTTTCCGGAACGGTGCGGGTCGAACCCCTCGGGCAGCCCCACACCGTCGTCCTGGACCGTCACCAGCAGCCGGCCCTCGCGCGTGCTGCCGCCGCGGACCGCGGAGACCTCGACGGTGCCGGTGTCGTCCTGGCGGAACCCGTGCTCCAGCGCGTTCTGGAGGACTTCGGTCAGCACCATCGAGAGCGGGGTGGCGACCTCGGCGTCCAGGATCCCGAACCGCCCGCTGCGCCGGCCGGTGACCTTGCCGGGCGAGATCTCGGCGACCATCGCCAGCACCCGGTCGGCGATCTCGTCGAACTCCACCCGCTCGTCCAGGTTCTGAGACAGCGTCTCATGCACGATGGCGATCGAACCGACCCGGCGGACCGCCTCCTCCAGGGCCTCCCGGCCGCGCTCGGAGTCGATGCGCCGGGCCTGGAGCCGCAGCAGCGCCGCCACCGTCTGGAGATTGTTCTTGACCCGGTGGTGGATCTCCCGGATCGTCGCGTCCTTGGTGATCAACTCGCGTTCGCGGCGGCGCAGTTCGGTGACGTCGCGGCACAGGACCAGGGAACCGATGCGGGTGCCCTTGGGCTTGAGCGGAATGGCCCGGAACTGGATCACCCCGTCACTGGCCTCGATCTCGAACTCACGCGGGGCCCAGCCGCTCGCCAGTTTCACCAGCGCCTCGTCCACCGGCGCGCGGGAGGGGGCGAGTTCGGCGGTGGCCTCGCCGAGGTGGTGGCCGACGAGGTCGGCGGCGAGACCGAGGCGGTGGTAGGCGGACAGCGCGTTCGGCGAGGCGTAGGTGACCACGCCGTCCGCGTCCAGCCGGATCAGCCCGTCCCCCACGCGCGGCGAGGCGTCCATGTCGACCTGCTGGTCGGGGAAGGGGAAGGAGCCCGCCGCGATCATCTGGGCCAGGTCGGAGGCGCTCTGGAGATACGTCAGTTCGAGCCGGCTGGGGGTGCGCACGGTGAGCAGGTTGGTGTTGCGCGCGATGACACCGAGGACGCGCCCCTCGCGCCGCACCGGGATGGACTCCACGCGCACCGGCACCTCCTCGCGCCACTCCGGATCGCCCTCGCGGACGATGCGCCCCTCGTCGAGCGCCGCGTCCAGCATCGGGCGGCGGCCCCGCGGCACGAGGTGGCCGACCATGTCGTCCTGGTACGAGGTCGGCCCGGTGTTGGGCCGCATCTGGGCGACGGACACATAGCGGGTGCCGTCCAGCGTCGGGACCCACAGCACCAGGTCGGCGAAGGAGAGGTCGGAGAGCAGCTGCCACTCCGAGACCAGCAGATGGAGCCATTCGAGATCGGAGTCGTCGAGGGCGGTGTGCTGGCGTACGAGTTCGTTCATGGAGGGCACGCCTGCGAGCGTACCCGGGCGTTTGTACGGTCCTGAAACACCCGGCGGGGCGAGGCGGCCCGGGGCTCGGCTGGGGCGGAGGGACGGCGGTCAGGCCCCCGGAGACACCCGCGGGCCGCGGCGCCTGGGAGGGACCCTCAGCCCTCCCGGCACCGCAGCCCGGAGCAATATCGGCCGTGGGGTGTGCGGTCCCGGTCGGCCGAAGGATGAGGAGCCGGAGCAGTCAGGGCAGAGAGCACCGGTTCCTCGGTCCGTCCTCCTGTGCGGGGAGAACGGAGGTTCGTGTGTTCACCTCGTGTGCACGGACGGGTCGCGCGGTCCGCGGTCCGGGATCCCCCTCGATTGTGGACTAGACCACTTGGGCCTGTCCATGAGCGGGCAGCTGTTCGTTGTGCTTTCTTCATCGAACGGCGTGATCGAACGGCCGTACAGGACCGGCCGGTCCCGCCGGGCACCGGGCGCTCACCAGGCAGCAGCCTAGCCCGCGCGGCTCAGCGGCGGGGCCAGACGGCCAGGGCAATTTCCGCGACCGCCTCCAGCTCCTCACGGCGTGCGCCGTCGCGCGCCTGCTGGGACATGCCCTGGACCAGTGCGCCGACGTACCGGGCGAGTGCGCCGGTGTCGGTGTCGGCCGGCAGCTCCCCGGCAGCGACATCGGCTCGTATCCGGCTCTCGAACGCGGCGATGTTCTCGTTGCGCCGGGCCCGCAGGGACTCCTCCACCTCCGGGGTCGTGCAGTTCGCGGCCGCGTGGATGACCAGGCAGCCGTGCGGGCGGCCCGGCGCGGTGTACTCGGCCGCCGCCTCGCGCAGCATCCGTTCGACGGCGGCGCGCGCCGTGGGCTCCTCGGCCAGGGCGCGTTCGCCGAAGGAGCCGTACCGCTCGCCGTAGTCGCGCACCACTTCGGCGAAGAGCGCCTGCTTGTCGCCGAAGGCCGCGTACAGGCTGGGGGCGCCGATGCCCATGACCCGGGTGAGATCGGAGACGGAGGTGCCCTCGTACCCGTTCTCCCAGAAGGCGAGGACGGCCTTCTCCAGGGCGGTCGCCCGGTCGAACGAACGCGGGCGGCCACGGCGCCTGGTGGCGGGCACGCGCTCCTGCTCTCCGCCGACCTGCGCTTCTTTCTCCTGCTGTGCCTCCATGGAGTGATTTTATAGCGGCCACTAGAGAACTGTCAGCGGGCTGTTGTACGGTCTTTCTGTAGCGACTGCTAGGGAAATGCGAGGGGGCCTGACATGGGCGCCATGGGAACGGACAAGCGGACCGGCGCGACCGGACGGACAGGCGCGCTCGCGGGCCGCACCGCGCTGGTCACCGGGGCCGGCAGGGGCATCGGGCGGGGCGTGGCCGAGCGGCTGGCCCGGGACGGCGCGCGTGTCGCGGTGCACTACGGCAGGAGCGCGGCGGCGGCCGAGGACACGGTCGCGGCGATCGAGGCGGCCGGCGGATCGGCGTTCGCGATCGGCGCCGAGCTGGGCGGCCCCGGCGACGCCGAGGCGCTGTGGGCGGAGTTCGACCGGCACGCGGACGGTCTGGACATCCTGGTGAACAACGCCGGGATCGGGACGTCACAGCCACTGGAGGAGATCGAGGAGAAGGAGTACGACCAGGTCTTCGCGGTGAACACCAAGGCGCCGTTCTTCCTCGTGCGCCACGGCCTCCACCGGCTGCGCGACGGCGGCCGGATCGTCAATGTCTCCTCCGGCCTCGCGCGTACGGCGGTGATGCCGGACAAGGTGGCCTATGCCATGACCAAGGCCGCGCTCGACGTGTTCACCCGGGACCTGTCCAAGCTGCTGGGCCCCCGCGGCATCACGGTCAACTCGGTCGCGCCCGGGATCATCGACACCGACAACACGGCCGGCCTCCTGCACGGCACACCGGGCGGCTGGGACCGGGCGGCGGCGATATCCGCGCTCGGCCGGGTCGGCGCACCGGCGGACGTGGCGGACGTGGTGGCCTTCCTCGTCTCGGACGGGGGACGGTGGGTGACGGGAAGTTGGGTGGATGCGACAGGGGGTTCGCTCACCTGAGGGGACGGCGGGAAGCCCGGAAAGCTCAGGAAGGCGAGGAGCGCGGGAACGCATAGGAGAGGCATGGACACATAGGAGAGAAGGAGACAGGGGGCGCAGGGGGTGGCGGGACAGGGGGCGGAGGGGTAGAGAGGAGACGGGTGACGAGGCCGCGGCGGGCGGTTCGCGGGGTGGTGGCGGGCGCGCGGGCGCGGTGTCCGTGGTGAAGGACCGATGATCGCGCGGGCCGGGTCCCGGGACCCCGATTCTGCTAGATTGGTCTAAACCACACGACCCCTCCTTTCCGGGTCCGGTCCCCTTCTCGGCTCTCCTCAGATCGGCAGGCCCAGCGTGGAAGTTGTCATCGTTCCGGATGCCAGGGCGGGCGGCGAGCTCATCGCCGAGGCCATGGCGCAGCTGCTGCGGCGGAAGCCCGACGCCCTGCTCGGCGTGGCCACGGGTTCTACTCCGCTGCCCATCTACGAGGCGCTGGCGGCCAAGGTTGCTTCCGGTGCCGCGGACACCTCCCGGGCACGGATCGCGCAGCTCGACGAGTACGTGGGGCTGCCCGCCGACCACCCGGAGTCCTACCGGTCCGTCCTGCGCCGGGAGGTGCTGGAGCCGCTGGGGATCGGCATGGAGGCGTTCTTCGGGCCGGACGGCACCGCCGAGGACGTGCAGGGGGCCTGCGAGGCGTACGACGGTGCGCTGGCCGCGGCCGGAGGGGTCGACCTCCAGCTGCTCGGCATCGGCACGGACGGGCACATCGGGTTCAACGAGCCGTGCTCCTCGCTCGCCTCGCGGACGCGCATCAAGACGCTGACCGAGCAGACCCGGGTGGACAACGCGCGCTTCTTCGACGGCGACGTCGAGCAGGTCCCGCACCACGTCATCACCCAGGGCATCGGCACGATCCTGGAGGCCCGGCACCTGGTGCTGCTGGCCACCGGTGAGGGCAAGGCGGACGCGGTCGCCGCGACCGTCGAGGGCCCGGTCGCCGCGGTCTGCCCGGCCTCGGCCCTGCAACTCCACCCGCACGCCACCGTGGTCGTCGACGAGGCCGCCGCCTCCAAGCTGAAGCTCGCCGACTACTTCCGCCACACCTACGCCAACAAGCCGGACTGGCAGGGGATCTAGGGCCTCTCCCCCTCCCCTTCTCCTCCCCTTTCTCCTCCCTCCGTCCCGCGCGGCCCGCTCCGGCCGTGCGCGGACGAGGTGCGCGAGGCGCCGGCGCCCGGTGAGAGCGACCGGCGCCTTTGCCGTACCCGTGCCTTTGCCGTACCCGTGCCGTCGCCGTGTCCCGCGCCGCCTCGGTGTCCCCTGTGTCGGCTGTGTCGGCTGTGCCGACGTCTCCCGTGCCGGGCGGGATGCCCGAAGGCGCCGGTCCCCAGGGGGTGACCGGCGCCTGTGCGGGTGCGGTGCGGGCTACTTCCCGGCGATGATCTCCGCCGCCGCCAGACCGCAGACGCGGGCGGCGCCGTGGGTGGCGATGTGGAGGGCGCCCCGGGGGGTGGCCTGCGGGACGCCCATCTCGACGACGATCGTGTCGGGGCGGGCCGCGATCAGCGTGTCCAGGGCGGCGGCCATCCAGGGATGGCGGTGCTCGTCGCGGACCACCGCCACCACACGCCGGTCGCCGGCCGCCCGCAGGGCCGCCTGTCCGGCGTCGTCGCCGCTGAAGCTGCCGGTCTCCGTGCCGGGCAGGAGCCGGGACAGTTCGGCGGCCACGCCCCAGGGGGTCTCGTCGCCGACCGCGATGTTGGCGACCGGGGTGAAGGCGGCGACGTAGGGCGCGCGGTCGAGCGGAGTGAACGTTTCCGCGACGGTGACCCGCTGGGCCCGGCGGGCCGCGCGCAGACCGACCTCGGGGTCGGCGACGACGGCGGCGCCGGTGGCCGCCGCCTCGGCGGTCCAGCGGGCGAGGGCACGGACCCGTGCGGCGGCGTCGGCGAGCCGCTCCTCGGGCAGGTCGCCGGAGCGGACCGCGCCGACCAGGGCGTCCCGCAGCCGGTCGACGGTCTCCTCGTCCGCGAGGCCGCCGCCCACGCAGATCGCGTCGGCACCCGCGGCGACGGCGAGGACACTGCCCCGCTCGATGCCGTAGGTGTCGGCGATGGCCTTCATCTCCACGGCGTCGGTGACGATCAGGCCGTCGTAGCCCAGTTCGCCGCGCAGCAGTTCGGTGAGCACCCGCCTGGACAACGTTGCCGGAAGGTCCGGCTCCAGGGCAGGCACCAGGATGTGCGCGCTCATCACGGCCTTGGTCCCGGCGGCCACGGCCGCGCGGAACGGCACCAGGTCGCGTGCCTGGAGCACCTCGGCGTCCACGTCGATGCGGGGCAGCGCGTGGTGCGAGTCGACCGCGGTGTCACCGTGCCCGGGGAAGTGCTTGGTGCAGGCGGCGACGCCCGCGGCCTGGAGTCCGCGGACGTAGGCGGCGGTGTGCCGGGCGACCAGGTCGGTGGAGGCGCCGAAGGAGCGGACGCCGATGACCGGGTTGCCCGGGTTGGAGTTGACGTCCGCCGAGGGCGCCCAGTCGAAGTTGACGCCGCACTCGGCGAGCCGCCGGCCGAGTTCGCGGGCGACGTCCTCGGTCAGCTCCACGTCGTCCACCGCGCCGAGCGCGTGGTTGCCGGGGAAGCTGGAGCCGGTGCGCACCTCCAGGCGCGTGACGTCGCCGCCCTCCTCATCGATGGCGACGAGGACGTCCTCGCGCTCGGCGCGCAACCGGGCGGTGAGGGCGGTCAGCTGCTCTGCGGTGGCGACGTTGCGGCCGAACAGACCGACCGAGGCCAGTCCTTCGCCGAGCCGGCGCAGCAGCCAGTCGGGGGCCGTGGTCCCGGTGAAGCCGGGCTGGAGGACGGTCAGCGCGTCGCGGGCGAGACGGTCGCTCGCCGCGTTGGAGGCGGTGGCACCGCCGGCGAATGTCGTCATCGGGTGGCGTTATCCCTTCACGGCGCCCGCGGTCAGGCCCGCGGCCATCTTGCGCTGTACGAGGAGGAACAGAACGACGATGGGCACCGCCATCATGGTGGCTCCGGCCATCATCGGGGCGTATTCGGTGCCGTTCTTGGTGGTGAAGTTACCGAGCCAGACCGTGGCGGTCTGGTTCTGCTGGCTCATCAGCATCAGGGCGTAGAGGTACTCGTTCCAGGCCTGGATGAAGCCGTAGACCGAGGTGGCGACCATGCCGGGGGCGAGCAGCGGGAAGACCACACGGACGAAGGCGCCGGTGCGGGTGCAGCCGTCGACCATGGCGGCTTCTTCGAGTTCCTTGGGGATGTTGACGATGAAACCGCGCAGCGTCCACACCGTGAAGGGGAGCACGAAGGTCAGATACGTGATGATCAGACCGGTCAGCTTGTCGTACTGACCCAGGTCGTTCAGCAGCAGGAAGATCGGGATGATCATGGCGACCAGCGGCACCATCTGCACCGCGAGGATGCCCACGATCACGATCTTGCGGCCCCGGAAGGCGAACCGGGAGATGGCGAGCGCGGCCAGCGTGCCGACCACGATGCCGACGCCCACGACGACCAGGGACACGATCAGGCTGCGCCCGACCGGGCCCCAGAAGTCGGAGACCTCCAGGGCGCGCTTGAAGTTGGCCGTGGTGAAGCCGGTGGGCAGCAGGCTCGGGTCCGGGTCGATGGCGTCCTTGGCCGGCTTGAACGCGGTGTTGAGCATCCAGTAGAGCGGGAAGCCCAGGACGACGAAGACCAGGAGGCCGAGCAGGTTCCAGCCGAGCTTCGGCGCCCGGCGGCGGCGGACCGCGGGGGCGGCGGTGCTCGTGCCGCTCAGGGTGCTCATTCGACCTCTCCGATCTTCAGCATCTGGCGCATGTACACGGCGACCACGCCCAGCAGCAGCAGCACGGTGATCAGGGCGATCGCCGAGCCCTGCGCGTAGTCGTTGACCACGAAGGCGCGGTCGTAGGAGTAGGTGTTGAGGATCTGGAACTCGGCCTCGGGGTGGCCGCCGCGCATGACGAACACCTGCGGGAAGACACCCATGTCCCAGATGACCGACAGGGTCGTGAGCATCACGAGGACCGGCTTGAGGATGGGCAGGGTGACATAGCGGAAGACACCCCAGGCGCCGGCGCCGTCGAGCCGGGCAGCCTCCTCCATCTCCTTGGGCACCTGCGTCAGACCGGCGCTGAGCGTGATGACGACGAAGGGCACGGCGCCCCAGACCACCAGGAGCATGATCACCGCGAGGCCCTGGGGGCCGCTGGCGAACCAGTTGTGGCCGATCAGCTCGACTCCGGGCAGCTTGCTCAGCAGCGCGTTGAGGATGCCGTAGTCGGAGTCGAAGAGCCACTTGAAGACGGTGGTGGCCACGATGACGGGCATGCCCCAGCTCGCCACCAGCGCGATGTTGATCAGCGTCTTGACCCAGCCGGAGACCCGCTGCTGGAGCAGGGCGAGCGCCATGCCGATGACCATGGTGAGGATCACGCAGCCGGCGGCGAAGACGATGGTGCGCACGACGACCGACCAGAACTCGTCGTCGCTGAGCACCTTGGTGAAGTTGGAGAACCCGACCCAGTCGGCCCCCTGGAAGCCCCACAGCTGCGGCTGCCCGAACTTCTGGAAGGACAGCGTGACCAGCCGCACCAGCGGGTAGGCCATGACCAGGGCCAGGATCAGCAGACAGGGGGCGAGCAGCAGCCATGGGGTCGCCGCGCCGCCCGACGTCCGGTTTCTGCGGGGCCGGTCCGCAGCGGCGGGTGGCGGCGCCTGCCGCGGTGGCGGCACCTTGGCAGGGGTGGTCGTGTCTGCGGCACTCATCGCGCGCTCCTCAGCGGCCGTCAGGTGGTACGAAGGCGAAGCAAGGCAAAGCCCGGCACGGCCGTACGGGGAGCGGGCCCCGTGAGACGGCCGTGCGAGAAGCAGGGCCCCGCCCGCGGCAGGGCCCTGCGCTCAGGTCACTTGGTGTTGATGACCTTGTCGATCGCGGCGTCCGCCTCCTTGGCGGCGTCCTCGACCGACTTCTTGCCGGTGCCGATGCTCTGGAGCATGGTCTGCAACACCTGGGCCTTCTCGACCTGGCCCCAGCCCGGCGCCATCGGGACGAACCAGCTGGACTCGGCCGCGGTGGCCGGGACCGCCGTCTTCGGGTCGCTCTTCAGCGTCGCGAGGTCGGTCTTGTTGTTGGGCAGGTTGCCCTTGGCGATCAGGCCCTTCTGGCCGGCGGTGCCGGTGAAGGCGTTGATCCACTCGGCGGCGACGGCCTGCGCCTTGGACTTGACCGGGACGGCGAGGTCCGAACCGCCGAGGAAGACCGGCATGTTCTTGCCGGACGGGCCGGGCATCACGAAGTTCTCGACCTTGTCGGCGAGCTTGCCGACCTTGTCGTTCTTCGGGTCGGCGGCGGTCGCGCCCTCCCAGGCGGCGGCGAAGATCATGCCGGACTTGCCCTGGCCGTAGACGATGGGCCGGTCGGCCTCGTCCTTGGTCTTGTCACCGTGCATGTACTTGTCCAGGACGGCCTTGTAGTCGTTCAGGCCCTTCAGGGACTCCGGCGAGGAGAGGTTGGCCTTCCACTGGCCGCCGTCCTCCTTGGCGATGGAGCCGCCGGCGTCGTAGACGAAGGACATGGCGGCGTACCAGTCACGGCTGGGCTGGTACCAGGCGCTGAACTTGTCGCCCTGCTTCTTCTGCACCTTGTCCAGGTCGGCGATCAGTTCCTGGTAGGTCTTCGGCGTGGTCTTCACATCGGACTGCGCGAAGATGTCCTTGCGCCAGTTGGCGACGCGGCCACCGGCGTAGTAGGGCACACCGTAGGTCTTGCCCTCGTACGTCACGGAGGCCTTGAGGCCGTCCAGCCACCCGGAGGAGTTGTCGAACTTCGACGCGTCCAGCGGGGCGAAGGCGCCCTTGACCATGTAGCCGAGCATCTCGGTGTTGCCCATCTCGACCACGTCGGGGGCCTTGTCGGTGGCGAGCACCGCGTCGAGCTTGGTGTTCTTGTCCGGCCAGCCGTAGTACTCGTGCTTGACCTTCAGCCCCGGGTGCTTCTTCGCCACCGCGTCGTCGGCGGCCTTGACCAGGTCCGGCCAGTTGTTCTGCGCGTCGACGGTGAGCCAGACGGTCAGCTCCTTGGCGTCCGCACCGTTCGAGCCCCCCTTGTCGTCGTCACTGCCGCCACAGGCCGCGATGGAGACCATCATTCCCGCGATACCGATCGCGGCAACAAGCTTGCGCTTCACGCCACCCTCCTCAGGGATGCCACAAACCCCCCTGCCTCCCCGCGGTTGAGCGACAGTCGGAAGCGTCAGCGCACACCGCCCATGGGGCCGGGACCTGGACCAATGGTGTAGACCAGTACGGGGAGCTTGGCCCAGACCAATAGGGCTGTCAAGGGTGCGCCGACCTGCTCAGGTGCTCCGTTATGGGACCGCGATATGCAGGGACCTTTCATTGCTCATGCGGTCAAACGGACGTCTCCGCTCCACTGGACCACCGGCCGTCACTTCCCCCCGGTCGCGCGCCTGTTCGCGTGGACCACCCGGGCCGGGGACGGGCGATGGACTAGACCAGCGGGGGTCACGGCGGTATACAGAGGAGATCACGGAGCGTGCGGGTGCCACCCGTCACAAGAAGCCGTGCCACGATGTGAGCCGTGGCCGACGGGAGTCGGTCGCTTCGGCACTGGAGCCGGGAAGGCAGAGCATGAGCACCGACGTCAGCAGTGCGGAGAACGAGGGTGGGGCGACCGTCCGTACCGCGCGCGTGCCCAAGTACTACCGCCTGAAGAAGCACCTGCTCGACATGACCCAGACGCAGGCGCCCGGCACGCCCGTACCGCCCGAGCGGACCCTGGCCGCCGAGTTCGACACCTCCCGCACGACCGTGCGCCAGGCGCTCCAGGAACTCGTCGTCGAGGGCCGGCTCGAACGCATCCAGGGCAAAGGCACCTTCGTCGCCAAGCCGAAGGTCTCCCAGGCGCTGCAACTGACCTCCTACACCGAGGACATGCGCGCCCAAGGACTGGAACCGACCTCTCAGCTGCTGGACATCGGGTACATCACCGCCGACGACCGGCTCGCCGCCCTGCTCGACATCACCGCGGGCGGCCGGGTGCTGCGCATCGAGCGGCTGCGCATGGCCAACGGCGAGCCCATGGCCATCGAGACCACGCACCTTTCGGCCAAGCGCTTCCCCGCGCTGCGCCGCAGCCTGGTCAAGTACACCTCGCTCTACACCGCCCTCGCCGAGGTCTACGACGTCCATCTCGCCGAGGCCGAGGAGACCATCGAGACCTCGCTGGCCACCCCCCGCGAGGCCGGGCTGCTCGGCACCGACGTCGGCCTGCCCATGCTGCTGCTCTCCCGGCACTCCCAGGACCGCACCGGCCAGCCGGTGGAATGGGTGCGCTCGGTCTACCGCGGCGACCGCTACAAGTTCGTGGCGCGCCTGAAGAGGCCGATGGACTGATCCCGCCCGGCCCCCGCCGCGCCCCTGCGCCCGGTCCCCGGACGGTGTCCGTGGAACCGGTATCCGGACAAGGGGTTCCGTTCGCTTGTCACCGTGACCTAGATTGCCTGCGCATCGCACCGGTGACCAGCACAGGAACGGAGCCGCACATGTCAGATGGGCCAGGAGTGGGCAAAGGGGTGGTGACACCCCTGCGGGTGGTCATCGGCCTCTGCCTCGTCGCGCCGTTCGTGGCGATGCTGTGGGTCGGTTCGTACGCGAAGACCGACCCGACGTTCATCGGCATCCCGTTCTTCTACTGGTACCAGATGCTGTGGGTGATCATCTCCACGGTCCTCACGGTGATCGCCTACCGGCTCTGGCAGTACGACCAGCGCGGGCGCCGCACCGGTGACTCCGCGTCCGCGAAGGGCGGTGCGGCCCGGTGAAGGACGGCGTCAACGGCGTCGCGCTCGGCGTCTTCATCTTCTTCTTCCTGCTCGTCACCGTCATGGGCTTCCTGGCCGCGCGCTGGAGGCGGGCGGACAACGAGCACAGCCTGGACGAGTGGGGCCTGGGCGGCCGGTCCTTCGGCACCTGGATCACCTGGTTCCTGCTCGGCGGCGACCTGTACACCGCCTACACGTTCGTGGCGGTGCCCGCGGCGATCTACGCGACCGGTGCCGCCGGGTTCTTCGCGGTGCCGTACACGATCCTGGTCTACCCGCTGATCTTCACCTTCCTGCCCCGGCTCTGGTCGGTCTCGCACAAGCACGGGTACGTGACGACGTCCGACTTCGTGCGCGGCCGGTTCGGCTCCAAGGGCCTGTCGCTGGCGGTGGCGCTCACCGGCATCCTCGCCACCATGCCGTACATCGCGCTCCAGCTCGTCGGCATCCAGGCGGTGCTGGACGTGATGGGCGTGGGCGGCGGCGAGAACACCAACTGGTTCGTGAAGGACCTGCCGCTGCTGATCGCCTTCGGCGTGCTGGCGGCGTACACCTACTCCTCGGGGCTGCGCGCGCCCGCGCTGATCGCGTTCGTGAAGGACGCACTCATCTACATCGTCATCGCGGTCGCGATCATCTACATCCCGATCAAGCTGGGCGGGTTCGACGACATCTTCGCGGCGGCCTCCGAGAAGTACAGCAAGGCGGGGGCGGGCGGGCTGGCACCGGCCTCGGGCGGTCAGTGGACGTACGCCACCCTGGCGCTGGGCTCCGCGCTGGCGCTATTCATGTATCCGCACTCGATCACCGCCACGCTGTCCTCGCGCAGCCGCGAGGTGATCCGCCGCAACACCACGATCCTGCCGCTGTACTCGCTGATGCTGGGTCTGCTGGCGCTGCTCGGCTTCATGGCGATCGCGGCGGGCGTGAAGGTGCAGAACGGCCAGCTGGCCATCCCGCAGCTGTTCGAGGACATGTTCCCGGACTGGTTCACGGGCATCGCCTTCGCGGCCATCGGCATCGGCGCGCTGGTACCGGCGGCCATCATGTCGATCGCGGCCGCGAACCTGTTCACCCGCAACATCTACAAGGACTTCATCAAGCCGGACGCGACGCCCAAGGAGGAGACCCGGGTCTCCAAGCTGGTCTCGCTGCTGGTGAAGGTGGGCGCGCTGGTCTTCGTGCTGACCATGGACAAGACCGTGGCCATCAACTTCCAGCTGCTCGGCGGGATCTGGATCCTACAGACCTTCCCGGCCCTGGTCGGCGGCCTGTTCACCCGCTGGTTCCACCGCTGGGCGCTGCTGGCCGGCTGGGCGGTCGGCATGGTCTACGGCACGGTCGCGGCCTACGGGGTCGCCTCGCCGACGCAGAAGCACTTCGGCGGCTCGGCCAAGGAGATCCCGGGCATCGGCGAGATCGGCTACATCGGCATGACGGCGTTCGTGCTGAACGTGGTCGTCGCCGTGGTCCTGACCTTCGTCCTCAAGGCCCTGAAGGCCCCCGACGGCGTCGACGAGACCCGTCCCGAGGACTACACGGCCGACGCCGGGGACGCCGGTGTCTCCGCCGAGCTGCCGCCCGCCACCGCGGGCAGCGCCCACTGAGCGGACGCCCCCCTTCGAGGAGGCCGACGCCCTCGACCGGGCCGACGGGCCGCCGGGAGAATCCGGCGGCCCGTCTCCGTGTCCGTGTCCCTCTCCGTGCCCATCTCCGTCTGCGTGTCCGTGTCCGTGCGGCACACTCGGGGCCATGGACCTCGTGATCAGACCGGCGCTGCCCGGCGAGTACGCCGCCCTGGGCGAGATCACCGCCGAGGCGTACCTCCGGGACGGTCTGCTGGACTTCGGCGCCGATGACCCGTACCTGGCCGTGCTGCGGGACGTCGCCGGGCGGGCGGCGGCCTGCGAGGTGCTGGTGGCCGTGGCGCGGGACGAGGTGCTCGGCGGGGTCGCCTTCGTGCCGTCCGGCGGGCCCATGGCGGACATCGCGGGCTCCGGCGAGGCCGAGATGCGCATGCTCGCGGTCGACCGCGCGGCGCGCGGCCGGGGCGCGGGCGAGGCCCTGGTGCGGGCCTGCGCGGACCGGGCGCGGGCCACCGCGGGCTGTGTCCGCCTGGTGCTGTCCACCCAGCGCACCATGCACAGCGCGCACCGCCTCTACGAGCGCCTGGGCTTCGTCCGCACCCCGCGGCGCGACTGGAACCCCTTGCCCCACCTGGACGACATCCGGCTGCTCACCTACGCGTTGACCCTCTGACACCCTCCGCAGTCGGCGCGACACAACATATGGGGGTGGCTTCCACACCCGGCACAAGATGTATGCTCATCCTCGCTGTCGTCGCAGGGGAATCCGGTGCGAATCCGGAACTGTCCCGCAACGGTGTACTCGTACGCACATGCCCTTATGGCCGCATACGAGCGTCAGTCCGAGGACCTGCCGACAGTGCGCCCGGCCGTCCGGTCCGGGTGTTGGACGTCCGGGCCTCGCGGAATGGGCCGGTGGACGCGGCGCCGTGCGCGCGCGTGTGCCGCTCCCTGCCCTCGGCGAGGCTCCGTGCCGAGCGAGGGAGAGCCACACGTGACCATCGCGCCCGCCGATCCGGTCTCAGCCGAGGGCCGCCTGGAGAACGACGGTCCCGGTGCCGCGCTGCTGCGGACCCTGACCGAGCTGACCGCCGACCTCCCCGACGCCGACCCCGGCCGGGTCGCCGCCGCCGCGCTGCGCGGCCGCTCGGCCCGCGCGGACGAGGCGGAGCTGCGGGAGCTGGCCACCGAGGCCGCGGCCGGGCTCATCTCCGAGGACCCCGCCTACTCCCGGCTCGCCGCCCGTCTGCTGACGCTCTCCATCCGGGCCGAGGCCGCCTCCCAGGGCGTCACCTCCTTCACCGAGTCCGTCGCCGTGGGCCACCGGGAGGGACTGATCGCCGACCGGACCGCCGCGTTCACCCGGCTGCACGCGGCCCGCCTGGACGCGCTGGCCGACCCGGCCGCCGACGACCGCTTCGGCTACTTCGGCCTGCGCACCGTGCACAGCCGCTATCTGCTGCGGCACCCGATCACCCGCAAGGTGATCGAGACGCCCCAGCACTTCATGCTGCGGGTGGCCGCCGGTCTCGCCGAGGACGACAGCCCCCGGGCCGTCGACGAGGTCGCCGCGCTCTACGGGCTGATGAGCCGCCTGGACTACCTCCCCTCCTCCCCCACGCTCTTCAACTCCGGCACCCGCCACCCGCAGATGTCCTCCTGCTACCTGCTCGACTCCCCCAAGGACGAGCTGGACAGCATCTACGACCGCTACCACCAGGTCGCCCGGCTCTCCAAGCACGCGGGCGGCATCGGCCTCGCCTACTCCCGCATCCGCTCGCGCGGTTCGCTGATCCGCGGCACCAACGGGCACTCCAACGGCATCGTGCCGTTCCTGAAGACCCTCGACGCCTCGGTGGCCGCGGTGAACCAGGGCGGGCGGCGCAAGGGCGCGGCGGCCGTCTACCTGGAGACCTGGCACTCCGACATCGAGGAGTTCCTGGAGCTGCGCGACAACACCGGTGAGGACGCGCGCCGCACCCACAACCTCAACCTGGCGCACTGGGTACCGGACGAGTTCATGCGCCGGGTCAACGCCGACGCGCAGTGGTCGCTGTTCTCCCCGGCGGACGTGCCGGAGCTGGTGGACCTGTGGGGCGACGAGTTCGACGCGGCCTACCGCAGGGCGGAGGAGGCCGGGCTCGCGCAGAAGACGCTGCCCGCCCGCGAGCTGTACGGCCGGATGATGCGCACCCTGGCGCAGACCGGCAACGGCTGGATGACCTTCAAGGACGCCGCCAACCGCACCGCCAACCAGACGGCGGAGCCGGGCCACGTCATCCACTCCTCGAACCTGTGCACGGAGATCCTGGAGGTCACCGACGACGGGGAGACCGCGGTCTGCAACCTCGGCTCCGTCAACCTCGGCGCCTTCGCCGACCCCGAGACGGGTGACCTGGACTGGGAGCGGCTGGACGAGACGGTCCGTACCGCCGTCACCTTCCTCGACCGGGTCGTCGACATCAACTTCTACCCGACCGAGCAGGCGGGCCGCTCCAACTCCCGCTGGCGGCCGGTCGGCCTGGGCGCGATGGGCCTCCAGGACGTCTTCTTCAAGCTGCGCCTGCCCTTCGAGTCCCCCGAGGCGAAGGCCCTGTCGACCCGCATCGCCGAGCGGATCATGCTGGCCGCCTACGAGGCGTCCACCGACCTCGCCGAGCGCAGTGGCCCCCTGCCCGCCTGGGAGAAGACCCGCGCCGCCCGGGGCGTGCTGCACCCCGACCACTACGACGTGGAGCTGACCTGGCCCGAGCGCTGGGCGGCCCTGCGCGAGCGGATCGCCGCCGTCGGCATGCGCAACTCGCTGCTGCTGGCCATCGCGCCGACCGCCACCATCGCCTCCATCGCGGGCGTCTACGAGTGCATCGAGCCGCAGGTCTCCAACCTGTTCAAGCGCGAGACGCTCTCGGGTGAGTTCCTCCAGGTCAACTCCTACCTGGTGCGCGACCTCAAGACGCTCGGCGTCTGGGACGCCCGCACCCGCGAGGCGCTGCGCGAGTCCAACGGCTCGGTGCAGGACTTCGCGTGGATCCCGGAGGACGTACGGCGGCTGTACCGCACGGCGTGGGAGATCGGGCAGCGCTCTCTGATCGACATGGCCGCGGCCCGCACCCCGTTCCTCGACCAGGCGCAGTCGCTGAACCTGTTCCTGGAGACGCCGACCATCGGCAAGCTCTCCTCGATGTACGCCTACGCCTGGAAGCAGGGGCTGAAGACCACCTACTACCTGCGCTCCCGTCCGGCGACCCGGATCGCCCGCGCCGCCCAGGCGCAGACCCGCGCCGCCGTCCCCGCCCAGCAGGTGGCCGACCCCGACGCGGTCGCCTGCTCCCTTGAGAACCCCGAGTCCTGCGAGGCCTGCCAGTAATGACCAGCACCACCCGTAACAAGAACCTGCTCGACCCGGGCTTCGAACTGACCCTGCGTCCCATGCGGTACCCGGACTTCTACGACCGCTACCGGGACGCCATCAAGAACACCTGGCACGTGGAGGAGGTCGACCTCCACTCGGACGTCGCCGACCTCGCCAAGCTCACCCCGAGCGAGCAGCACCTGATCGGCCGCCTGGTGGCGTTCTTCGCCACCGGTGACTCGATCGTCGCCAACAACCTGGTGCTCACGCTCTACAAGCACATCAACTCCCCGGAGGCGCGCCTGTACCTGTCGCGCCAGCTGTTCGAGGAGGCCGTGCACGTCCAGTTCTATCTGACGCTGCTGGACACCTATCTGCCCGACCCGGAGGACCGGGCGGCGGCCTTCGCGGCGGTGGAGAACATCCCCTCCATCCGCGAGAAGGCGGAGTTCTGCTTCAAGTGGATGGACTCGGTCGAGAAGCTGGACCAGCTGGAGAGCAAGGCGGACCGCCGGCGCTTCCTGCTCAACCTGATCTGCTTCGCCGCGTGCATCGAGGGCCTGTTCTTCTACGGCGCCTTCGCCTACGTCTACTGGTTCCGCAGCCGCGGCCTGCTGCACGGTCTCGCCACGGGCACCAACTGGGTGTTCCGGGACGAGACGATGCACATGTCGTTCGCGTTCGACGTGGTGGACACCGTCCGCAAGGAGGAGCCTGACCTCTTCGACGACCAGCTGGAGCAGCAGGTCACCGACATGCTGCGGGAGGCCGTCGAGGCCGAGTTGCAGTTCGCGCGCGACCTGTGCGGTGACGGCCTCCCGGGGATGAACACCGAGTCGATGCGGCAGTACCTGGAGTGCGTGGCCGACCAGCGGCTGACCCGCCTGGGCTTCGCTCCGGTCTACGGCTCCGAGAACCCCTTCTCCTTCATGGAGCTCCAGGGTGTTCAGGAGCTGACCAACTTCTTCGAGCGGCGTCCGTCCGCGTACCAGGTCGCGGTGGAGGGCACCGTCGACCTGGACGAGGACTTCTGAGCCTCCCGCTCACGCGTCGCGGACTCCTGGTCCCGGTGGGCCTGCTGTGCCTCCCTGATGCTGCGGTCGATGCGCCGGTCGCGCAGGATGCCGAGCACCGAGGGCAGCACCATCAGGACCAGGAGTCCGAAGGTGAAGAGCATTCCGATCAGGGCTTCTGTCTGGTCTGCGTTCATGGACACCACTGTCGCGCCGGACGCTCCTGACCGTGAGTGGCAGGACTGCCGTAGACCTTCAAATTCCTGCCATCGGTGCGGCACACTGGTGGCATGTTGCAGAACGTGGCCGCCGTCCTGCTGGACGGCGTGCACCCCTTCGAGCTGGGTGTGGTCTGCGAGGTCTTCGGCATCGACCGCAGCGACGACGGGCTGCCCCGGTACGACTTCGCGGTGGTCTCCGCCGAGGGGCCCTCGCTGGGCACCCATGTCGGCGGCCTGGGCATCACCACGCCGTACGGGCTGGACCGGCTCGACGAGGCCGATCTGATCGCCGTGCCCGCCGGGAACGACTTCGCCACCCGGGTCTACCCGCCCGAGCTGCTGGCCGCCCTCAGACGGGCCGTGGACCGCGGCGCGCGGGTGCTCAGCGTGTGCTCCGGCGTGTTCGTGCTGGGCGCCGCCGGGCTGCTGGAGGGGCGGCGCTGCGCGGTGCACTGGCACCACGCGGCCGAGCTGGTCCGGCAGTACCCGCACGCCACGGTCGAGGCGGACGTGCTCTACGTCGACGCGGACCCGGTGATCACCTCGGCCGGCACGGCGGCCGGTATCGACGCCTGTCTGCACATCGTGCGCAAGGAGCAGGGTCCCGAGGTCGCCAACAAGATCGCCCGGCGGATGGTGGTGCCGCCGCACCGGGACGGCGGCCAGGCGCAGTACATCGAGCGGCCGCTGCCCAGATCGCGCTGCGACACCGTGGGCGAGGTACTGGTCTGGATGGAGCGGCACCTCGACGAGGAGGTCACCGTCGAGCAGCTCGCCGTCCGCGCCCACATGTCGCCGCGCACCTTCGCCCGCCGCTTCCAGCAGGAGACGGGCACCACCCCGTACCGCTGGATCCTGCGCCAGCGGGTGCTGCTGGCGCAGCGCCTGCTGGAGGGCACGGACGAGACGATGGACGCGATCGCCGACCGCACCGGGTTCGGTACGGCGGCGGCCCTGCGCCACCAGTTCGTCCGCGCGCTGGGCACCACGCCGAACGCCTACCGGCGCGCGTTCAGGGGCCCGCAGGCCGCCTGAACGCGCGCTCGCCGGTCGGCGGCGGAGGTCAGCGGGGCAGCGCCCGCAGCAGCAGGCGGCGCGGGCGCAGGGTGATCCCGATGCGCGGCCTGGGGTCGGAGCCGGGCGCCTGCTCGAAGCGGTAGGCGGTGGCGATCGCGGCGGTGAGCAGGGTGAGTTCGGCCATCGAGAAGTGGTCGCTCGGGCACTTGCGGTTGCCCACGCTGAACGGGCTCATCGCGTACTTGGGGACCTCCTTGGAGCGCTCCGGGAGCCAGCGGTCCGGGTCGAAGTCCTCGTGCCGCCCGTAGGAGCGGTGGTCGCGCTGGATGGCGTAGGGGCTGTAGATGACGTCCGCGCCGGCCGGAATGCGGTAGCCGCCCAGTTCGGTGTCGGCGACCGTGCGGCGGGTCAGAATCCAGACGGCCGGATAGAGGCGCAGTGTCTCCGTGACGACATTCGCCGTGTACCGCAGTTCTCGGACGTCCTCGAATGCGACAGGGCGGTCGCCCACCACGGTTTTGACCTCGTCGCGGATCTTGTCGCCGAGATCCGGGCGCTCGGTGAGAACGAGAAGCAGCGACATGATCATGGAGCCGACGGTTTCGCTGCCCGGGGTGAGTATCGCGATCACCTGATCATGGATCTCCTGCTCCCCAATAGGCTCGCCATTCTCGTCCTTCGCCTCCAGCAAAGCCGTCAGCAAATCGTCCGGTTTTTGACCGCTTGCCCTCCGGTCCGCGACGATCTCGTCGACCAGGAGATGCAAATCGGCCAATGCGCGGTTGAATTCGCGGTTGGACCTGACCGGCACCTTGTAGAGGGGGCCCAGCGGCACCACCATGCGCTGGTACATGCCGCTGAACAGGGTGGCCAGGGCCGTGCAGATGCGCTCGGCGCGGGCGTCCATGTAGCTGCCGCGCATCAGGCACCGGGCGGCGACGCGCACGGCGACCCGGAAGGACTCCGCGGTCACGTCGAGCACCTGCCCCGAGCGCCACCGCTCGACGAGGGCGTGCGCCTCCTCGGTCATGATCGGCCCGTACTCGGGGAGCACGTCGAGCCGGAAGGCGGGCTGGATGGTGCGGCGCTGGCGCCGGTGCAGCGGCCCGTTGGCGGTGGCCACGCCCTCCTTGCCGAGCAGGCTCTCCAGCGACTCCCACAGCGGCCCGGCGATGATGTAGTCGGGGCTGAGGGCCAGCGCGCCGGTGAGGTCGGGCGCGGTGACGGCGTACACCGTCTTGGGGCCGAGTCTGAGCCGGACCACCTCGCCGTGGTCGCGCAGCCCGCCCAGGAAGGCCAGCGGGTCGCGGGCCAGCCGCAGCCCGTGGCCGAGGAGCGGCACGGCGCCGCCGGCCAGCGGCGGCCGGCCCGGCAGCCGGCCTGCCCGCGGGCCCTGACCCGCCTGTGTACCTGTCTGCGACCCGTCCTCGGGCTTCACCGACTCGACGGTCATTTCTCACCTGCCGCTTCATTGTTGACGTACGGGGGCGTGGACCGGTCGTCCCAGCTGTCGACCATGTAACGGCCGGACTCGTGGTGGAACCAGTAGACGGAACTGAACCAGTTGCGCATATTTCCGAGGCAGGCCCTGACGGCGGAAGCCCATTCCTTTCCCTGCACCGTTCCGTCCGCGAGGCCGTCGGCGAACCGTAATCCCTCCTGCTCCGCGACGAGGAATTCATCAATGCATTCCTCCACCCGGCGGCGGATTTCCGCTATGGCTTCCTCAAGACTCAGTCCCTCGTGTTTGACAAGACTTATCCCGAGGTTGTGCACCTCGTCACCCGCGATCTCCTTGGGCAGTGAACACAGATCGTTGTACCAGGCGGCGAATTCCTGGCTCAGCAGGGCCGGACGCCGGTATGCGGGATGTCTGCGGACGGAATCGGGGAGTTCGGTCCCCGCGCTCGGTTCCAGCAGATCCGTCCAGATCCAGTGGGCGAAGGTGAGGCGGCGCAGCGCGAGGTACTCCTCGACCGTGGGGACGACGCCGTGGGCGCGGTTGTGGAACTCCCGGTCGTAGGCGTCGATCACCGCGTGGAAGTGCCGGGCGAAGCGGGCGTTCCAGGTGTCCGGCAGGAACGCGTACAGCCGCAGCACGCTGTCCGCGAACCCCGCCACCAGCGCGTCCGGGTGGCGCAGATGGTCCCGGGGGGCGTCCAGCGCCGTGTGCAGCGCGCGGCGCAGCCTGCGCCAGGCGCCCGGCCGCCCGTGGACGATGTCCCGGTCGTGGCGGTCGTCCCAGAGGAAGAACCAGGCGCTGTAGTCCGCGATGGCCTGGAGCACCGCGTCCGGGGCGCCGAGGTAGTACCCCGCCATGAGGTCGGTGTAGCGCAGGCCGTCGGCGTGCTGCTCCACCTTGTCCGCGGGCATGAGCCGCTTTTCCAGCAGCCAGCCCCGGGTCTTCTCCTGGAGTGCGGGCCAATAGGCGTGCAACTGCCTGGGAAACGCGGCCTCGATCACCGGGAGGGCGAGCGACGGCGGTACCGCCGCCACCGTCGCCGTGGGTATGGATGTGGATGTCGATGTGGTGCTGTATGGGAAAGCCGGCACGAACAACCCCTCTCAGCCGCCGGTGGCGTCCGCCCCTTCCGCTGTGCCCGGCGCACGCCGTCGCGCATCCCCGCTCTCCCATTCAGCACCACAACTGACCGTTCTGGGAACGGATTTGCTTCACTCACCATCTGGGATGCCGCGAATATCCCCTTGTGTGACTGATTCTGATTCAACAGATGCGCACAAAGGATCGAATGCGCGAGTGACCGGGTGCGGACACAGGGACGGCGCCCGACCGGTAGGACGGTCGGGCGCCGTGTGCCGTACGGGGCGCTGGGGCCCCGGGTGCCGGGAGTGCGCTCAGTCGTTGGCGACGACGGGGTAGCGCGGCTCGTTCTCGGCCATCTGCCGCAGCGCGTCCTTGCGCTCCCGCTTGGAGAGCCGGTCGATGTAGAGGTAGCCGTAGAGGTGGTCGGTCTCGTGCTGCAAACAGCGTGCGAAGTAGCCGGTGCCGCGCACCTTGACCTGGTTGCCCCGCTCGTCCTGGCCGGTCACCTCGGCGTAGTCGGGGCGGGCCAGCGGCGCGTAGGCGGTCGGCACGGACAGGCAGCCCTCGTTGCTGTCGTCCAGCCGGCGCCGGTCCGCGGGCAGCTCGACGGGCTTCGGGTTGCACAGCACGCCGACGTGCCGGACACCCTCGTCGTCCGGGCAGTCGTAGACGAAGACCTTCTTGCCGACGCCGATCTGGTTGGCGGCCAGGCCCACGCCCTCGGCGGTGCGCTGGCTGGCGAACATGTCCGCGACCAGTTGCTGGAGCTCGTCGCCGAAGTCGGTGACGTCCGCGCACTCCTTGTGCAGCACCGGATTGCCGACGACCGTGATCGGCCGCGAGGTGCCCCGCTCGCGCCAGGCCGCCTCGCGCGGCTCGCAGTCCTCCGTGTCCACGACATAGCCCTCGTCGTCGACGGGGAGCACGCCCGCGTGCTGCTGATCGGTGTCCTGCTGCGCCATGACCGACGTACGCCTTCCTGCAAGCCTGAGAAGTTCTGCCCGTACAGCCTACGGGGAGCGGGACGCGCCCGTGGTTCAGCAGACCTCTTCGAGATCGCGCCAGTCACGGGAGTCGGGGCTGTCCGCGACCCAGCCGTCCAGCAGCCCGCGCACCAGCGAGGCCGGGGCCGCCACCCCGCACTCGCGCTCCGGCACCCACAGCTGTCCGTCGGTGCGGTGGCCCAGCGGTCCCGGGTGCCCCGGCTCGCTGTGGTCGTGCGGGTCCAGGTGCTCGCCGTCGCCCTCGTCGGAGGGCATCCGCGACTCCGAGCAGGTACGGCAGAGCAGCCGTACGGAGGAGGACCAGTCCTCGGCGGCGAAGCCCGCGTCGGCGGCGAGCTGTTCCAAGGCGTCCCGGTCGGCCTCGGTGGCGGCCTCCAGCAGCACCACCCAGGTGGGCACCGGCGAGGGCGCCCACAGCTCGATCTCGTCGAAGACGGGGAAGCTGTGCCCGGCCGCGGTGGTCCGCTCGCCGTGCGGCACCCCGTCGTGCAGCACGACCTCGCCCCAGCGCCGCCCGGAGGAGGGCAGCGGGATGGACAGCACCTCGATCCTGGCCGGGTCGAGCCGGCGCCCCCAGACCACCTCGGCCTCGCCCTCCGGCGACAGCCGCACCGCGGCGCTGCCCAGCTCCATGCCGACCGGCTCGCCCGCGGCGGCCGCGCCGCCGGGCACCTTCAGGCCGTACGCCTGCCAGGAGCGCCGGGCCAGCGGCCAGTCCTGGAGCGCGGTGGCGGCGATCCCCACGTTCCACCAGTCGGGCGCCCCGCTCTCCCGCTCCAGCAGGGCCACCGCCCGCAGGCCCGCGGCCCGCGCCTGCTCCCAGTCGTGCCGGAACTTGTGCAGCAGGGCGAGGTTGAACCAGGACTCCGACAGCCAGGGCTCCAGATCGGCGGCGCGCGTCAGCAGCGCGCCCGCGTCCTCGTACCGGCCGTCGCCGATCAGGGTGAACGCGCGGTCGGTGGCCTGCCGCCAGGAGGCGGAGGGCCGGTGCCGTCCCTTGCCGAAGATCCTCACGATTCCCGCCTGCCAGTTCCGTCGTATGGGCTGGCTCTGCCCCCGGACACCCTTTCCTTCGCATCCAACCACGTACGGCTTGAGGGGCGCTCATTACCCATGGGTTACCCCGCTGCGGGAGGAGTCAGACCGTCCCGGGCCAGCACCCGGGCCAGGGATTCCACCACCTCGGCCGCGTAGGTGTCCGCGGTGGCCAGCCGCAGTTCCTCCAGCGCCCGCAGCGGGCCGTGGGGTCCGCCTGCCCGCGCCTTCTCGTCGTAGGCGTTGACGGCCCGCACGATCCGCGCGGCCCGCGGCTGCTCGGCGCACGGGTCGGCCTGCCGCTCCACCACCACCGCGACCTCCCGGTCCACCCCGGCCTGCCGGACCACGGCACCGCCGAGCAGCGCGATCCGCCGCCGCCGGTCGGCCGGCAGGTCCGCCGTGGCACCCGCGGGCACCGGGTCGACCAGGCTGAGCTGGCCGATGTCGTGCATGAGCGCGGCATGCTCCAGCACGGTCAGCTCGGGTTCCGCCAGGCCCATGTCCCGGCCCACGGCCCGGCACAGCGCGGCCACCCGCCGGGCGTGTCCGTGCGGGGTGTACCCGGCGACCTCGGTGGCGCGGGCCAGCGAGGCGATGGTCTGCCGGTAGACGGCGCGCACGGCCGCGTACCGGCGCAGGGACAGCTGGGTGAGCAGCAGCGGCACACAGAAGACGGGCAGCGCCCACAGCCCGGCCACCGCCACCCCCAGGGCCATCACCGCGCCCGTGGCGCACACCGCCGAGCCGATCCCGAGCAGGCCGCGCAGCTCCTCGCGCAGCAGCGGGCCGAACGGCCAGCGGGTGCGGCGGTGCGCGGACGCCGCGGCGAGCACCGCGCCGCACAGCGAGGTGAGCACCAGCAGGGCGACCAGCAGCAGCGCGTACGCGGGGCCGCTCAGCGACCGGAAGGCGCCCTCGTCGTACAGGGGTTGGAAGCAGACGGCGGCGAAGGCGACGGTCAGGACGCGGCGGGTGAGGTGGTCGAGGGTGCCGCCCCGGCCGCGGGCGATGTGCGGGACGCCGCCGAGCAGCGTGGCGGCCAGCACCACGGCCACGACCTGGCAGGTGCCGTGCCTGCTGTGGTGCCCGGCGACCTCGCCCAGCAGCGCGTACGACAGCGCCCCGGCGGCCCCGAGCGGCGCGGACTCGCGCAGTTCGCTCCCGGGCCGGCGGGTGAGTTCCCCGGCCAGGATCAGCACGCCGAAGGCGAGGGCGGCGCCGCGCTCCTCCAGACCGGTCCACAGGGTGACCGCCAGGCAGAGCGCGGCCACGAGGAGGGCGGCGGCGCGCAGCGGGGTCATCGGGGCGGGCCGGGCGACTCAGGCACGGGGGCCGGGTTCGTCGGGGTGTTCGGGGTGTTCGGGGTGTTCGGGGTGTTCGGATTCTTCGGGGTGTTCGGGGTGTTCTCGTCGGCGGTGACCGCCGGGTGCCAGCCGTACCGGTCCAGGGCCCGCACCAGGGCGGCGACCATCCGCGGGTCGAACTGCGTCCCGGCGCAGCGCTCCAGCTCGCCCAGGGCGGCGCCGACCGGCCGGGCCCGCCGGTAGGAGCGGGTGGACGTCATCGCGTCGAAGGCGTCGGCGACGGCGACCACCCGGGCGCACTCGGGGATCTGGGCGCCGCACAGGCCGTAGGGGTAGCCGCTGCCGTCGAGGCGTTCGTGGTGGTGCAGGATCGCGGACCTGGCCTCGCCGAGGAAGGAGATGCCGCGCACCATCTCGTGCCCGTACTCGGGGTGCAGTTCGATCACGCGCCGCTCCTCGGGGGTGAGCGGACCGTCCTTGCGCAGCAGCCGGGTGGGGACGCCGAGTTTGCCGACGTCGTGCAGGATCCCGGCGAAGCGCAGCGTCTCGACGCGTTCGTCGTCCAGGCCCAGTTCCCGGGCGATCAGCACGGAGGCGCGGCCGACCCGCTCGCTGTGGCCGCGCGTGTACCCGTCCTTGAGGTCGACGGCCTGCACCAGGGCCCGGACGGTCGCCCGGTGTGCGGCGCGCTCGCGGTGGTACTGGGCGTACACCCACCAGGAGACGCACATGGGCAGCAGGACGAGGAGGGCGGCCACCGGCCCGTACCGGCTGCGCCACAGGACGGCCATCATCAGTCCGCCGAGCCCGTGCACGGCGATCGGCGCGAGCGAGCGGACGAACCGGCCGCACCGGGCGTGCCGGGCCGCGGCGCCGCGCGGGCGCCCGCCGGGCGGGGATCCCGCCGCGAGCCGCCGGATCCCGCCGTCGAGCACGGTCAGCACCAGGCAGAACGCCGTCACGGCCGCGGCGGCGGGCAGCAGGGCGTAGGGGAAGTCACGGCCGACGACGGCGTCCCGGCCGCCCAGGTCCCCGTGCACGCGGGCGGCGGCCCACCCGGCGAGGGCGAGCTGGGCGGCCCGCCAGATCCGGCGCAGCGCCTCGGGCCGCACTCCGGCCCGGACGAGCAGGGCGCCGGGCAGCGGGACGAGCGCGGCGGCGGGCGGCGGCAACAGGAAGGCCGCGGCCAGCAGGACGGGGTAGAACGGCCCGGCGCCGTGCCGCCGCACGAGCCCGTCGCAGGCCGCCGCGACCGCGGCGAGCGCGAGCACGGCCCACCAGGGCACGGACAGGCCCGGCAGCGGCAGCAGACAGGCCAGGGCGGCCAGGGCGGCACAGGCGGCGTACGCGCGGGCCAGCGGCGGAACCGCCTCCATGACGCCCCTCCCCGGTCGTGCCAGTCCCCGGCCAGTGGGCCGAGCCTAGGGCGGCGGGAGGGGGGTCCGCGGGCCGATAACCCGCGGATTAGCACGTACGGGTGAAGCCGGGGCCGAGGGGAACGCCGGGGTTCAGGACTCCCGGGGGGTCACCGGTGCCGTGGCCACATCGCGGTCGGCGATGACGGGACGGTCGGAGACGGGCTGTCCCGAGCGGATCAGGTCGAGCCGGCCCATCACCTTGGCGCGCAGGTCCGCGGGCACGTCGTCATGGCCGCAGCACCGCTTGACCAGCTTCTTCACGGCCTGCTCCAGGCCGTACTTCTCCAGGCACGGTGAGCACTCGTCGAAGTGCTGCCGGAACTTGTCGCGGTCGACGTCCGGCATCTCGCTGTCGAGGAACTCGTACAGGTGGTCGAGTACCTCACTGCAGTCCGTTTCGTGCGGCTCTCCGCAGCTCATGAGCCCGAGCCTTTCGCTTCGTTCGACTCTCCGGCGCCGGCCGGGACCAGTCCGCGCTCGCGGGCGTAGTCCTCGAGCATGCCGCGCAGTTGACGACGGCCCCGGTGCAGCCGGGACATCACCGTACCGATGGGTGTCCCCATGATGTCCGCGATCTCCTTGTACGCAAAGCCCTCGACGTCCGCGAGATAGACGGCGATGCGGAATTCCTCGGGGATCGCCTGGAGCGCTTCCTTCACGTCCGAGTCGGGCAGGTGGTCGAGCGCCTGCGACTCCGCGGAGCGCAGCCCCGTCGACATGTGCGACTCGGCGCGGGCGAGCTGCCAGTCCTCGATCTCCTCCGCGGCGCTGCGCTGGGGCTCGCGCTGCTTCTTGCGGTAGGAGTTGATGAAGGTGTTGGTCAGGATCCGGTACAGCCACGCCTTGAGGTTGGTGCCCTCGCGGAACTGGTGGAAGGACGCGTACGCCTTCGCGTAGGTCTCCTGCACCAGGTCCTCGGCGTCGGCCGGGTTGCGCGTCATGCGCAGCGCCGCCGAGTACATCTGGTCCAGGAACTCCAGGGCGTCCCGCTCGAAGCGCGCGCTGCGCTGGGCGGTCGACTCCGCGGCCGCGTCCGCACGCGCGCCCCGGCCCTCGGGCAGCTCCGCCTGGCCGTTGTCGGTCCCTGCGTCGGTACCGGGAACCGGACCCACCTCCTCAAGCGACGTCGCGAGACCGAAGGCGGCCCCACTCGTTTCGGAGGATAGACGACGATCCGGTCCGCCCGCCGCCCGAATAGGGGCGGTCTTGGCCGCGTGCAGCACCGACCAGTCGAGGTCGGCTCGGCCCGTGCGGCCTGCGCGTCCGGTGTCGGACACCGCCGGTCGCAGCCCGTCCGCAAGGTCGCGGCGGGTGACGGCCGGGCAGATGGTGGAACCCATGCGGCGGACTTCCTCTCGTGTGGCGTCGGCGCCGGGACATCAGCACTTCTGTCCGCCTCAACAGTGCGCACCGGGCCCGCATTCCCGGGCCGTCACCCGAGTGAGCCGCACCACCGCACGACACCGTCGGTGAGGACGGCCAGCGCCTGTTCCTCGGTGGTCCCCGACCGTTTCGGCACCGCGAAGCCGTGGTCGCCGTACGGGACGGTGATCAGCTCGTAGGGGCCCTCGGGGAACTCCCCGGGCTTCCCGAAGGGGTCGTTGCCGCCCTGGACCACGAGGGTGGGGACCCCGGCGCCGAGCAGTTCACCGGCCCGGGACTTCTCCGGACGGCCCGGCGGGTGCAGCGGGAAGCCGAGGGCGAGCACCGCGTGCGCGCCCAGCAGGGCCGCCGTACGGCAGGCCACGCGCGCACCCGCGCTGCGCCCGCCCGCGACGACGGGCAGGCCCGGGGCGGTGAGCGCGGGCCAGACGCCGCACCAGCCGGTGTCCAGGGTCTTCGGCGCGGGCGCCACCTTCTTGCCCGCCACCCGCCAGGGCTGCTCCACCAGGGCCACGCTCACCCCGTGCCCGGGGAGCGCGGCGGCCAGGGCCTTCAGGTCGCGGGCCTCGATGCCGCCGCCCGCGCCGTGGCTCACGGCGAGGACGAGACGCGGCCGTGCGGCCCGGTGCCAGGTGACGCGGGCGGTGCCCGCGTCCGTCTCGACGGTCTCGGAGGTGTCAGGGCTCACCCCGGAGAGGATGTCAGAAGGGCGGCCGGGCGGCCCGCCCGCGCATCTCCGGCACGGTCGGAAGGCGGCTTGCCCGCGCGTCCCCGGCACGGTCAGAAGAGGGTGCCCTCCTCCGGGGCCTCCAGCTCCTTCAGCAGCTCGGGCCCGTTGTTGCGGACGTTGCTCACCGCGGTGGACACCGGGTAGGCGCGCATCAGGCCCTCGGGCGGCGGCGCCAGCAGCGCGCGCAGGTCGGCGGGGTCCGTGCGGGCCGGGTCCAGCCAGGCGTCCCAGCGGTCAGGGGTGAGCATCAGCGGCATCCGCGGATGGATGTCGGCCAGCGACCGCGGTCCCTCGGCCGGGCCCGCCGCCAGCGGCGCCGTCTCGGCCTCGGTGGTGATCACCGAGCAGGTCACCCACCACGCCTGCGGGTGGTCGTCGGGCAGCGTGCGGTCCCGCCAGAACTCGTACAGACCCGCCATCGCGAACACCGAGCCGTCCGCCGGGGTGACGAAGTACGGCTGCTTGCGCGGGCGTTTGCGCCTGCCCTCGACCTCCAGATCGCGCTCCTCGGCGCCGGTGACCCACTCGTAGTAGCCGTCGGCGGGCACGATGCAGCGCCGGGCGGCGAAGGCGCGGCGGTAGGACGGCTTCTCGTGCACGGTCTCCGCGCGGGCGTTGATCATCCGGGCGGCGCCCTCGGGGCTCTTCGCCCAGGACGGCACCAGTCCCCACCTCAGCTTGCGCAGCTGCCGAACCGGACGCCCGTCCCCGGCGTCCTTCAGAGGACGGTCGAGGACGACGGGGACCTCCTTGGTGGGGGCCACGTTGTAGTCGGCCGCCAGGATCTCCTCGGGCCCCTCCCACTTCTCGATCCCGAAGACCTGGACAAGGTCCCCGGGACCCCGGCTCGCTGCATACCGTCCGCACATACGTGCCACACTGCCAGACTCCGAACGACGACAGGGAGCCCCTCAGGAATGGACAGCCTCGCCGCCGTCGCGCTGCCCGGCCTCTGGGACCGGCTCGTCGGCACCCAGCCCGACCCGGACCTGTGGGTGGTGCTCGCCACCGCTGCCGCCGCCCTCGCGGTGGTGGTCCCGCACACCCTGTGGCGGATATCCCGCAACGCCATCACCATCGCCCACGAGGGCGGCCACGGTCTGGTCGCCCTGCTCACCGGCCGCACGCTGACCGGGATCCGGCTGCACTCCGACACCAGCGGCCTCACCGTCAGCCGCGGCAAGCCGTACGGCCTCGGCATGATCCTCACGGCCGCGTCCGGCTACACCGCTCCCCCGCTGCTGGGGCTCGGCGGCGCCGCCCTGCTGGCCGCCGGGCACGTCACGCTGCTGCTGTGGGCGGCCACGGCACTGCTGGTGGCGATGCTGGTGATGATCCGCAACGCCTACGGGGTGCTGACCGTCGTCCTCACCGGCGGCACGTTCCTGCTGGTGTCCTGGCTGGCGGGACCGCAGGTGCAGGCCGCGTTCGCGTACGCCGTGGTCTGGTTCCTGCTGCTGGGCGGGGTGCGCCCCGCCTTCGAACTCCAGGTCAAGCGCTCACGCGGGGGCGCCGGCGACTCGGACGCGGACCAGCTGTCCCGGCTGACGCACGTCCCCGCGGCCCTGTGGCTGTTCCTCTTCCACGCGGTGTCGCTGTGCTCGCTGATGGGCGGGGGCCGCTGGCTGCTCGGGATGTGATCGTCCGCAGCGCCGTGGGGAGGGCCGGGGCGACGCCCTCCTTATAGAGTGGGCGCATGGCCCCGAACCCCGCCCACACCGCCCTCTGGCCCGCCCCGCACGCGAGCGGAGCCGTCGACGCGACGGTCCACGTGCCCGGGTCCAAGTCGGTCACCAACCGCGCCCTGGTCCTGGCCGCCCTGGCCTCCGAACCGGGCTGGCTGCGCCGCCCGCTGCGCTCCCGGGACACCCTGCTGATGGCCGGCGCGCTGCGGGAGATGGGCGTCGGCATCGAGGAGACGGTGTCGTCCAGCACCTCGGGTGCGGGCGGCTCCGGCGAGGCGTGGCGGGTGATCCCCGCCGGACTGCACGGCCCCGCCACGGTCGACGTGGGCAACGCCGGCACCGTGATGCGCTTCCTGCCGCCGGTCGCCGCGCTCGCCGACGGCCCCATCCGCTTCGACGGCGACCCGCGCTCCTACGAGCGTCCGCTGCACGGCGTGATCGACGCGCTGCGCGCCCTCGGCGCCCGGATCGACGACGACGGCCGCGGCGCGCTGCCGCTGACCGTGCACGGCGGCGGGGCCCTGGACGGCGGCCCGGTGGAGATCGACGCCTCCTCGTCCTCCCAGTTCGTCAGCGCCCTGCTGCTGTCCGGACCGCGTTTCAACCAGGGTGTCGAGGTCCGCCACACCGGGGCGACGCTGCCGTCGATGCCGCACATCCGGATGACGGTGGACATGCTGCGCGCGGTCGGCGCCCAGGTGGACACCCCGGAGTCGGGCGGCGAGCCGAACGTGTGGCGGGTCACCCCGGGCGCGCTGCTCGGCCGGGACCTGACCGTCGAGCCGGACCTGTCGAACGCGCAGCCGTTCCTGGCGGCGGCGCTGGTGACCGGCGGCAAGGTCGTCGTCCCCGACTGGCCGCAGCGCACGACCCAGCCCGGTGACCGGCTGCGGGAGATCTTCACCGAGATGGGCGGCTCCTGCGAACTGTCCGACCAGGGGCTGGTGTTCACCGGTTCGGGTGCGGTGCACGGCATCGACGTGGACCTGGGCGAGGTCGGCGAGCTGACCCCCGGCATCGCGGCGGTCGCCGCGCTCGCCGACTCCCCCTCGACGCTGCGGGGCGTGGCGCATCTGCGGCTGCACGAGACGGACCGGCTGGCCGCGCTCACCAAGGAGATCAACGAACTCGGCGGCGATGTGACCGAGACCGCCGACGGACTGCACATCCGCCCGCGGCGGCTGCACGGCGGGGTCTTCCACACCTACGAGGACCACCGCATGGCGACGGCCGGTGCGATCATCGGCCTGGCGGTCGAGGGCGTGCAGATCGAGAACGTGGCGACGACGGCGAAGACCCTCCCGGACTTCCCCGAGCTGTGGACCGGGATGCTCGGGTCGTAGGGCGCAAGGAACACGTCATGCGCCGCTACGGCAAGCACACCGACGAGGACGACATCCGCTCCCGGCCCAACCGCAAGGGCAACCGGCCGCGCACCCACATCCGCCCCAAGCACGAGGACGCCGCCGAGGGCATGGTGCTCACCGTCGACCGGGGGCGGCTGACCTGCCTGGTCGACGGGCGCACGGTCGTCGCGATGAAGGCCCGCGAGCTGGGCCGCAAGGCCGCGGTCGTGGGCGACCAGGTGGCCCTGGTCGGCGATCTGACCGGCCAGAAGGACACCCTCGCCCGCATCGTCCGCATCGAGGAGCGCTCCTCCGTCCTGCGCCGCACGGCCGACGACGACGATCCCTACGAGCGCGTGGTCGTCGCCAACGCCGACCAGCTGGCCATCGTCACCGCGCTGGCCGACCCCGAGCCGCGCCCGCGGCTGATCGACCGCTGCCTGGTGGCGGCGTACGACGCGGGTCTGACCCCGCTGCTGGTGATGACCAAGTCGGACCTGGCGCCGCCGGACAAGCTCCTGGAGCTGTACGGGGCGCTGGACATCCCCCATGTCGTCACCAGCCGTGAGGAACTGGAGAGCGGCGGTGCGGCGGACCGGGTGCGCGCGCATCTGGGCGGCCGGGTCACGGCGTTCGTCGGGCACTCCGGCGTCGGCAAGACCACGCTCGTCAACGCGCTGGTCCCCGAGGAGCGACGGCGCACCACGGGACATGTGAACGCGGTGACCGGCCGGGGCCGGCACACCACCACCTCGGCGCTGGCGCTGCCGCTGGCGGGCGACGCGGGCTGGGTCGTCGACACCCCGGGCGTACGGTCCTTCGGGCTCGCCCACATCGACCCGTCCCGGGTCATCCTCGCCTTCCCCGACCTGGAGCCGGGCACCGAGGGCTGCCCGCGCGCGTGCAGCCACGACGAGCCGGACTGCGCGCTGGACGCCTGGGTGGCGGACGGCCACGCCGATCCGGCCCGGCTGTACTCGCTGCGCCGGCTGCTGGCCACCCGGGAGCGGACCGAGGGCGACTGAACCGGGCCAGGGCGCCCGCGTTGTTTGGCAGCCCCGCGGGCAGGTAAGTGCATAATCGCACCGAGCCGGAGCGGCCACGGAACGCGCACACACGGGAGGACAGCACATGGCGTGGCTGCTGGTCATCGTCGCGGGACTGCTCGAGACCGGCTTCGCCGTCTGTCTGAAACTCTCGCACGGCTTCACCCGGCTGTGGCCCACCATCGCCTTCGCCTGCTTCGCCCTCGGCAGCTTCGGTCTGCTCACCCTGTCGCTGCGCAAGCTGGACGTAGGTCCCGCCTACGCGGTGTGGACCGGCATCGGCGCGGCGGGCACCGCGATCTACGGGATGATCTTCCTCGGCGACCTGGTGTCGACGCTGAAGATCGTCTCGATCAGCCTGGTCATCTTCGGCGTGATCGGACTCCAGCTCTCCGGTTCCTCGCACTGAGCCGCCGCGCGGGCGCGGGGGACCGGTGTCGTCGCGGGGGGCGGTGTCGTCGCCGGGGCCGGTGTCACAGAGGGTCGCCGTCACAGAGGGCGGCGGCGCAACGCTCCGCGCACCAGCGCGGCGACGTCGGCCTCTTCCGGCGGCGCGGCCACACAGGACAGCGCCAGCCTGAACACCAGTTCGCAGACGTCCGCGAGTTCGGCACCGTCCGCGGCGGGGGTACGCGACACGCCCGGCGCGCACGGCACGTCCGCTCCGCCCCGCGCGTCCCGTCCGCCCGGCACATCCGCTCGTCCCGGCCTGTCCCGGTCCTGCGGGCCGGACAGCGCGGCCACGGCCCGGTCGCGGACGGTCGTGAGCAGATCGGCGGGCGAGGGCAGTGCCCCGCGCCGGGCCGGGACGGCACCGAAGGGTGCGGCCGCCGACGGCCTCGGCACGGGCAGCCGTTCGTCCCAGCACCCGGTCAGCATGGCCCGCACCACCGCGTTGCCGTGGGCGGCCGACGCGGTCCACTCGGCCACGGCCGTCAGGCGCCGCACCGGATCACCGGCACCCGCCAAAGCGCGTTCCACACCGGCGAGATAGCCGTCCGCCTCGCTCCTGACCAGGGCCCGCGCCAGACCGTCCTTGCCGCCGAACTCGTTGTAGAGCGTCTGCCGCGACACGCCCGCCGCGGCGGCCACGTCCACCATCCGCACCGCGGACCACGGCCGCCGGGCCAGCGCCGTACGCGCGGCGTCCAGCAAGGATTCCCGCGCTGCCGGCATCATCGCCTCCCGGGGACGCGTGCAGGTCCCGTACGACGGCTCTGGGACCACAGGTTTGGCGCGCAAGAGGGCACTGTCAAGACTCCGCGACGGCATCCGGCGGACACCCCGCGTTCAGCTTCCCCTGTGGCATTGCGTCACCTCGGCCGGATACCGTTCCCCGCATGCCCGACTATCTCGACGATCTGCGCCTGGCCCACGTCCTCGCGGACGCGGCGGACGCCGCCACGATGGACCGCTTCAAGGCCCTCGACCTCAAGGTCGAGACGAAGCCCGACATGACCCCGGTCAGCGAAGCGGACAAGGCCGCCGAGGAGCTGATCCGCGGTCAGCTCCAGCGCGCCCGGCCGCGCGACGCGGTCCTCGGCGAGGAGTACGGCGTCGAGGGCACGGGCCCCCGGCGCTGGGTCGTCGACCCGATCGACGGCACCAAGAACTACGTGCGCGGAGTGCCCGTCTGGGCCACGCTGATCGCCCTGACCGAGGCGGGCGAGGGCGGCTACCAGCCGGTCGTCGGCCTCGTCTCCGCGCCCGCGCTGGGCCGTCGCTGGTGGGCGGCGAAGGGACACGGCGCGTTCACCGGGCGCAGCCTGTCGCAGGCCTCCCGCCTCCAGGTCTCCCGGGTCTCCTCGCTGCCGGACGCCTCCTTCGCGTACTCCTCGCTCAGCGGCTGGGAGGAGCAGGGGCGGCTGGACGGCTTCCTCGACCTGACCCGCGAGGTGTGGCGCACGCGCGCGTACGGCGACTTCTGGCCGTACATGCTGGTCGCCGAGGGCGCGGTGGACATCTGCGCCGAGCCCGAGCTGTCGCTGTGGGACATGGCGGCGAACGCGATCGTCGTCACCGAGGCCGGGGGCACCTTCACCGGCCTCGACGGCCGTCCGGGACCGCACAGCGGCAACGCGGCGGCCTCCAACGGCCTGCTGCACGACGAGATGCTGGGGTATCTCAACCGGCGCGGCTGAATCACCACCGGCGCGGCCGGATCGCGGCGGACGCCCGTGCGCGCCCCCGTCCGGCCGCGCACGCCCTCTTGTTGTACCCCGTCCGGCCTGCGACTCTGGGAGCCCCCTCACTTGTGAACAAGTGAATCCCCCCTCACGCGGGCCGTTCCCGCACGGGAGGCGCGCGCTTCGCGCCTCCCGTGCGGGAGTGTGCTCCGCGTGGATTCCTTGAGGAGGTGGCTCCGCCCCATGCCCGTCCCTCCCCTGCTCGTCCGTGACGCCATGAGCACGGTGGTCCTCACCATCGGCCCCGCCCACACCCTGCGTGAGGCCGCCGTCCTGATGTCCGCCCGCGGTGTCGGCGCCGCCGTCGTGCACGACCCCGACGCCGACGGCATCGGCATCCTCACCGAACGCGACATCCTCAACTCCGTCGGCCTGGGCCAGAACCCGGACGCCGAGCACGCCCACGCCCACACCACCACCGATGTGGTCTTCGCGGCCCCCGCCTGGACCCTGGAGGAGGCGGCGGGGGCCATGGCGCGCGGCGGCTTCCGCCATCTCATCGTCCTGGACGGCGGCGAGCCGGCCGGTGTGGTCTCGGTCCGCGACATCATCCGCTGCTGGGCGCCGGTGCGGCGGTACCCGGCCCGGGTACCGGTCTGAGCCCACGCGACGGACGCGGACGTACGGCGACGGACACGGGCGTACGGGCGGCGAGCCGGACATACGGCGGCGGGCCGGGTCCCCGAAGGAACCCGGCCCGCCCGTCCCGGCAAACGGTCCAGTGCCGGAGTCAGCCGCGCAGTGCTCGCACGGCGGCCTCCAGCCGCTTGCCGAAGTCTCCGTCGGCCTGACGGAAGTTGCCGACCGCGCGCTCGACGATGTCCTCGCGCGAGACCTGGGAGATCGCCCCGGCGAGGTTGCCGATCAGCCGGTCCTTCTCCTCGTCCGTCATCAGCCGGTAGAGGTCGCCCGCCTGGACGAAGTCGTTGTCCTCGGCGTGCGCCGGGGCCGCGTGGTCGCCGGTGGCCCCGGTGACCCCGACGGGCTGCCACAGCGGCCGGTCCGTCTGGAACGGGCCGCCGAAGCTGTTCGGCTCGTAGTTCTTCGCGCCCTTGTGCCGGCCGTCGTACAGGAAGCCGTCCCGGGCGTGGGAGCGGGCCTCGGTCGCGTGCGGGCGGTTCACCGGCAGGTGCCCGGCGTTGATGCCGACGCGGTAACGGTGGGCGTCACCGTAGGCGAACAGGCGGCCCTGGAGCATCTTGTCCGGGGACGGACCGATGCCGGGCACGAAGTTGGCCGGGGTGAAGATCGACTGCTCGACCTCGGCGAAGACGTTCTCCGGGTTGCGGTTCAGCTCCAGCTTGCCGAACTCGATCAGCGGGTAGTCCGCGTGCGGCCACACCTTGGTCAGGTCGAACGGGTTGAAGCGGTACCCCGCCGCCTCGGCCGCCGGCATGATCTGCACGGACACCGTCCAGGACGGGAACTCGCCGCGCTCGATCGCCTCGCGCAGGTCGCGCTGGTGCGAGTCGGGGTCCTTGCCCGCCAGGACGTCCGCCTCCTCGGCGGTCAGGGTCTTGATGCCCTGGTCCGTCTTGAAGTGGTACTTGACCCAGAAGGACTCGCCGGCCTCGTTGTTCCACTGGTAGGTGTGCGAGCCGAAGCCGTCCATGTGGCGGTAGGAGGCCGGGATGCCGCGGTCACCGAAGAGCCAGGTCACCTGGTGGGTGCTCTCCGGGGACAGGCTCCAGAAGTCCCAGACGTTGTCCGGCTCCTGGCTGCCCGTGTACGGGTCGCGCTTCTGGGTGTGGATGAAGTCGGGGAACTTGATGGCGTCCTTGACGAAGAACACCGGGGTGTTGTTGCCGACGAGGTCGTAGTTGCCCTCCTCGGTGTAGAACTTCAGCGCGAAGCCGCGCGGGTCGCGCACCGCGTCCGCCGCGCCCAGGTTGCCCGCCACCGTGGAGAAGCGGAGGAAGGTCTCCGTCTCCTTGCCGACCTCGGAGAGGAACGCGGCACGGGTGTACGCGGTGACATCGGCGGTGACCGTGAACGTGCCGTAGGCGCCCGCGCCCCGCGCGTGCACCACGCGCTCCGGGATGCGCTCGCGGTTGAAGTGCGCCAGCTTCTCCAGCAGGTGCTGGTCCTGGACGAGAACCGGGCCGCCGACGCCCGCGGTCTCGCTGTTCTGGTTGTCGGCTACCGGAGCACCGGCCTCCGTGGTGAGCGGCCCCTGGGTCACGTCGCCTCCTGCGGCAATTTCTGTCGTACCTGTCGCTTGGCCGAAGCCAGTCCCGATCCTACAATGGACAATGTCTAAGTCAAGTGGAGCTCCAAAGTCACACTTGTTCGGGATCTGTTCTCGCTGCTGTTAGGCTGGTGTCTATGAGTGACCTTCTGGAACGGCTGCGGGGACGCGGGTGGCGCATGACCGCGCAGCGGCGCGTCGTGGCCGAGGTCCTGGACGGCGAACACGTCCATCTGACGGCCGACGAGGTGCACGCCCGAGCGGTGACGAGGCTCCCCGAGATCTCCCGCGCGACCGTCTACAACACGCTGGGCGAGCTGGTCACACTGGGCGAGGTGCTGGAGGTCAGCACCGACAAGCGCGCCAAGCGGTACGACCCCAACGCGCACCAGCCGCACCACCACCTGGTCTGCGCCGGCTGCGGCGCGATCCGCGACGTCCACCCGAGCGGCAACCCGCTGGCCGACCTCCCGGACTCGGAGCGCTTCGGCTTCACGGTCTCGGACGTCGAGGTGACGTACCGCGGGCTCTGCCCGAACTGCGCGTCCACCTGACGCGCCCCGCACGCGGAACACGGCGAAGGGCCCGGCACCGAGAGGTGCCGGGCCCTTCGCCGCACCCGACCGGAAGCCGTCCCACCGGAAGCCCTCACCGCACCGGAACACGCACCCGAACGCACCGAGGGCCGGAACCCTGATCGGATTCCGGCCCTCGGCCTTCAGTAGCGGGGACAGGATTTGAACCTGCGACCTCTGGGTTATGAGCCCAGCGAGCTACCGAGCTGCTCCACCCCGCGTCGATGAATAGAACACTACGTGACCGGGCGGAGAAGAAGCAAATCGCCTCCCCTCGGCCCCGCCCGCACCGCCAAGCCGTGCCACCTCGCGGTCCTCCGCCGCCCCGCGGAACCGTCCGGCCGCGCGGGCCGGCGGCACCTCGCGGAGCGTCACGCCGACAGCTCCTCGCGCAGCGCGTCCCGCAGCCGCGCCGCCCGCTGGGCGACCTCGCGCGGCCCCAGCGCCACCGCCCGGTCGGCCCACCGCTGCCCCTCGGCCAGCTCGCCCCGCCGCGCGCAGACCAGCGCCAGCCGCAGCGCCGCGCGCCCGTGCCCGGCCTCCGCGGCCCGGGTCCACCACAGGACCGCCTCGGGCTCGCTGCCCTCGCGGGCCAGCAGCAGACCGAGGTTGAACGCGCCGTTGCGGGACCCGGCCTCCGCGGCCTCGCGATACCAGCGCGCCGCCTCGACGACGTCGCCGCGCGCCGCGGCCAGCATGCCCACCCGCACCTGGGCCCGGCGGTGCCCCTGGGAGGCCGCCCGCTCGTACCACTCCTCGCACTCGGTCTTCTCGTGGACCGCCGGTTCCCCCAGTTCGTGCGCGGGCGGCGGGGGGCGGCGCGCGTCGAGGACGCTCGCCAGCCGGTAGGCGCCCTCCGCGCTGCCGCCGCCGGCCGCGCAGCGCAGATGCCGCTCGGCCGCCCGCTCGTCGCCCGCGCGCAGCCGGGCCATGCCCACCTGGAGGGCCGCCTCGCTGTGCCCGGCCGCCGCCGCCTGCTCGTACCAGCGCAGGGCGTCCCGCTCCAGGCCGCGCCCGGCGTAGAGGATGCCCAGGTTGAAGGCGGCGTCCACGCTGCCCGCCTCGGCCGCCTTGGAGAACCACGGCTCAGCACCGGCCGTGTCCCCGCCCTGGAGCAGCAGGACCGCCAGCGCGTTCGCGGCCTCGCGGTGGCCCGCGTAGGCCGCGCTGCGGTACCACTGCTCGGCCTGCGGGGTGCGGCCCTGCTCGGCGCAGAGCAGGGCCAGGTTGTAGGCGCCGTTGACGTCCCCGGCGTTCATCGCCGCGCGGTACCAGCGCTCGGCGGTCTGCGTCTCGCCGCGCTCGGCGTGCAGCGCGCCCAGCGCGTTGGCCGCGTTGCCGTCGCCGTCCTGCGCGGCCCGCAGCCACCACACGGCCGCGCTCTCGGTGTCCCCGGCGTCGCGCAGCAGGAACCCGAGGGCGCAGGCGGCGCGCGCCTCGCCGTCCTTGGCGGACGTCAGGTACCAGCGGCCGGCCTCCTTCAGCTCGCCCCGCTTCTCCAGGATCGCCCCGAGGTGCAGCGCGGCACGGCGGTGGCCGCGGGCCGCGGCCTGCCGGTACCACTGCTCGGCCGCCGCGGACGGAGCGGCACCGTCCGCCGCCGGGTCCGGCGCGGCCCGCCGGTCCACCGCCCTGGCCAGGCGGTACGCCGCCTCCCGGTGCCCGCGCTCGGCGGCCACCCGCATCCAGCGCTCGGCGTCCGTGTCGGCGCGGTGCTCCAGCAGGTCGGCGAGGGCGTAGGCGCCCAGGACATGGCCCTGTTCGGCGGACTGGCGCAGCCAGTACTCGGCGGCGGGCTCGTCGCCGCGCTCGCGGTGGTGGCGGCCGAGCGCGTGCGCGGCCGGGGCCGACCCGGCGACGGCGGCGATACGCCACCAGCCGGCCGCCTCCTCGGGGTAGCCGCGCTGCTGGAGGAGGACGCCCAGGTTGTTGGCCGCGGCCCGGTCACCGGCCGCGGTGGCGGCCCGCAGATGGGGTTCGGCGCCGTCCAGGTCGCCCCGGCGCAGCAGCATGGCCCCGAGGACGCTCATCGCCTCGGTGTCGCCGGACTCGGCGGCGAGCCGGCGGCGCGCCAGCTCGGCGACCTCCTCGGCGGCGGCCCCGGTCTCGTCCGCCGCGGTCTCCCGCGCCGCCGTGCCGTCCCCGGTTCCGTCCTCGGTCCCGTCCGTGCCCGTCACCTCCGTACCGGGCGCGCGGGTGCCGGTCCGGTACGGGTCCACGCTCCCGGACTCCTCGGGCCCCTGGGTCGGCCCGGGGTCGGAAGTCTGCACAAATCGCCCTGTCTCGAACAGAGTTACCTTGTCCCCCATAACGTCCATCGTCGCACCACCCGCAACCCGGGTACACCTGGTATACCGCAGCCAGTGAGGTCACTTCAGCGTTTTGTCGACATGCCCACAGAGAGACAAGTCAAACACAGATCGCCCAACTCCCCACGGCGGCACGGCGGTCGTGGGCCACGCGACGTGAGTCCGCGCAGCGCGAAGGCCCGGATCCGTCCAGGGACCCGGGCCTCCGACTCGTTCGGGAAATTCAGCTCCCGTTCTTGCCGTTGCCCTGCTTGCGGGCCGCCTCCTGCGCGTCCTCGGCCTGCTGGAGCGCCTTCTGGAGGTCCTTCTGCGCCTTGCCGTAGGCCTCCCAGTCGGACGGCTTCTTGTTCAGCGCCGTCTGGCCCTCGTCGAAGGCCTTCTGGGCCGCCTCCAGGGCCTTCTGGACCGTCGGGTTGCCTGCGGCCGGCGGTGTGGTGCCGGTGCCCTTGTCCGGCGGGTTCGCTGCCCCGCCGGCCCCGAAGACCTTGTCCAGCGCCTGGTCGAGGGTGTCCTCGAACGCGGTGGCCCCGCCGTAGGTCACCAGGACCTTGCGCATCAGCGGGTACTTGAGCTGACCGCCGCGCACATAGACCGGTTCGACATAGAGGAATCCGCCGTCGAGCGGGATGGTCAGCAGATTGCCGTACTCGATCTCCGAGTCACCGCCTCTGATGAGTTTCACGAACTCGGCGATGTTCTGCGAGGAGTTGGAGTTGAACTGGCTCTGCACCTGTTTGGGGCCGCCGACCGTCGTGCTCTTCGGTTTCAGGATTCTGATCTTGCCGTAGTCGGGCGTGCCCGCCTGCGAGTCGACCGCCATGAACGCGCTCAGGTTGTCCCGGCCGCTCGGGGTGAACGTCGTGGTGAGCGAGAACGCCTGGGAGTCCTGGCCGGGCATCTTCATCGTCAGGTAGTACGGCGGCACCGCGTTGCCCGACTTGTTGGTCGGGTCGTCGGGCACCTGCCACACCTCGCTGCTGCTGAGGAAGGTCTGCGCGTCCTGGACGTGGTACCGGGTGAGCAGCTCGCGCTGCACCTTGAACAGGTCCTGCGGGTAGCGGAGATGGTCCATCAGCATCGGGGAGATGGCCGACTTGGGCTGCACCGTGCCCGGGAACGCCTTCATCCAGGTCTTCAGGACCGGGTCCTCGGTGTCCCACTGGTACAGCTTGACCTCGCCGGTGTAGGCGTCGACGGTCGCCTTCACCGAGTTGCGGATGTAGTTGACCTGGTTCTGCTGGGCCACCACCGCGCGCTGGTTGTTGTTGTACGTCAGCGAGTCGGCCGTGGTGTCGCCCAGCGTCGTGCGCGAGGCGTACGGATAGCCGTTGGTCGTCGTGTACGCGTCGACGATCCACTGGATCCTGTTGTTCACCACCGCCGGATACGCGTCGCCGTCGATGGTCAGCCAGGGCGCCACCGCCTCGACGCGCTCCTTGGGCGTGCGGTTGTACAGGATCCGCGAACCGTCCCCGATGGCGCCGGAGTACAGGATCTGCGGCTCGCCGAACGCCAGCGCGTACGCGGCCCGGTTGACCGGGCTGGACAGGCTGACCCCGCTCTTGCCCTGGTAGCTGGTGGTCGTCTCGCCGTCGTTGTTCGAGTAGTCGATCTCCTTCTGGGGACCGCCGACGATCGAGTACGTGGTGGTCTTCTCGCCGTAGTAGACGCGCTGCTCGTACGAGCCGAGTTCGCCGGTGGCGGGCAGGTTCTTCTCGGTGAAGACCGGCTCGCCGTTGCTGGCCTCGGTGCCCTTGGCGGCGACGACGCCGTAGCCGTGGGTGTACCGGAAGTGGCTGTTGATCCAGTTCTTCTTGATGCCGTCGAAGTTCAGCTCGCGCAGACCGACGACCGTGTCCTGGACCTTGCCGTCCTTGGTGGGATACCGGTCGACGTCCAGATTGTTCGGGAACGCGTAGAAACCGCGGATCTGCTGGATCTGCTGGAACGTGGGCGAGACGATGTTCGGGTCGAGGATGCGCACACTCGCCGTCTTGTCCACCTGGCCGCGCAGCGTCGACTTGTCCTCGGTGCTGCTCGTGCCGTCGTAGTCCGAGACGTCGGTGTGATCGATGCCGTACGCCTCACGCGTCGCCTTGATGTTCTTGGCGACGTACGGCGCTTCCTTGGCCTGCTCGTTGGGCTGGACCTGGAACTTCTGGACGATCGCCGGGTACAGGCCGCCGATGAGGACGGCCGAGAGCACCATCAGACCGAAGCCGATCACCGGGAGCTGCCAGGTGCGCCGCCACAGCGTGGCGAAGAACAGCAGCGCGCAGATCACCGCGATGCAGAACAGGATCGTCTTGGCCGGCAGATAGGCGTTGGCGTCGACGTAGCGCAGACCCGTCCAGTTGTCGGTGGCCTTGAAGTCGCTGGACTTGACGGCCAGCCCGTACCGGTCGAGCCAGTACGCGACCGCCTTCAGCGCGACGAACACGCCGAGCAGCACCGACAGGTGCCCGGTGGCCGCGGCCGTGGCCCGCGCACCGGGGCTGGTGATCCGCAGCCCGCCGTACAGATAGTGGGTCAGCACCGCGGCGATCAGGGACAGGATCGTGGCGGCGAAGCCGAAGCCCAGCAGGAAGCGGTACCAGGGCAGGTCGAACGTGTAGAAGGAGATGTCGAGGTGGAACTGCGGGTCCGTCCGGTGGAACGGCACGCCGTTGACCCACAGCAGCCAGGTGCGCCACTGGCCCGCGGCGGAGGCCCCCGCGATCAGCCCCACCACGGCGGTGATCCCGCACAGCAGCCACTTCTTGTACGGCGCGATGCCCATCCGGTAGCGGTCGAGGTTCTGCTGCTCCATCGACATGGCGCTCAGCGGGGGCCGCAGCCGGTGCGCCAGCCAGACGTTGAACCCGACGGCCGCCGCCATCAGCAGGCCGAACACCAGGAACAGCCCGATCTTGGTCCACAGCGTCGTGGTGAACACGGACGAATAGTGCACCGACCGGTACCACAGCCAGTCCGTCCAGAAGCCCGCGAACATCGTGAACGCGATGCCGAGAGCGGCAAGGACGCCCAGGACGATCAGCAGGGTCCGGGCTCGCCGGGACGGGCGGCCGACTCTGATCCGCGGCCCGGACGGGCCTCCGCCGCGGTCCGGCATCTGGAAAGCCAAGGTGCGCACCTCGAAGTTCGCTGGTGGTTCGCTGTCGTTGCGTCTGGCCCCCGTGTCCGCGGACCGTACGGAGCGCCCGCGGTCACGGGCGCCCACCTATGCAACTTACTCACCGTTTATTCGGTTCCCGATTCCGGCCGGGAACGAGGCAGGATTGTGACCATGTCCAACACTCCCATGGCAGCGAACCCCCTCACCCGGGCCGTCCTCGAGATCGACGAGTACGCCTCCGGACTCGGCTGGGACCAGCCCGCTCGCCTCTTCGCCCTCGTCGACACCGCGCGGCTGCGGTCCGAGGAACCCGCCCTCGCCGCGCAGCTCGGTCTCCAGGACGAGCAGGAGACCTCCGGTCTCACCCCGATCGAGCAGGAGGAGGTCCCCGCGGACCGGCCGCTCGACGAGTTCCTCGCCACCATCGCCTGGCCGGGCGCGGTGGCCGGCTGCGCGCTCACCGTGGAGCGCCTGATGCTGCCGCCGTCCGCCGAGGCGCAGGTCCCGCAGGGCCTCGACGAGGCGAAGCTCGCCCGGTGGGTGGCCGCCCACCCCGAGCGCCAGGAGGTCCGTATGACGGTCGCGGTGCTGCGCGACGGCGCGCGCGAGTCGGCGCTGCGCCTGCGGGAGAAGGACTCCGCCACGGACGTCCTCACCGGCTCGGAGCTGGTCCCCGGTCTGGCGGAGGCGCTGGCGGCCACGTTCGAGGAGTGAGTGCCTGACGGGCCGCTCCCCGGGGGAGCGGCCCTTGGGGCCGGGGGCGGTCCGCTCAGCCCTTGGCCGAGCAGGTCGGCAGATCGGCGGTCTTCCCGGAGCGGATGTCCTTGAGCGCGCCGAGGGCGTCACTGATGGTGCCGACCTTGACCAGGGTCAGCCCGGAGGGGGTGTCCGCGGCCGCCGCCGCGCAGTTGTCGGCGGGCGTCAGGAAGTACTGGGCGCCCTTGTCGCGCGCGCCGATGGTCTTCAGCTCGATGCCGCCGATCGGGCCCACCTTGCCGTCGTCGTCGATCGTCCCGGTCCCGGCCACGAACTTCCCGCCGGTGAGGCTGCCCGGGGTGAGCTTGTCGTAGATGCCGAGGGCGAACATCAGACCCGCGCTGGGGCCGCCGACGTCCGCGAGCTTGATGTCGATCGTGAACGGGAAGGTGTGGTCGGTCCCCGGCGAGATGCCGACGACGGCCCGCTGGGCGCCCCCGTCGTGGGACCGCGCGGTCGTGATCGTCACGTCCTTGGTGGCCGTCGCCGTCCTGTGCGCCTTCTCGGCGGCGGCCTGGTCCTTGGCGGGCACGATGGTGAAGACGGTCTTCTCGCCCGGCTTGTGCTTGGTGACCAGCCCCGCCACGTCGGAGGGCTGCTTGACGGGGGTGCCGTCCACCGCCTTGATGACGTCACCGGCGTGCAGCCTGCCCTGCGCCGGGCTGTCCTTGACCACGGTGGCCACGATCACCCAGCTCTGCACCGGGATGCCGAGCTTCTTCAGGGCGGCGACCTTGGCGCTCTCCTGGGACTGGCTGAACTCCTCGGCGTTCTCCTGGGTCGACTGCTCCTCCGTCTTGCCGTCCGGGTAGAGCGTGTCGTGCGGGACGATCCTGTTGTCGTGGGCCAGCCAGCCGTAGACGGCCTCCACGAGGTTCATCCGGTAATCCGGGCTGGTGACCCGCACGGTCGTCATGTTGAGATGGCCGTCCGTCGGGTACGTCTTGTGCCCGTCGATCTGAAGCACCGGCTCGCCGTCGTGGTCGCTGAGGGTGTTGACCGTCGGTCCCGGGGACATCTCCGAGTACGGCACCTGGAGGAACACTCCCGCGCACAGGAGCGCGATCAGCATCAGGGTGGAGGCGAGCATCGTCGCGGTGCGGCGTGGCATGACACGACAGTACGGGACCGGGCTGTCGGCGCACCGTCAGGGCCGCCGCGGGGTCCGGTCAGGTGCCGGAGGTGGACCGCTCCATGGCCTCGCGGAACCGGGCGTAGCCGTCCAGTTCGGGCCCGTCGCTGCGGATTCTGCGGGTCCGGTTCGCCCAGCTCCCCCACAGCCCGGCGACTATCCCCGCCACCACCGGTATCAGCAACCAGGCGAGTGCTCCCACGCCGACCTCCCTACCCCGATCGACCGATCCCGACCGACTGATCAGCAGATTAACCATCCGCACTGACAACGCTCGGGCCAGGGGGCCGGTTACGCAACCGGGGGCCGGGCGCGGGAGCGACTCCGGACCGGGGTGCGGGTCCTCGGGGCGGCGCTCCGGGTTCAGCAGGCGCCGACCCACTCCTCGGTGCCGTCGGAGAACCGCTGGTGCTTCCAGATCGGCACCTCGTGCTTGAGGTCGTCGATCAGCTTCCGGCAGGCGGCGAACGCCTCGGCGCGGTGCGGGCACGACACGCCGACGACCACGGCGAGGTCCCCGATCCCCAGATCGCCCACCCGGTGCACGGCTGCCAGGGCCCGCACCGGATACTCGGCCACCACCTTCTCGGCGACGCGCCGGATCTCCTCCTCGGCGCTGGGGTGGCAGGAGTACCCCAGGCCGTCGACGTCGGCGCCCCCGTCGTGGTTGCGCACGGTCCCCACGAACAGCGCCGTCCCCCCGGCCGCCGCGTCGCCGAGCGCCCGGAAGACCTCGTCCAGGGAGAGCGCGGTGTCCCGGACGCCGATGAGCTTGATGGGGTCGTCGGCGGTGTGCTCGCCGGGGTGATCGGTGGTGGGTGCCATGCTCTCCATCGTGCCGCACGCGCGCGAGGACGCGGAATAGCGTGATCGCCCGGCACGCGCGCGTGGAGGTTGGAGCCTCCTACGACCGGCCGACGGCCCGCCCGGCCGGGCGCGGGCCGCTCAGATGCGGCGGCGGGCCTTGCGTGCCCGCCGCACCACCGCCGCGGCGCCCAGCAGCGCGACCGTCGCGCCCGCGGCACCGGCCGCCGTCGCGTCCTTGCGCCCGAGCCGCCGCCCGGCCACCGTGTGCCGCCCGGCGACCTCCTCCAGCAGCTCCGCGAGGACCTCCTCGTTGGTCCACTTCGGCCGCCATCCGGCGTCGTGCAGCCGGCTGCCGCTCACCACCCAGGGGTACATCGTGTACGCCAGGTCACCGGCCGGGGACGGGGTGAGCCCGATCCGGTGCAGCCGGGCCGCCGCGCCCAGCGCGACCGCCGACGGCAGCTCCATGCGCCGGATCCCGCTCAGCTCCTCGACCTCCTCCTGCTCCAGCCAGCCGTCGCAGCCCACGGCCAGCTCGCCGTCGGCCTTCTCCAGCACGGCGTACTCCAGCGCGCTGCACAGGTCCTCGACATGGCAGAACTGCCAGGCCGGCCGGGACCCGGCCACCACCAGCAGCCGCGGCGACTCGAAGTACCTGGTCAGCGCGGTGTCGGTGCCGCCGACCAGGACGGCCGGGCGCATCACGGTCACATTGAGGCCGGGGTGCGCGCGGGGAGCGCGCCGGGCCAGCCGCTCGATCTCCAGCAGGTCGCCGACACCGGTGGCCTCGGCGGTCGCGCGCAGCTCGGCGTCCTCGGACAGCGGCAGCTCGTTCTCCGGCAGCGCCCCGTAGACCATCGCGGAGGTGCACAGCACCACCCGGTGCACCCCGGCCGCCGCCGCGGCCGTCAGCACCGTCTGCGTGCCCCGGACGTTGTAGGCGCTGCGGGCGGCGGGGTCGCTCTCCAGATCGAGGTCGAGCGCCAGGTGCACCACGACGTCGGCGCCGCGCAGCCGCTCCGCGATGGCGGGGTCGCGCACGTCCAGGACGTGCCACTGCGCCTGGGCACACTCCCCGCGCCGTTCGTCGATGGCGATGACCTGCCGGACCTCGGCGGATGCGGCCAGCCGCTCGGTGAGCAGGGCGCCGACACCGCCCGCGGCTCCGGTGACCGCGACGACGGGCCCGCGCGCGGCGGGCGTGTTTTCATGGTTTCGCGCTGCGCGAACCTGTGGATCTGGGGAACTCACCGGGCGTCTCCAGCGGTTGTCTTCCATACGGGCGCGAATGACGCGTACGTACCAGGTGGCATCCATCCTGCCGCAGGCGTTCTGTCGGCGAAGCACCGAGGCCCGAACCGCTCGCGGTGTCTAGGCTGGGTGGTGTTGTCGGGCAGCCGCGCCGCCGGAGAGAACCGGTGGCCTTACCAGCCGAGGAACCCCGTGAGTGACACCCCATTCGGATTCGGCCTTCCGCCGGAGGAGCCGGACGACGGCGACGAGGGCAAGAAGAAGGACCAGGAGAGCGGTGGTGGGCAGGGACCGGCCAACCCGTTCGGTTTCGGGTCGCCCGGAGCCGGAGGCTTTGGCGGGCCCGGCGCCGACAATCCGCTCGCGGCGATGTTCGGGTCGCTGAACCCCACCGACCTGGGCGCCGCCTTCCAGCAGCTCGGCCAGATGCTCTCCTACGAGGGCGGCCCGGTGAACTGGGACATGGCCAAGCAGATCGCCCGCCAGACGGTCGCCCAGGGCACGTCGGACGGCACCAACGACGCCAGCGTCGGCCCCGCCGAGCGCACCGCCGTCCAGGAGGCCGTCCGCCTGGCCGACCTGTGGCTGGACGACGCCACCTCCCTGCCCTCCGGTGCCGCCTCCACCGTGGCCTGGTCCCGCGCGGAGTGGGTCGAGGCGACCCTCCCGGCGTGGCAGGAGCTGGTCGACCCGGTCGCCGAGCGCGTCGGCAACGCCATGGGCGATGTGCTGCCCGAGGAGATGCAGGCCATGGCCGGCCCGCTGATCGGCATGATGCGCTCCATGGGCGGCGCCATGTTCGGTACGCAGATCGGGCAGGCCGTGGGCGTGCTGGCCGGCGAGGTCGTCGGCTCGACCGACATCGGTCTGCCGCTCGCCCCGGCCGGCAAGGCCGCGCTGCTCCCGGTGAACGTCGAGAAGTTCGGCAAGGACCTCGGCGTGCCCCAGGAGGAGGTGCGCCTGTACCTGGCGCTGCGCGAGGCCGCCCACCAGCGCCTGTTCGCGCACGTCCCGTGGCTGCGCTCGCACCTGTTCGGCGCGGTCGACGGGTACGCGCGCGGGATCAAGGTCGACACCGCCAAGCTGGAGGACGTGGTCGGCCAGTTCGACCCGCAGAACCCGGAGCAGTTGCAGGACGCCCTCCAGCAGGGCATGTTCCAGCCGGAGGACACGCCGGAGCAGAAGGCCGCCCTGGCGCGGCTGGAGACCGCTCTGGCGCTCGTGGAGGGCTGGGTGGACGCGGTGGTGCACGCCGCCGCCAAGCCCCGTCTGTCGTCCGCGGACGCGCTGCGCGAGACGCTGCGCCGCCGCCGCGCCTCGGGCGGCCCCGCCGAACAGACGTTCGCCACGCTGATCGGTCTCGAACTGCGTCCGCGACGCCTGCGCGACGCCTCCCGCCTGTGGGCCTCGCTCACGGACGCGCGCGGGGTCGAGGGCCGGGACGCCCTGTGGGCCCACCCGGACATGCTCCCGACCGCCGCCGACCTGGACGACCCGGACGGCTTCGTGCACCGCGAGCAGCTGGACTTCTCCGAGCTGGACAAGATGCTCGGCGAGGCGGCGAGCGGCAAGCCCGACCTGCACAAGAAGGACCCGGGCGAGGGCAGGGCCCCCGAGGACGGCGCCGGCGACGGCAAGGACGACGGCACCGAGTGAGCCTCTTCGACGACACGGTCCTCGTACTGAAGGGCTACGAGGACCAGACGGAGCTGCGCCAGGTCTACCTGGACCATCTGGCCGCCCACCCGGACGGCCTCTGGAAGGCGTGCGGGGACGGGCACATCACGGCGAGCGCGCTGGTGGTCGACCCGGAGCACGGCCGGGTGCTGCTGACCCTGCACAAGAAGCTGCGCATGTGGCTCCAGATGGGCGGCCACTGCGAGCCGGAGGACGCCACCCTGGCACAGGCGGCTCTGCGGGAGGGGGCCGAGGAGTCGGGCATCCCGGGGCTCTCCCTGCTGCCCGGCGGCCCGGTCCGCCTGGACCGGCACCTCACCCCGTGCGCCTGGCACCTCGACGTGCAGTACGCCGCGATCGCCCCGCCCGGGGCCGTCGAGGCGATCAGCGACGAATCGCTGGACCTGCGCTGGTTCGCCTACGACGAGGTGGGCGGCGTCGCGGACGACTCGGTCGTCCGGCTGCTGGAGGCCACGCGCGCCCGGCTCTGAGGCGGAGACAGAGGTAAGGGGCGACCACCAGGGTGGTCGCCCCTTACCTCTGCTCACTCTTCTGTCCGACGCTCGGGCTTCTGTCCGACGCTCGGGCCGGGCTCAGCTCCAGGCGTTGCCCTGGTTCTGCCCCCGGGCGCCCTGCTGCCCCATGCCGAACTGCGCGGCGAGGCCCTGCCCGATCGCCGCGTTCTGCGGCGGCAGCAGCTCACTGGGCTGGACGAGCGCGTAGCCGCTGCCCATGAAGCTCAGCTCCCAGCCCTCGCCGGTGTTGCCGCGGCGCCGCCACACCCCCGAGGAGTGCGTCTGGGCCTGCATCTGCACGCGCAGCCCGGTGGACCAGGCGACGATCGCGTCGGCGTCGCAGTTGACGTACTTGTCGGGCGTCACCTGCATCATCAGCGGCGCCCCGGAGGTCATCAGGGCCACCTTGCCGTGTCCGGTGATGTTCAGCTGGTACTTCCCGGAGCCGGAGATGCCGTACATGCTGTCGACGGCGATCACCTCGTGGTGCAGCGAGGAGTCCATCGCCAGGACATAGCTGCTGTCGACGGTGAGGCCGTCCTGCTCGATGTCCATGATGTGCACGTACTGGCCGAGATTGGCCAGGTAGACGGTGCCCTGCCCGTGGCAGCGCATCAGGTCGAGGCCCTCGCCCGTGTAGGCACGCGCGTGCCCCTGGTTGCTGCTCTGGTACTCGGCGTCGAACTCGACCATGCCCTGGTAGGCGACCATCGTGCCCTTGCGGGCGAGGATGTCGTCGTGGCCCTCCATGACGACGCGCAGCATCTGCTTGTTCTGGAGGCCCCAGCGGTCCTGGGTCTGGACGTCGTTGAAGGCGAAAAGCGGGCTCTGCATTGTCCTTCTCTCCCCCTCAGCCCCGGACCCGGAGGCGGTCCGTGCTGTCCTCGCTGGGCTGTACGACGACGATGCCCTGCCCGGAGAACGCCATCTGGTACGCCTCACCGCTGCCCCGTCCGATCAGGGACTGCGCCTTGAAGCTGCGCTTGCCCTTCACCTTGAGGTTCGGCGACCAGGCGACCAGGGCGTCCGGGTCGACGTAGGTCTCGTTCTCCCCGCCGCCGCAGTCGACGACGATCGGCTTGCCCCGGGAGGTGAGCGCGACCCAGCCCTGCCCGGAGATCTTGGTGTTCCACAGGCCCTGTCCGGCGAACTTCGCCAGCCCCTTGACCCGCTCGACGCCCCACTGGAGGTGCGCGTCGAAGGCGAGCAGGTTGGTGGCGTTGACGGAGATCGCGTCGCCGCCCAGGTTGATGACGACGACGTCGGCGCCGTAGTCGGCGAGGTAGAGCAGACCGTCACCGGTGCACTTCATCAGGGGCGCGCCCTCGCCGGTGATCCAGTCACGGGCGATCTGGCGCACGGCCGGCGGGTTGGGCTCGTACTGCACGAACCCCTCGTAGGCGACCATCGAGCCCACGCGCGCGAAGAGGTCGTTGCCGGTCTGCATGGCGACCTTCAGCATGTGGCTGCCGTGGTTCTCCATGCGGGCGGTGACGGGTGCGGGGGCGTAGCCCGCGAGCGGCTGGTTCATGACGGGCTCCCTCAGACCTCGTAGGGCTGGACGACGACGAAGTTGCCGGGCGCGGCCCGGAACTGGAGGTTGACGCCCTCCCCGGTGTGGCCCGAGTAGGCGTTGCGGTGCATGCGCACCTGGCTGGAGACGATCACCTGCGCGGCGGCGGACCAGGCGACGACGGCGTTGGAGTCGACGAACGTCGTCGGGGTGACCGGCAGGACGACCGGCGTGCCGTGCGTCTTGACGACCACGGTGCCGGTGCCCTGGAACTGCATGGTGAACAGGGCACCGCCGGGGATGCCGTGCCCTTCGATGCGGCGGACCTCGTACTGGAGGCTCTCGTCGAAGGCGAGGACGTTCTCCGCGGAGACGCAGATCGCGTCGCCCTGGAGCTCGACCGGGTGCAGATGGGCGGAGTTCTCGGCGAGGAACACCTGTCCCTGGCCGGTGCAGCGCATGAGCTGCATCTCCTGGCCGGTGGCGTTGCCGACGATACGGCCCGCGAAGCCCGCGCCCTTGTAGCTGAAGTCGACCTTGCCCTGGTAGAGGACCATACTGCCCTGCCGGGCCAGGACGGGCTGGCCGCCCGTGCCGAGGTCGGCGCGGATCAGCTTGCCGTTCTGGAGGGTCCAGCGCTGGCCGGTGGGCGTCTCCTTGAACTGCTGGAGCGCGGCGGCCACCCCGGCGCCCTGCGGAGCCTGCGCGGCGGCCTGCGGTGCGCCGTAGGGCGTGGGCTGGCCGGGCACCTGCCCGAACGGCGGCTGCTGTCCGTAGGGGGGCTGCTGCCCGTAGCCGGGCGGCAGCGGGGGCTGGCCGTATCCGGGCGGCGCGACCGGCGCGTGGGCGGCCGGGGGCCGGCCGTAGCCCGGAACCTGCTGGCCGTACGGCGGCTGCTGGCCGGGGTGCCCGTACGGCGCGGGGGCCGGGGCCGGCGGCGGGACAGTGCCTCCGGGCGGGGCCATGGGCGCGATGATGGTCGGCGCGGCGTGCACCGAGGGGGCGGGCGCCGGAGCCGGGGGGCCGGGGGGCGGCGGGGTCGAGCCCGGGGGCGGCGCGAAGCCCTGGGCGGCGGGCTGCGGCACGGGGGCCGGAGCGGGCGCGGGGGCCGGAGCGGGCGCCGGTGCGGCGGCTGCGGGCGCCGGTGCGGGAGCCGCGGGTGCCGGTGCCGCGCCGGGGGCTCCGAAGGCGGGCGGGGCGGCGGACTGGGCGGGCGGGGCGAAGCCCGGGACCGCGCCCGGCTGCGCCTGCTGCGGAGCCGGTGCCGGTGCCGGAGCGGGTGCCTCCTCCTCCAGCACCTCACCGCCGAAGTTCTTCAGCAGCGCTTCCAGGCCGCCGTCGAACCCCTGTCCGACCGCGGCGAACCGCCAGACGTCCTTGAGGTAGATGTCGCCCAGCATCACGGCCCGCTCGGTGGAGAACTCGGCGCCGGTGAAGGAGTACCGGCCCACCTCCTCGCCGCCCGCGACGATGCGCAGGTAACCGGGGGCCACCTGCGACATCTGCCCGGCGCCGTCGAGGGTCGCCGTGAAGGACAGCTTCTGGATCCCCGGCGGGATCCGGTCGAGCGTGACCCTGAAGGACTCCGTGTCACCGGCCTGCGCGCCCAGCAGCTGGATGGCCTCCTCCGGGGACTTCGGCTGGTTGAAGAAGACGAAGTACCGGTCGTCCGAGAGCCTCTCCTCGGCGTCGAGGCCGAAGCAGCTGATGTCGAAGGTCAGTCCGGGGCCGGAGATCTGTACGCCCACGTACAGATCCGTGCCCGCGGTCAGGTCACTGATCCTGGCCTTGTGGCCGCGTTGGAATTCCCTGGGCATACGTAACGACCGTCCCCCATCCCGAGTGCGAGTGCGTCGCGCCAGGCTAACGGCAAACTCCGACACCCGACCAAGCCGGTACAGACCCGGTACACAATCCCCGCCCGGCCGTGGCGCACGGTGCCGCGCCCCCCGGAGGGGTCACCTGCCGCGCGCCCGGCGGGGGCGGCCGGTCACTCGTCGCGGTCGCCCGGCGGGTGCGGCAGGCGGGCGGCCGCGGCGACCCCTTCGAGGTAGCCGCGCGCCCGCTCGGTGCGCGGATAGGCGTCCAGGAGCCGCCAGAAGTCGGGGCCGTGGCCCGGCACCAGCAGATGGGCCAGCTCGTGCAGCAGCACGTAGTCGACGACGTACTCGGGCATCCCCTGGAGGCGGTGCGAGAGCCGGATGCTGCCCTCCGCCGGGGTGCACGAGCCCCAGCGCGTGTTCTGGTTGGTGACCCAGCGGACCGAGACAGGCCGGGCCCGGCCGTCGTAGTACTGCGCCGAGAGCCGCTCGGCGCGCTCGGCCAACTCGGTGTCGCCGAGCGAGCGGCGGCTCTCCTGGGCTGCCAGCTTGTCGAGCATGACGTTCACCCAGCGCCGCTCCTCCGCCTCGGACATCCGGGCGGGGATGAGCACGACGGTGCGGTCGCCCTCGCGGTACGCGGAGACGGTCCGGCGGCGGCGGGCGCTCCTGCGGACCTCGATCGGACTCGCCGCCGAGCCGCTCGGCGGCGGGCTCGTCTTGCTGCGCTGCGGCGCTCCGGCACGGTGCAGTGGGTCGGCGGACACGCCCCGACGTTACCGGGTGCGCACGGCGGAAGTCCCGGGTCCGGGACGGTTCCGCGTCGATCCCCCACCGACGGTCCGATTCGTATGACGAATACCCCCTGCCTGTGGACAACTTTCCGCACCGCCCGGCCGGACCGGGCATGCTGGCACTCGTCGGCGGAGCACCGACCGGCTCCACCGGCCCGCCCGCTTTCTCCTCTCTCGTCGCACTCATCTCTCTCGTCGCACTCGTTCACCTTTGTCCATCCGGCTACGGGGGCCGCTCATGCATCCGATGGTGAAACCCGCGCTGCGGCGCGGCTGGCGTGATCTCAACACTGTGCAGTTCGGGATGTCACCCGCGCACGCGCTGACCCTGGGGCCGGTCGACACCGCCACGGGCAGCTTCCTCGAACTGCTCAACGGCACCCGGGGGCTGCCGCTGCTGCGCGAGGAGGCCCACCGCATGGACCTGCCCGAGGGGCACGTCGACCTCCTCGTGCGGCGGCTGGCCCGCGCGGGCCTGCTGGACGACGCCCGGGGCGGCGGCGCGGCGGCCGCGGAGCTGCGGGCGAAGCAGGAGGTCATGGACCGGCTGGCACCCGACCTCGCCGCGCTGTCCGTGGTGGCCCGTGAGCCGGACGGGGCGATCGAGCGGCTGGCCGCCCGGCGCGGTATGCGGGTGCGGGTGCGCGGTGCCGGCCGGGTGGGCGCCGCGCTGGCCGCGCTGCTGTCCGGCGCGGGGGTCGGCGAGGTCGAGGTGCTGGACGGAGGATGCGTGGAGCCGTGGGACGTGGCCCCGGGCGGGCTGCCCGCCGAGGCCGTCGGCGAGCGCCGGGACGCCGCCGCCCGCCGCGCCGTGCGCCGCGCCGCCCCCGGCCGTCCGGAACGCCGCACCGCCGGGACGCCGTCCGGGGCGGACGAGGCCGGGCACGCGCTGGTCGTCATCGCCCCGCGCGACGACGTCGCCGTGCACGCGCCCGACCCGGCCGTGGCGGCTCCCCTGATCGCGTCGGGCACTCCCCATCTGTACGCCGGGATCGTGGAGGCCACGGGAGTCGTGGGCCCGCTGGTCCTGCCCGGACAGACCGGCTGCGCCGAGTGCCTGCACCACGGGCGCACCGACCGGGACGAGACCTGGCCGCGCCTGGTGGCGCAGTGGCGGTCCGGGCGGCAGCGCCGGGTGCGCCCCTGCGACCTGGCCCTCGCCACCACGGTGGCCGGGCTGGCGGCGGCCCACGCGCTCGCCTTCCTGGACGGGGAGACACCCTCCAGCACCGGTGCCCGCTGGGAGGTGTCCGCGCCCGCGCTGAACTGGCACGGGCGCCCGGTGTGGCCGCATCCGGACTGTCCGTGCGGGGCGGCGCGGAAATCCGTGGTGGAAGACACCTCAAAGGAGGGCGGCGCACGCGCGACAATGGCTGAGCAACGGCCGTCGTCCGCACCTCGCCGTCAGGCGGAAGCGACGCGGCCTGCTGGGACTTGGAGGGCGCATGTCTGATCTTCCCCGGAAGGCGGTCACCCGGACCGCCAAGCTCGCCGCGCTCCCGCTCGGTTTCGCCGGGAGGGCGACCTGGGGACTCGGCAAACGGATCGTCGGCGAGTCCGCCGAGATCGTCGGCCGGGAGCTCCAGCAGCGCACCGCCGATCAGCTGTTCAAGGTGCTCGGGGAGCTGAAGGGCGGGGCGATGAAGTTCGGGCAGGCCCTGTCCGTCTTCGAGTCCGCCCTGCCCGAGGAGGTCGCGGGTCCCTACCGGGCGGCGCTGACCAAGCTCCAGGAAGCCGCCCCGCCGATGCCGACGCGCACCGTGCACGCGGTGCTGGAGGAGCGACTCGGCGCGGACTGGCGTGCGCTGTTCGAGGAGTTCGAGGACAAACCGGCCGCTGCGGCGTCCATCGGGCAGGTGCACCGGGCGGTGTGGCACGACGGCCGCGAGGTGGCGGTGAAGGTGCAGTACCCGGGCGCGGGCGAGGCCCTCCTGTCCGACCTGGGCCAGCTGAGCAGGTTCGCCCGGCTGCTGGGACCGCTGATCCCCGGCATGGACATCAAGCCCCTGATCACCGAACTGCGCGACCGCGTCTCCGAGGAACTGGACTACGGCCTGGAGGCCCAGGCCCAGCAGGCGCACGCGGAGGAGTTCGCGCAGGATCCCGACGTCCTGGTCCCCGCGGTGATCCACCAGTGCGAGCAGGTCCTGGTCACCGAGTGGATCGACGGTGTCCCGCTGGCCGAGGTGATCGCGGACGGCACCCAGGAGCAGCGCGACCGCGCCGGGCAGTTGCTCGCCCGCTTCCTGTTCTCCGGCCCGGCCCGCACCGGCCTGCTGCACGCCGACCCGCATCCGGGCAACTTCCGCCTGCTTCCCGGCGGCCCGGACGGCGCGGAGGACTGGCGGCTCGGCGTCCTGGACTTCGGCACCGTCGACCGGCTGCCCGGCGGCCTGCCGGAGCCGATCGGCGCCTCCCTGCGGATGACCCTGGACGGCGAGGCCGAGGCCGTCTACGACATGCTGCGCGCGGAGGGCTTCGTCAAGGAGACGGTCGATCTGGATCCGGACGCCGTGCTGGACTATCTGCTGCCGATCATCGAGCCGGCCCAGGCGGACGAGTTCACCTTCACCCGCGGCTGGATGCGCAGCCAGGCGGCCCGTGTCGCCGACATCCGCTCGCCCGCCTACCAGTTGGGCAAGCGGCTCAATCTGCCCCCGTCCTACCTGCTGATCCACCGAGTGACGCTCAGCACGATCGGTGTGCTGTGCCAGCTGGGCGCCACCGTGCGGCTGCGGGACGAGCTGGAGGAGTGGCTGCCGGGCTTCGTCACCGCGATGGAGGACGAGGAGGCCGCCGCCGAGGTGTGACCGGTCAGGTCCCGGCGGGCCCGGGTCAGGTCCGCGCGGGAGGGCGGCCGGTGTCCGCGGTCACCATCGGGCGGAGTCGAGCCGTCCCTCGATCGACCTGAGGTGTGCGCGGGAGCAGGCATCGCAGAAGTAGCGGCGGACACCGTCCTCGACGGAGCAGGTCCAGGTGGGAGGCGGTTCGTCCGCCGGGGTGCCGCAGTGCGCACAGCTCACGGACGGGCGCGGTGCGTGCTCGCCGCCGTGGTCGAGGTCTCCGGGAGGACGCGTCACCCGGCGACGATACCTCCGGTCCGGCAGAGCGCGGGGACAACGCACCGCGGGGGCCGGTCCGTACGGACGGACCGGCCCCCGCGGGCATCAAGCTCACCTCCCGGCCGGGAGGTCACCGCCGAGCGGTGTGGGCGGATCAGTGCATGACCGCCATGGCGAGCGCGCGACGGGCACGCCGTGAGGCGCGCTCGGCACGGCGCTGCATCCGGCGGGCGGCCACCACGCGCAGGGCGTGGCGCTCGCGGTCCGCCTCGTGCAGCCGCTCCTGCATATGCGCACGAGCCATGGCTTCTGGGATGAGTTGCATCTCGCGGGTCCTGTTCTGACGCGAGTCGTTCGCGCCGGTGGTGGTGACGTCTTCGGTGGCGGAGCCTGCGGGCTCGCTGGGGACGGACGGCTTCATCGGGGCCTGCTTCTGGGGGTCGTGCGTGAGGGGGCGATCGATCGTTCCTGGGATGTTCATGCCGCAACCGGGTTCTTGCGCGGACGGCCACGGGGCCGCTTCCGGGCGACGACAACGCCCTGGACGAACAGCTCTCCACCCCAGACACCCCAGGGCTCGCGCCGCTCCTTGGCGCCCGCGAGGCAGGCTTCCATCAGCGGGCAGGTGCGGCACAGGGACTTGGCGTACTCCACGTCCGCCGGCGACTCGGCGAAGAAGACCTCCGGGTCGTAGGAGCGGCAGGGGACGGGCACGCCGAGGTTCTCGATGGCGTCGTCGAGCGCGGTGAGCGCGGTGAGGGGGATCAAGGCGGGGTCCTCCGTGAGACCAGGCTTGGGGATCGTGTCGGAAGGCGGTACGGACGGGGCGTGCGCTTCGAGTTGCACGGTTGGTGTTTCCTCGTCTGGTCGGTCCGGCCGGGTCGGCCGGGTGTCGGCTGGGTACCGGGTTCTTTTCTTGTCCCGAGGCCCCTTCGGTCCGTCGTCCCCGTTCGGGGAAAACAGAAGGGCCGCGGATCCCGGGTGGGGTTCCGCGGCCCTGAAGGCGCCGGCCTGATCGACGATCAGGCTGGATCACTCCAGGGTTCTGGCCCACGGAAGGCCCACATCTGGTGGTGGTGCGTCGTCTGCTTCCGGATACCGGCACCGGCCGCCGTAAAGGCATAGGCGCGGGCCTGTGCCACTACTGCTTCCAGTGCCTCGGTCGGTCGCTCATTGCCCTCGCGGACAGGGAGACCCGCGAGAGACAGGGAGGACGCCGGACGCGCGGCGCGAACGCCGGACACACCGGTGCCCTGGTCCGAGACGCCGAGCATGCACAGGGAAGCGACCGAGCGATCGGTCATTTTGGCGGTGCTGAAGAAGCTGCTCTTGATGCTGATCACTGGACTCGCCTCCTCTCGGCGTCTGGGGGACTGGGGTGAACCAGCCCGTACGGATATGCAAGTACAACACGGAATCAGGGCCTCAGGAAGGCCGCTGTCCCCGTGACCAAGAACCTATGGGGATTGCCGGGGCATGCGCAAACTATTTTTCCGACGAGTTCGTATCAGTTGTCGATCTCTTCGTCCGTGGGCTCCTGGCCTGCGCAGATGGCGAGAACATCGGCCCCGTGGCGGCGCAGCTTGCGCGTCCCCACACCGGGGATGCGCGCCAGCTCGCGCGCGTCCTCGGGCGCCGTCTCGGCGATCGCCATCAGCGTCCGGTCGGTGAAGACGCAGAAGGCGGGCTGCCCGCTGAGCCGCGCCTGCTCCTCCCGCCACTCGCGCAGCCGCTCGTACAGGCCCTCGTCCATGTCGGAGGGGCAGTCGTCGCAGCGCATCAGCTTCATCTCGCCGGCGTCGGTGAGGGTGCGGCCGCAGACCCGGCAGCGGGCCGGGACGCGCTGGGTGCGCCGGGGGACGGCGCCCGCCGCACGGGCCGCTCCCGCGGCCGGGGCGGTCCCGCGCTCGATCCCCCCGACGGCGCCCGCGGCGCCCTGCCCGGTCGCGCCGGCCGTGCCCGGACGCAGTCCGTCCAGGAAGCGGCTCGGGCGGCGGTTGGGGCGGCCGCCGGGAGTGCGGGTCAGCGACCAGGAGACGAACAGCCGCGCACGGGCGCGGGTGACGCCCACGTAGAGCAGGCGGCGCTCCTCCTCGATCTGCTCGTCGGTCCTGGCGTAGGTGATCGGCATCATGCCTTCGGCGACGCCGACCAGGAAGACGACGTCCCACTCCAGGCCCTTGGCCGAGTGCAGGGAGGCCAGGGTGACGCCCTCTACGGTGGGGGCGTGCTGGGCGTTGGCGCGCTCGTCCAGCTCGGCCACCAGGTCGCTCAGGGTGGCGCCGGGGCGGGCCGCGGCGAAGTCCCGCGCGAGGTTCACCAGCGCGGCCAGCGACTCCCAGCTCTCCCTGACGGCGCCCGAACCCGCCGGGGGCTGCGGGGTCCAGCCCTCCCCGGACAGCACGGCCCGCACCTGCGAGGGCAGGTCGACGGTGTCGTCGAGGAGCGCGTCGTTGCCGCCGAAGCGGGCGGCGGCCCGCAGGGCGATACCGGCCTTGCGGACCTCGGGGCGGTCGAAGAAGCGCTCGGCGCCGCGCAGCTGGTAGGGCACCCCGGCGTCCGCGAGGGCCTGCTCATAGGTCTCCGACTGGGCGTTCGTACGGAAGAGGATCGCGATCCCGCTCGCCGGGACGCCGGAGGCGATGAGGTCACGGATGCGGCGGGCCGCGCCCTCGGCCTCGGCGGGCTCGTCCGCGTACGCGGTGTACTCCGGCTCGGGGCCCGCGGGGCGCTGTGAGACCAGTTCCAGCCGGTGGTCGGCGGCGCGGCCCCGGGCCAGGGCGAGCAGTCCGTTGGCGAGGTGGACCACCTGAGGGGTGGAGCGGTAGTCGCGGACCAGCTTGACGACGGTGGCGCCGGGGTGGCGGGCACGGAAGTCGAGCAGGTGGTCGGGGGTTGCTCCCGTGAACGAATAAATCGTCTGGCTGGCGTCGCCGACGACGCACAGGCTGTCCCGCTCCCCCAGCCACAGCTCCAGCAGTCGCTGCTGGAGCGGGCTGACGTCCTGGTACTCGTCCACCACGAAGTGCTGGTACTGGGCGCGGATCTGTTCGGCGACGTCACGCCGGTCCTGGAGGATGGCGACGGTGAGCAGCAGGACGTCCTCGAAGTCGATGACCGAGCGGTCGCGCTTGAGGTCCTCGTAGACCGAGTACAGCTGGGCGAGCTCGGCGGCGTCGCGCGGGATGTCGCGGCCAGCCTTCGCGGCTGCGAGGGCGTAGTCGGCCGGGACGGTCTGGGTGACCTTGGCCCATTCGATCTCCGCGGCGGCGTCGCGCAGCTCGCCCCGGTCCAGCCGGACACGGCAGGCGGCGGCCGCGTCCGCGACGAGCTGGATCTTGCGGTCGACGAGGCGGGGCATGCTGCCGCCGACCGCTTTCGGCCAGAAGTACTGCAACTGCCGCAGGGCGGCGGAGTGGAAGGTGCGGGCCTGGACGCCCTGGGCGCCGAGCTGGCGCAGTCGGCCACGCATCTCGCCCGCGGCGCGGTTGGTGAAGGTGACGGCGAGCACGGTCGAGGGCTGGAGGATACCGGCGCGCACCCCATAGGCGATCCGGTGGGTGATCGCCCGGGTCTTTCCGGTGCCGGCGCCCGCCAGTACGCACACCGGACCGTGCAGCGCGGTGGCCACCTCGCGCTGCTCGGGGTCGAGCCCTTCGAGCACCGCGTCGGCAGAGTCCGGTACCTGCGGGAAGAGGGTGGAGTGCGTTGCTGCTGTCACACCGCCATGCTGCCAGGTCGCGGGAGACAGGTGAGCCGGTTGTCCACAGGCAGCCCCTCGCGGTCGTACTGATACGACCGGTGTCACGCCTGCGACCGGTGTCACGCTGATGCGACCCATGTCACGCCGAAGCGCTGTGCGCCCCGCCCCGATACCCCCGGTGGGAATGCCCGGTGTGCGACGCGCGTTCCCCCACTGCGACGATGACGTCCCCGACCCGCCGAAGGAGCACAAGAGACATGCCGGGCACTGTGACGATGTACAGCACCACGTGGTGCGGCTACTGCCGCCGCCTGAAGGGCCAGATGGACCGCGAAGGCATCGCGTACACCGAGATCAACATCGAGCATGACCCGGAGTCCGCGGCCTTCGTCGAGAAGGCGAACGGCGGCAACCAGACGGTGCCGACCGTGCTCTTCCAGGACGGCTCGACGCTGACGAACCCGTCGCTGGCGCAGGTCAAGCAGAAGATCGGCGTCTGAGCCCGGTCGTTGTCCCCGCGTCCGCCGGACGTGGAGCCGGACCGCGTCGGAAGGCGGCCCCCGAGTTCGCCGGGGGCCGCCTTCTCCTGTTTCCCGCGGTGCTCGCGGTGCTCGCGGTCAGACGACACTCCTGGTCGGCAAGGGCTTGCCGTACCAGAGTTCGATGAGGCGGGCCGCGATGGAGATGCCGTAGGGCGGCAGGACCTCGCCGGACTCGAAGGCCGTGCGCAGCTCCTCGCGGGAGAACCAGCGGGCCTCGTGGATCTCCTCGCCGTCGACGTCGATCTCGGTCGAGGTGGCATGGGCCATGAAGCCCAGCATGAGGCTGGAGGGGAAGGGCCACGGCTGGCTGGCGACGTACTCGACCTGGCCGACGGCGACGCCGACCTCCTCGTGGACCTCGCGGCGCACCGACTGCTCGATGGACTCGCCGGGCTCGACGAACCCGGCGAGCGTCGAGAAGCGGCCCTCGGGCCAGTGCACCTGGCGGCCGAGGAGGATGCGGTCCTCGTCGTCGGTGACCGCCATGATCACCGCCGGGTCGGTGCGCGGGTAGTGCTCGGCGCCGCAGGCCGGGCAGCGGCGGATGTGGCCGGCCGCGGCGATCACGGTGCGCTCCCCGCAGCGGGAGCAGAAGCGGTGCAGCCGCTGCCAGTTCTCCAGGGCCACGGCGTGCACCAGCAGGCCCGCGTCCCGGGGTGACAGCAGCAGGCCGGCCTCGCGCAGGCCCGCCGGGCGCGCGGACTGGTCCATGCGGCCGGGCAGCGAGTCCTTCTGGAGGGCGAAGTAGCTGACGCCGTCCTCGTCGGTGCCGAGGAAGTAGCGGTGCGCCTCGGTGAGGGGGGCCTCGAAGGACGGGGTCATCACCAGCTCGGTGCGGCCGTCGGGCGTCTCGTCGATCAGTGCCTGACCGCCGGAGACCACGAAGCAGCGGGTCGTGGGGTGGCTCCACGCCGCGGCGAGCCATGCCTCGTCGAGCCGGTGGTGGGCGGCCCGGTCGATGCCGCTGGGCGCGGTGAGCGAGACGGGTCGGTCTGCGGTGTGGTCGGTCCAGGTGGTCACGGGTGCTTCCAACTCCCCCGGTGCAACGGTTGATTCGGCGGCGGTTCAGCGGGACGGGCGGCAGGAGGGGACCGGTCCGAACGGGGTCCTCGCGGCGCGGGGCGGCGCTTCCAGTGTGCCCCGCGCGCGGCGGTGTCCCGGACGGCGGCGGCAGGTCAGGGCACCTCGCGCCAGTGCTCGGCGAGGTCGCCCCACAGATACGCGCTGGTCTCGACGCCCTTGAACAGAAGATCGAGCTCGACCTTCTCGTCGGGGGCGTGCCAGCCGTCGGAGGGGACGGAGATGCCCAGGAAGAGGACGGGTGCGCCGAGCACCTCCTGGAGGTCGGCGGCCGGTCCCGAGCCGCCCTCGCGGGTGAAGCGGACCGGGGTGCCGAAGGCCCGCTCCATGGCGCGGACGACGGACCTCAGGGCCGGGTGGTCCAGCGGGGTCAGGCAGGGACGCGTGGCCGCGCCGAACACCGTCTCGTGCCGGATCCCCTCGGGCACCTGTGCGTCGATCCAGGCGCGGACCGCCTTCTCGATGTGGTCGGGGTCCTGCCCGGCGACCAGGCGGAACGACAGCTTCACCATCGCGTCGGACGGGATGACCGTCTTGCTGCCGGGGCCCTGGTAGCCGCCGCCGATGCCGTTGACCTCGGCGGTGGGGCGGGCCCAGATGCGCTCCAGCGTGGTGTGCCCGGCCTCGCCGTGGGTGGCGTACGACTTCGCGGTGCGCAGCCACCGCTCCTCGTCGAAGGGCAGCTCGGCGAAGAGTTCGCGTTCACGGTCGGTCAGCTCGACCACGCCGTCGTAGAAGCCGGGGACGGCCACGCGCGCGTGCTCGTCGTGCAGGGCGGCCACGAGACGGGCGGCGGCGGTCGCCGGGTTCGGCACGGCGCCGCCGAAGGAGCCGGAGTGGATGTCCTGGTCCGGGCCAAACAGCCGGATCTCGCACTCGGCGAGCCCGCGCATGCCGGTGCACACCGTGGGGGTGTCCTCGGACCACATGCCGGTGTCGGAGACGATCACGGTGTCGGCGGCGAGCCGGTCTGCCCGCTCCTCGACCAGTGCCCGGAAGTGCGGGGAGCCGGACTCCTCCTCGCCCTCGATCAGCAGCTTGAGGTGGACGGCCGGCGCGGTGGCGCCGGTGGCCGCGAGGTGGGCGCGCACCCCGAGTGTGTGGAAGAACACCTGGCCCTTGTCGTCGGCCGCGCCGCGCGCGTAGAGCCGGTTGTCCCGGACGACCGGCTCGAAGGGCTCGCTGTGCCAGCCGTCCTCGCGGGCGGCGGGCTGTACGTCGTGGTGTCCGTAGACCAGGACCGTGGGGGCGGCCGGGTCGGCGGCGGGCCACTCGGCGAAGACGGCCGGGGCGCCCGGTGTCGGCCAGACCTCGGCGGTGGGGAAGCCGGTGTCCCGGAGCTTGGCGGCGAGCCAGTCGGCGCTGCGCCGTACATCGGGCGCGTGGTCGGGCTGGGCCGACACGGAGGGGATGCGCAGCCACTCGGCGAGGTCGTCGAGGAAGGCGGTGCGGTGCTGCTCGATGTACGTACGGACGACGCTGTCCGGGGTCTGGCTCATGCTCCCGAGCCTATCGGCACTCGGTGCCATCCCGTTCGGGCGGTTCGTCACACTGCGCCGGGACCTCGGTGCCGGTCCGGCTGCCCGTCCGCGGGGCCGCCGCCCGCGTACCCCTACCCGTCCTCGGGCTCGTCCAGCAGGAGTCGTTCCAGCGCGGCCCGGTCCGGCAGGTTCCGCGGTCTGACCACCTCACCGCTGCGGACGTACACGAACGCGGCTCCGACCCGCTCCAGGGGCAGTCCGTGCCGCTCGGCCCAGGCCAGCCGGTACACGGCGAGCTGGAGCGGGTCCGCGGTGTGCGAGTGGTGCGTCTTCCAGTCCACGATCTCGTACGCCGTCGCCTCGCCGTCGCCCTCCTTGTAGACGGCGTCGATCCGGCCGCGGACGACCCGGCCCGCGATCTCCAGCTGGAAGGGTGCCTCGACACGATGGGGGGTGCGGTGGGCGTACTCGGTGCGCTCGAAGGCCTCCTTGAGGGCTTCCAGGTCGCGTTCGTCGGCGATCTCGGTCTCCTCCGCGCCGGGCAGTTCCTCGGGCTCCAGCAGGGGCAGCGTGAGCGCCTCGAAGCGGGTCTCGATCCAGGCGTGGAAGCGGGTGCCCCGGCGTGCGGCGGGTTGCGGGGGGCGCGGCATGGGGCGCGCGAGTTCCGCCGCGAAGGCGTCCGGGTCGGCCGCCAGGCGCAGTAGTTGTGTGGCGGTCAGGGTGGTCGGCAGGAGGACGTCGGTGACGCTCTGCCGGGAACGCCGCAGCTCTCCGGCGAGCGCGTCGAGGTCGCGGTCCCAGGAGGTAACGGTGCGGGCCTCCTCCGGGGTGAGGCGCCGGGGCTGCGGGGGGCTCCCCTGGCCCGGGAGGGTTTCGGGGGCCGGTGCGGCGGTCGGGTGCGGGGGCGGCAGCGGTGCGGCGATGTGCTCGTCCACCGGTGTGACCTGGTGCGGGACGGTGGGGCGGTCCGTGCTCCAGGAGTCCCGGTCACCGGTGTCGCCGGTGTCACCGATTTCACCGGTGCCGCCGGGATCGCTGGGGTCCCCTGGCAGCCTGTAGCCGCCGGGGGCGTCCGCCGCGGGCACGTCCTCGTCGTAGGGCACGTCCTCGTCGTAGGGCGGTTTCTCGTCGTAGGGCGGTTCCTCGTCCTCCGGGGGCGGGGGCCAGTCCGGGTCGTCTGGGGAGTCCGGGTCGTGTACGGCGGCGGCCGGGTGGGCCGGGCCGTCCCCGTGGGCGGCGTCCGCGCGGGGGCCGTCCGCGGCGGCGGGACCGGCGAGACCGGCAAGGCTGTCCAAGTGAGCCAGTACGGTCGCCGCGGCGGCCCGGCGGCGGGCCAGGGCCGTCTCGTCCAGCGGCAGGGGCCACGCCTGGTCGGCGGCACCCTGGTGCAGCGCGGGGTTCTCCTCGTCCTCCCCCGGCTTCTCCGCCCAGACCTCGATCTCGCCGTGCCCGGCCGTGCAGTGGTCGTACAGCGCCTCCAGGAACGCGGAGGGACCGCGGGGCTTCTTCTGGCTCGGGCCCCACCAGTGGCCGGATCCGAGCAGCAGGGAGCGCGGCCGCGTGAAGGTGACGTAGCCGAGGCGCAGCTCCTCGGTGTGCTGGTGGTCCTTCATGGCCTCGTGGAAGGACTTCATGGACCGCGCGTCCCAGTCGTCCACGTCGGGCAGGGTGGCGGCGTCGCCGCGCAGGGCGTGCGGCAGCACCTTGCCCTGGCTGGTCCACTTCTCCCGGCCCTGGCTGCTGGGGAAGGCGCCGGTGACCAGGCCGGGGACCGCCACGACGTCCCACTCCAGGCCCTTGGACCGGTGGGCGGTGAGCACTTTGACGGTGTTCTCGCCGCCGGGCAGCGTGTTGTCGAGGCCCTTCTCGTACTGGGCGGCGGTGCGCAGGAAGCCGAGGAAGGCCAGCAGGGTGGCCTCGCTCTCCTGCGCGGCGAAGGAGGCGGCGACGTCCAGGAAGTTCGAGAGGGTCTCGCGGCGGCGGGCGGCCAGCGCGTGCGGGGACGCCGACAGCTCCACCTCCAGGCCGGTGACGGCCAGCACCCGGTGCAGGACGTCCATCAGCGGGTCGGACAGGGAACGGCGCAGGTCGCGCAGTTCGGCGGCGAGCCGGGCGAAGCGCACGCGCGCGTCCGGCGAGAACGGCAGCCCGTCGTCCTGGCCGTCCGGGGAGCCCTCCAGGAACGTGTCGAGCGCGTCGGCCAGGGAGACCACCTCGGCCGGGTCGACGCCTTCGACCGCCTCGGCGAGCCTGCGGTCCGGGTCGTCGTCGGCGTCCCCGCGCGCGTGGGCGACGAGCAGCCGCGCCCGGCGGCCGAGGAGGGCGAGATCGCGCGGGCCGATCCGCCAGCGCGGGCCGGTCAGCAGCCGCACCAGGGAGGCGTTGGCCCCCGGGTCCTGGAGGACTTCGCACACGGCGACGAGGTCGGCGATCTCGGGCAGGTGGAGCAGCCCGGACAGGCCGACCACCTCGACCGGGACGTCACGGGCGACCAGGGCGCCCTGGATCTCGGCGAAGTCGGTGGCCGTACGGCACAGGACGGCGATCTCGCCGGGTGCCTTCCCGGTGCGCACCAGATGGGCGATCGAGTCGGCGAGCCAGGCGATCTCCTCGGCGTGCGTGGCCAGCAGGGCGCAGCGGACCAGGCCGTCACGCTCGGCGCCGGGGGCCGGGCGGAGGGCTTCCACGCCCGCGTGCATGGCGCGCAGGGGCGCGGCGAGGCCGTTGGCGAGGTCGAGGAGGCGTCCGCCGCTGCGCCGGTTCTCGCTGAGGGCCTGCCGGGCGGCGGGCCGGCCGTCGGCGCGGGTGAAGTGCTCGGGGAAGTCGTCGAGGTTGGCGACGGAGGCTCCGCGCCAGCCGTAGATCGCCTGGCAGGGGTCGCCGACGGCGGTCACGGGGTGGCCGGTGCCCTCGCCGAACAGACCGGCCAGCAGGATGCGCTGGGCGACCGAGGTGTCCTGGTACTCGTCCAGGAGGACCACCCGGAACTCCTCGCGCAGGGCCCGGCCGACCTCCGGGAGACCGGCGAGCCGTGCGGCCAGGGCGATCTGGTCGCCGAAGTCGAGCAGGTCGCGTTCGCGTTTGGCGGCCCGGTAGCGCCCCACCAGTTCGGCCAGATCACGGCGGGCCGCGGCGGTCTCGGGCACCTTGCGCAGGTCGGCGTTGGTGAGCCTGGTGTCCTGGAGGGTGTGCAGCAGCTCCGCGTCCCAGGCGCGCAGGTCCTCGGGGCGTACGAGGTGTTCGGCCAGCTCGCCGTCGAGGGTGAGGAGGTCTCCCACCAGGTCGGGGAAGGAGCGGGTCAGGGCCGGGTAGGGGCCGGACGCCTCGCGCAGCACCCGGGCGGCGAGCTGGTAGCGGCCGGCGTCGGCGAGCAGACGTGTGGTGGGCTCCAGGCCGATGCGCAGGCCGTGGTCGGTCAGGAGGCGGCCCGCGAAGGCGTGGTACGTGGAGATCACCGGTTCGCCCGGCGGGTGGTCCGGGTCGATGGCGTCGGGATCGGTGACACCGGCGCGGACGAGTGCCTTGCGGACGCGCTCGGCCAGCTCACCGGCGGCCTTGTTGGTGAAGGTGAGGCCGAGCACCTGCTCGGGGGCGACCTGACCGGTGCCCACCAGCCAGACCACGCGGGCCGCCATCACGGTGGTCTTGCCCGATCCGGCTCCGGCCACGATCACCTGCGGGGCGGGCGGCGCCACGATGCAGGCCGTCTGCTCCGGGGTGAAGGGGATCCCGAGGAGCTCCTTGAGCTGCTCGGGATCGGTGATACGGGCGGGCACGTCGAAGAGGCTAGCGGCGACCACTGACAACCGTGGCCGCGGCCGCCCTCAGGGTCGGGGAAGCCGCAGGTCAGGCCGGGTGGTGCGATACGTCACCCGGGCACGGAGGAAGCCCCGGACCGGCGGGGTGCCGCCGAACGGGCGGAGTGCACCCGGACGGGCGGGGTGCGCCGGGCAGACGGAGCGCACCGGGCAGGCGGGCGGATCGTCCCGCTCACTCGACGACGTGCCGGCCCTCCGGGCGGGCGCTGCACGAGGCCCGGAAGGCGCAGTGCGCGCAGTGCTGGCCGGTCGTCGGGGTGAAGCGCTCGTCGAGCACCTTCCCGGCGGCGGTGGCCAGCAGGTCGCCGACCCACTCCCCCTCCAGCGGCTCCTGGGCCTGCACCTTGGGCAGGGTCTCGCCGCCGTCCCGCTTGGCCGCGCCCTGGCGGAGCTGGACCAGTTCGGCGCCGCCGGGCTCGGGCCGGGTGCCGTCGAAGGCGTCGTCCACGGCACCCTCGCGGACGGCGAGCTGGTAGACGGCGAGCTGGGGGTGGCGGGCCACCTCGGCTCCGGTGGGCGCCTGCTTGCCGGTCTTGAAGTCGACGACGTAGGCACGGCCGTCCCGGTCGGCCTCCACCCGGTCCATGGAGCCGCGGATGCGCACCTGGTGGTCGCCCGCGCCGAGCGTCACGTCGAAACCGTGCTCGCTGGCCACCGGGGTGCGTCCGGCACGGTCCAGGACGTGCCACTTCAGGAAGCGTTCGAGCGCCACGCGCGCATTGTCCCGTTCCTGCCGCGACTTCCAGGGGGCGTCGAAGGCGAGGGCGTTCCAGACGGTCTCCAGGCGTTCCATCAGGACGGCGAGGTCGGCGGGTGTCCGGCCGGAGGCCACCTCGTCGGCCAGGACGTGCACGACGTTGCCGAATCCCTGGGCGGCGCTGGCCGGTGCGTCGGCCTTCACCTCGCGGCCCAGGAACCACTGGAGGGCGCAGGTGTTGGCGAGCTGGTCGAGGGCGCTGCCGGAGAGCACGACGGGCTGGTCGCGGTCGCGCAGCGGCACCTCGCTCGCGGTCGGCTCGGCCATGCCCCACCAGCGGTAGGGGTGCGCGGAGGGGACCAGGGGGCGGCCGTCCTCGTCACTGAGGGCGGCGAGCCGGGCCAGCCGGTGCGCGGCGGCCTCCCTGAGGGCGTCGGACACGCGCGGGTCGACGGTGGTGGCGCGCAGTTCGGCGACCAGGGCCGCCACGGACAGGGGGCGGCGGGGGCGGCCGGTGACGTCCTTGGGTTCCACGCCGAGCTCGGTCAGGAAGCGCGAGGGCTGGTCGCCGTCGTCGGCGGGGGCCTTCACCGCGGTCACCACCAGCCGTTCACGCGCGCGTGTGGCGGCCACGTAGAAGAGGCGGCGCTCCTCCGCCAGCAGGGCGCCCGGGGGGAGCGGCGCGGCGAGGCCGTCGCGTCCGATGCGGTCGGCCTCCAGCAGGGAGCCGCGGCGCCGCAGGTCAGGCCACAGCCCCTCCTGGACGCCCGCGACGACGACCAGGCGCCACTGGAGGCCCTTGGAGCGGTGCGCCGTCATCAGACGCACCGCGTCGGGTCGTACGGCACGCCGGGTCAGCGTGTCGGCGGCGATGTCCTGGGCGTCGATCTCCTCCAGGAAGTTCAGCGCGCCCCGGCCGCCGGTGCGCTCCTCCGCGCGCGCGGCGGTCGCGAACAGCGCGCAGACGGCGTCCAGGTCCCGGTCGGCGTTGCGTCCCGCGGCGCCGCCGCGCCGGGCGGCCCGCTCCAGCCGCGTGGGCCACGGTGTGCCCTCCCACAGGTCCCACAGGGCCTCCTCGGCGGTGCCGCCGCCCGCGAGGCGCTCCCTGGCCTTCCTGAGCAGCGCGCCCAGGCGCTGGGCGCCACGCGCGTACGCGGGGTCGTGCGTCACCAGGCGCTCCGGTGCGGCCAGGGCGCGGGCGAGCAGTTCGTCCGAGGGCGGCGGCAGATGGTGTCCCGCGGCCCGCTCCTCGTCGCGCAGCGCGCGGCCGAGGCGGCGCAGGTCGGCGGTGTCCATACCGGCGAGCGGCGAGGCGAGCAGGGTCAGCGCGGTCTCGGTGTCCAGCCAGCAGGGCTCCGGGCCGTCCTCGTCCTGACCGCCGTCCGCCCGGCTCCGCCCGCCGTCCCGGTCCCGGCCGTGCTCCGCTGCCGAATCCGGTCCGGACTCCCGTCGGGCCGGGTCCGGGCGCGCCGCCGCTTCGGCCGCCGCCACCGCGCGCAGTGCGGTGAGCAGCGGGGCGACCGCCGGTTCATGGCGCAGCGGCAGGTCGTCGCCGTCGATGTCCAGGGGCACCCCGGCGGCCGTCAGGGCACGGCGCAGGGTCGGTATGGCGCGGGCACCGGCGCGGACCAGTACGGCCATGTCGCTCCACGGGACGCCGTCCTCCAGGTGGGCGCGGCGCAGGATGTCGGCGATGTTGTCCACCTCGGTGCCCGCGGTCGGGTACGTGTGGACCTCGACGCGCCCGCCCTCGTGGACGGGGAGCAGTTCCCGGTGGGCGCGGACCTTGTCGGCCGGGAGCCGGGTGAGGGGCATACGGCGGGTGAGCAGGCGGGTCGCGGTGAGCAGCGCGTCGGCGGAGCGGCGGGAGGTGCGCAGCACGGCGACGGGCGCCGGGCTGCCGTCCGCGCGCGGGAAGGTGTCCGGGAAGTCGAGGATGCCGTTCACGTCGGCGCCGCGGAACGCGTAGATCGACTGGTCGGGGTCGCCGAAGGCGAGCAGGGTGCGGCCGCCCCCCGCCAGGGCGTGCAGCAGCCGCACCTGGGCCGGGTCGGTGTCCTGGTACTCGTCGACGTAGACGATGTCGTACTGGCCGGCGAGCTGCCCGACGACCTCGGGGCGGGCGGCGAGGAGGACCGCGCGGTGGACGAGTTCGGCGTAGTCGAGGACGCCCTGGAGGTCGAGGACGTCGAGGTACTCGGCGAGGAAGGCGGCCGCGGCCTGCCAGTCGGGGCGGCCGGTGCGGCGCGCGAACGCCGCCAGGGCGTCGGGGCCGAGGCCCAGTTCGCGGCTGCGGGCGAGGACGGCGCGGACCTCGTCGGCGAAGCCGCGGGTGGTCAGGCAGGCGCGCAGTTCGTCGGGCCAGCGCACATGGGCCAGGCCCAGCCGCTCCAGGTCGACCTGCCCGGCCAGGAGGTCGCGGACGGTCACGTCCTGCTCGGGTCCGGACAGCAGCCGCAGCGGCTCGGCGAACAGATCGCTGTCCTGGTGGGCGCGGACGAGGGCGTAGCAGAACGAGTGGAAGGTGGTGGCCCGGGGCGCGCGGGCGGCTCCGGTGCGCTGCGCCATGCGGTCGCGCAGTTCCACGGCGGCCTTGCGGCTGAAGGTCAGGACCAGGACGCGTTCGGGGTCCTGGCCGCGGGCGATCCGCGCGGCGACGGACTCGACCAGGGTGGTGGTCTTGCCGGTGCCCGGACCGGCGAGGACGAGCAGCGGACCGCTCCGGTGGTCAACCACGGCACGCTGGGCGGCGTCCAGACGAGGGGGATCCGGTCGGGTGGGCGGGGTACGCACCAGTCGGTGAGCGCCACGGTTCCCCTGCCGCACCTGGGGGTGCGGCAGGCGCCTGGTGGAGGAAGAGGAGCTCACGTGGTTCGCCGGTCCTGGTGGGTGTGCTGGGTGGTGTCACGGACGGCGCGGGGCGCCGTGGCCGCGGGTGCGGCCCGCCGGTCGTGGCGGGCGGTGGCCTCGGGGTGAGGGGGACGCGCTGGGGCGACGCTACGCCCGCCACCGCCCTGGAGGCCGGGCTTCCGTTTCTTCCCGTACGCCTCACCGGGCACCGCGGGCACCGCCGTCACGGGTGTCCCCCACTGCACGAACGTACGGCATTGCCCGCCGGTGCCCGGATTCGCCCGTACGGGTTCCGGGCTCCCCACGGGCCCGCCGGATGGCGGAAGCTGTCAGGTGTGACCCTGCGCACGTCCACCGCTGTCGCCGTCCCAGCGGGCCCGCCTCATGTCGAGCCGGGGCAGGTGGCCCTCGGCCGCCCGGCCCGCCTCCCGCAGTGGTGTGCCCTCGGAGCGGTAGTGGGCGAGCGCGCGCAGTTCGTGGCCCGGGAGCAGGGTGCCGTCCGCGCGGACGACCCGCCACCAGGGGACGGCGCCGCCGTAGAGCGCCATGACGCGCCCCACCTGGCGGGGTCCGCCCTCCTCCAGCCACTCGGCGACGTCCCCGTACGTCATGACCCGGCCCGCCGGGATCCCCTCGGCGACCTCCAGGACCCGCTCGGCGTACTCGGGCAGCTCCTGTGGGCCGCCGGGCCCCTCGCCGCCGGGAAAGCTCACTTCGCTCATCCCAGCCATCCTGCCGCACACCACCGACAGCGCGGCGGGGTCCCCGCGAACCGGCCGCCTCGCTCGCGGGCGGCGCGTGGGGCAGACTGTCGGACCCGCATATGCACCCTGATGCCCCCGTGTGTCGGCGGGGCATGCCACCATCGTGCGGGCGGTGACCGGTGATACGAGACCAAGAAGAGACGATGAATCAGCAGGGTGTGCACCCCGACGACGCGGAGGGCACCTCTGGGGTCTCGTCGCGCCCGGACGCCGACCGTGCCGACCGTGCCGACCAAGTCAGCCGTGCCGAACATGCCGATCCCGCCGACCCCGCCGGTCACAAGGACTCCGCCGAGGACCCCGCGAAGGGAACGGACGCGGCGCAGGACCGGCCCGACGAGAGTGCCGACGTGGCCCACATCGACGAACTGGAGGGTGACGAGCCGCTGCTCCCCGCGCGCGTGCACCGTCCTTCGGACCTGATGCGGCTGCTCGTGGGCGTGCTCGCCATCGCCGTCCTGCTCGCCGTCGCCGCGTTCGCGCACGGCACCACCTCCGGCCTCGAACAGGACATCAACAAGGGCACGGGGCAGGCCCCCGACCTGCTCATCAAGATCGCCGGGCTGGTGTCCAGCATCGCGATCCTGCTGGTCCCGGTCGCCTTCGCGATCGAACGGCTGATCAAACGCGACGGACTGCGGATCGCGGACGGTGTCCTCGCGGCGGTCCTGGCACACGGGGTGACGCTCGCCACCGACCTGTGGGTGGCCAAGGCCGCCCCGGGCTCGATCCAGGACGCCCTCACCCAGCCCTCCCCCGGCAATCTGCACGCGCTGACCGACCCGGTCCACGGCTATCTCGCCCCGGTCATCGCGTACATGACGGCGGTCGGCATGTCCCGCAGGCCGCGCTGGCGTTCGGTGCTGTGGATCGTGCTGCTGCTCGACGCCTTCTCCATGCTGGTCACCGGGTACACGACACCGTTCTCGATCATCCTGACGGTGCTGATCGGCTGGTCCATCGCCTACGGCACGCTGTACGCGGTCGGCTCACCGAACGTCCGCCCCACCGGACGGACCCTGATGGCGGGGCTCCAGACCGTCGGCTTCCACCCGGTGAGCGCGGCCCGCCAGGAGGCCGCGGAGACCACCGCGGACAACGGCGACCGCGGCCGGCGCTACTTCGTCACCCTGGAGGACGGCCCGCCGCTGGACGTCACGGTCGTCGACCGCGAGCAGCAGGCGCAGGGCTTCTTCTACCGGCTGTGGCGCAACATCACCCTGCGCGGATTCGCGACCCGCAGCAGCCTCCAGTCGCTGCGCCAGGCGCTGGAGCAGGAGGCGCTCCTCGCCTACGCGGCCATCGCGGCCGGTGCCAACGCGCCCAAGCTGATCGCGACCTCCGAGCTGGGCCCCGACGCCGTGATGCTCGTCTACGAGCACACCGGCGGGCGCACCCTCGACTCGCTGCCCGACGAGAAGATCACCGACGAGCTGCTGCGCCTCGCCTGGCAGCAGGTGCGGGCCCTACAGTCCCGGCGCATCGCGCACCGCAGGCTGTCGGGTGACGCGATCGTGGTGGATCGTTCCGGCAAGGTGATCCTGACCGATCTGCGCGGCGGGGAGATCGCCGCGGGCGATCTGCTGCTGCGCATGGACGTCGCCCAGCTGGTGACGACGCTCGGCCTGCGGGTGGGCGCCGAGCGCGCCGTCGCCTCCGCGGTGGACGTCCTGGGGCCGGACGCGGTCGCCGACTGCCTGCCCATGCTCCAGCCCATCGCCCTGACCCGCTCCACCCGTGCCACCTTGCGCCGGCTCGCGCGGGAGCGCGCGCAGCGGGAGCGCGACGCGGTCCTGGAGGCGTCCCGGCAGGCCAAGCAGACCCGCCTGGAGCACGCCGCGCAGAGCGCCGACATCGGCGCCGACGCCGGGGCCCCGCCCGGTGTCGTCCTGGACAAGCCGGAGGCGGCGGACCGGAACAAGCCGGACAAGAAGCAGGACAAGCAGGGCAAGAAGGCCGAGCGTGCCGAGGCACGGGCGGAGAAGCGGGCCATCGAGGAGGCCATAGACGGGGCCCGCGAGGACGACCTGCTGACCCAGATCCGCCACCAGGTGCTGCGGATCAGGCCGCAGGCCCCGGTGGAGCCGGCCCGGCTGGAGCGCGTACGGCCGCGCACCCTGATCAGCTTCATCGCCGGTGCCATCGGCGCGTACTACCTGCTGACGCAGCTCACGCACATCGAGTTCAACACGCTCTTCGCGCACGCCCAGTGGGGCTGGCTGGCGGCGGCGGTGGCGTTCTCGGCGCTCAGCTATGTGGCGGCGGCGATGGCGCTGCTGGGGTTCGTGCCGGAGCGGGTGCCGTTCGTACGGACGGTGGCCGCCCAGGTCGCCGGGTCGTTCGTGAAGATCGTGGCACCAGCCGCGGTGGGCGGTGTGGCCCTGAACACGCGCTTCTTGCAGCGCGCGGGCGTACGCCCGGGGCTCGCGGTGGCGAGTGTGGGCGCGTCCCAGCTGTTCGGGCTCGGCTGCCACATCCTGATGCTGCTGTCCTTCGGCTATCTGACCGGTACGGAGAAGACACCGTCGCTGTCGCCGTCCCGGACGGTGATCGCCGGGCTGCTGACGGTCGCGGTGCTCGTACTGGTGGTCACCTCGGTGCCGTTCCTGCGGAAGTTCGTGGTCACGCGCGTGCGGTCGCTCTTCGCGGGGGTCGTGCCGCGCATGCTGGACGTGCTCCAGCGCCCGCAGAAGCTCGTCACCGGCATCGGCGGCATGCTGCTGCTCACCGCCTGCTTCGTGATGTGCCTGGACGCCTCCATCCGGGCGTTCGGCGACGAGTCGACCTCGCTCAGCATCGCGAGCGTGGCCGTGGTCTTCCTTGCCGGCAACGCCCTCGGCTCCGCCGCCCCGACGCCTGGCGGGGTGGGCGCGGTCGAGGCCACGCTCACCGTCGGTCTGATCGCGGTGGGGCTGCCCAAGGAGGTGGCCGCACCGGCGGTGCTGATGTTCCGGCTGCTGACGCTCTGGCTACCGGTGCTGCCGGGGTGGCTGGCCTTCAACCATCTGACGCGCAAGGGCGCCCTGTAGGGACGACACGCAGAGGCGCCCTGTAGGGACACGGCGGGCTCGCGGCCTCAGGGGTGTACGGCGGTGTGGCGGGACCCGGAGAGCGGTGTGGCGGGGCCCGGAGAAGGGTACGGCGGGGCCCGGGAGAAGTGTGGGTTCCGCCGTCACGGAAGGACTTCTTCCGGTGTGCGGGCCGCACATACCCCGGACGGCACACGCCCCGCGCGGGAGTGCGCCCGCGGCATGAGGATGGAGCCATGCCGAACCCGCGCGGGCCGCGTGCTGCCGCCCTGACCGCAACCGCCGTGCTGCTGGCCGCCCTGCTGGCGGGATGCGGCGACGAGAGACCAGGGAGCGGGGACCTGACCGCCCAGAAGCTCGACTGGACGGACTGTCCGGCCCCGGCCGTGTCCGAGGGCGGCGGCACGGCACCCTCCCCGCTGCCGGACGGCGGCACCTGGCAGTGCGCCACCATGAAGGCACCGCTGGACTGGAGCAGGCCCCGGGGGGACACGATCGGCATCGCGCTGATCCGCGCGCGGGCGGCCGGACCGGGCGAGCGCATCGGCTCACTGATCTTCAACTTCGGCGGCCCCGGCGGCTCCGGGGTGAGCACCCTGCCCTCGTTCGCGCAGGACTACGCCCCCCTGCGCACGCGATACGACCTGGTCAGCTTCGATCCGCGCGGGGTGGGGCGCAGCGCGGGTGTCCGATGCGAGAGCGACGCTCAGCTCGACCGGTACTTCCAGCAGGACGCGACACCGGACGACGCCGCCGAGCGCGCCACGTTCCTGAAGAACACCGAGCAGTTCAACGCGGCGTGCGAGAAGAACTCCGCGCGGGTCCTCCCGCATGTGCGCACGACCGACGCGGCCCGCGACATGGACCTCATGCGGCAGGTCCTGGGCGACGCCCGGCTGCACTACTTCGGCATCTCCTACGGCACCGAACTGGGCGGCGTCTACGCCCACCTCTTCCCCGGGCACGTGGGCCGGGCCGTCCTCGACGCGGTCGTCGACCCGACGCAGACGCCCGAGCAGAGTTCGCTCGGGCAGGCCAAGGGGTTCCAGCTGGCCATGGACAACTTCGCGCACGACTGCGTCACGAAGTCCAAGTGCCCCGTCGGCACCACCGCCCAGGACGTCGAGAACCGCGTCGCCGCCCTGCTCAAGAAGCTCGACGCCAAGCCGATCCCCGGCATCTTCCCGCGGCTGCTGACCCAGACGGCCGCGACCAACGGCATCGCCCAGGCCCTGTACTCCAAGGATCTGTGGGGGCCGCTCACCGAGGCCCTGGAGCAGGCCTACGCCGGTGACGGCAGGATCCTCATGCTGTTGTCCGACGCGATGAACGGCCGCACCGAGAACGGTGAGTACAGCAATCTCACCGCGGCGAACGTGGCCATCAACTGCTCCGACGAGAAGCAGCGCTACGACACGGCGTACGTGCAGCGCAAGCTGCCCGAGTTCCGGGCCGCCTCCCCGCTGTTCGGGGACTTCCTGGCCTGGGGCATGCTCAGTTGCGCCGACTGGCCGGTGCCCGGCGCCGCCGATCACCCGGACGTGAGCGCGCCCGGCTCGGCGCCGATCCTGGTCGTGGGCAACACCGGCGACCCGGCCACGCCGTACGAGGGCGCGCGGAAGATGGTGGAGGCGCTGGGGCGGGGCGTCGGCGTGGAGCTGACCTACAAGGGCCAGGGCCACGGCGCCTACAACAGCGGCGACAAGTGCGTGCAGAGCGCGGTGAACGGCTACCTGCTCGACGGCAGGGTACCGGCGGCCGGGACGGTCTGCGCCTAGCCGCCACCCTCGTCCCCGGATCGGAGAATCCCGGACCGTCAAGCCATAAAATCCCAGGTCAGAGCGTTATCCACAGGCTTCCCCCGGTTGATCTCGATCCGCCTACCATGGCCTGACTGCTTCCCGCGGGCCGATCCGCGGAAGTGCGTGGGAGCGCGTGGGTGCGCATGAGGGGGATGCGGCATGGGACGTCTGGCACGGTGGGCGGCGGCGGCCGCCGCCACGGCGCTGCTGGCCGGGTGCGGTGGACCGGACGGCGCGGGCGGGGACCCGGGCAAGGGACGGCCGGATCCACGAACCGGCGCCTCGTCAACGGCCGACGCGTCGTCACCGGGCACCTCCTCGGCAACAGGCGCGGGCGGGGCCGGGGACGCCTCGGCGCTGCCCTCCTCCCTGACGTCCCAGCAGCTCGTCTGGGGCCGCTGCGAGCCCACCGCCGGTTCCCCGGCGCCGGGCCGCGACTGGCAGTGCGCCACGCTCAGGGCGCCGCTGGACTGGTCCCGTCCCGGCGGCGAGACCATCGGCCTCGCCCTGATCCGCGCCGGGGCCACCGGCGAGCGCACCGGCTCCCTGCTGTTCAACTTCGGCGGCCCCGGCGGCTCGGGCGTACAGACGCTCCCGGCGTACGCCTCCACGGTGAGCACCCTCCGCCGACGGTACGACCTGGTGAGCTGGGACCCGCGCGGCGTCGGCGCCGACGAGGGCGTCCGCTGCCGCGACGACCGCGGGATCCAGGCCGCCGAGGCCATCGACACGACACCCGACACTCCGGCCGAGGAACAGGCGTACCTGCGGGACGCGGCCGACTTCGCCCGGGGCTGCGCCAAGGCGGCCGGAAAGCTCCTCGCGCATGTCTCGACGACCGACACGGCCCGCGACATGGACCTGATGCGCCAGGTCCTCGGCGACCGCCGGATGCACTACTTCGGCATCTCCTACGGCACCGAGCTGGGCGGCGTCTACGCCCATCTGTTCCCCGGGCACGTCGGGCGGATCGTGCTGGACGCGGTGGTCGACCCGACGGCCGACACGGTGGGCCACGCGCTGAACCAGACCCGGGGCTTCCAGCGGGCGCTGGACGACTATCTGAAGTCCACCGGCCAGGACCCCGCGCGGGGATCACGCCGGATCGCGGACCTGCTGGCGCGGATCGACGCGAAGCCGCTGCCCACCGCCTCGGGACGGAAGCTGACGCAGACGCTCGCCCTGACCGGCATCGTCCTGCCGCTGTACAGCAGGGACAGCTGGCCGAGGCTGACCGCTGCGCTCGCCGCCGCGCAGCGGGGCGACGGGACGGGACTGCTGGCGTCGGCCGACGCCTACAACGACCGCGACGCCTCGGGGCACTACGGCACGACGACCCATGCGCAACGGGTCATATCGTGCCTGGACGACAGGCAGCGGCCCACGCCGGAGGAGGCGAAGCGGCGGCTGCCCGAGTTCGAGCGGATCTCCCCCGTGTTCGGTGCCTTCATGAGCTGGGACACGGCGGGCTGGTGCCACGACTGGCCGGTGGCCGGGCAGTACGACACCCCGCGGGTCGGTGCGCCGGGCGCGGCGCCGATCCTCGTGGTCGGCAACACCGGCGACCCGGCGACCCCCTACGAGGGCGCCCGCAAGATGGCGGACGGACTCGGCAAGGGCGTCGGCGTGGAGCTGACCTGGAAGGGCGAGGGCCACGGCGCGTACGGCAGTGGCAGCGACTGCGTGGACTCGACGGTCGACGCCTATCTGCTGGAGGGCACGGTGCCGAGGGACGGCACGGTCTGCTCCTGACCGCGCTGCCCGCCGCGCGGTCCGCGGGGCGGGCGGCGGGGCGGGGAGCCGGGTGGAACGACACGAGCCCATGGCGCCCGCCGTGGGCGGGGGCCATGGGCTCGTACTGCCGGTCCGGTCGCCCGGAGTCCGGCTCAGTAGACCGGCTTGCTCGGTTCGATCTGGTTGACCCAGCCGATCACGCCGCCGCCGACGTGCACGGCGTCCGAGAAGCCCGCGGACTTCAGCACGGCGAGGACTTCCGCACTGCGGACACCCGTCTTGCAGTTCAGGACGATCTTCTTGTCCTGCGGCAGCCCCTCCAGGGCGGTGCCCATGAGGAACTCGTTCTTCGGGATCAGCCGGGCGCCGGGGATGGAGACGATCTCGAACTCGTTCGGCTCGCGCACATCGATGATCTCGATGTTCTCGCCGTCGTCGATCCACTCCTTGAGCTGCTTGGGAGTGATCGTGGAGTCGGCCGCCGCCGCCTGGGCCTCCTCGGAGACGACGCCGCAGAAGGCCTCGTAGTCGATGAGTTCCGTGACGGTCGGGTTCTCGCCGCAGACCGCGCAGTCGGGGTCCTTGCGGACCTTGACCTGGCGGTACTGCATCTCCAGGGCGTCGTAGATCATCAGTCGGCCGACCAGCGGCTCGCCGATGCCAGCGAGGAGCTTGATGGCCTCGTTGACCTGGATGGAGCCGATGGACGCGCACAGCACGCCCAGCACGCCGCCCTCGGCGCAGGAGGGGACCATGCCGGGGGGCGGGGGCTCCGGGTAGAGGCAGCGGTAGCAGGGACCGTGCTCGGACCAGAACACCGAGGCCTGGCCGTCGAAGCGGTAGATCGAACCCCACACGTACGGCTTGTTGAGCAGCACGCACGCGTCGTTGACCAGGTAGCGGGTCGCGAAGTTGTCCGTGCCGTCGACGATCAGGTCGTACTGGCTGAAGATGTCCATCACGTTGTCGGCCTCGAGCCGCTCCTGGTGAAGGACCACGTTCACGTACGGGTTGATGCCCTGGACGGTGTCACGCGCGGACTCGGCCTTGGAGCGGCCGATGTCGGCCTGGCTGTGGATGACCTGGCGTTGCAGGTTCGACTCGTCGACCTCGTCGAACTCCACGATGCCGAGCGTGCCGACGCCCGCGGCGGCCATGTACATCAGCGCCGGCGAGCCCAGGCCGCCGGCGCCCACACAGAGCACCTTGGCGTTCTTCAGCCGCTTCTGCCCGTCCATCCCCACATCGGGGATGATCAGGTGGCGGGAGTACCTGCGGACCTCGTCTACGGTGAGCTCAGGAGCTGGCTCGACCAGGGGTGGCAGCGACACGGGGACTCCGTTGGTCGGTCAATCACTACGGTTGTTCTCCCCGTAACACTGCCACGGCCTTCTTCATTCCGAGACACCTGTTCCGACCAGCGAGACAATATCGTCCCAGTAGCCGGGCAGGCCCTCCCAGGGGGCCCGTCGGCCGCCGTGGTCCGTGCGGTCGGTGAACCAGATCGTGGCCGCGCCCTGCCAGCGGGCGACGCGCAGCGCCTCGTCCAGATGACCGCGCGGAACACCGTGCACCAAGTGGCAGAACCGCTCGGGCGGATGGTCCGCGGTCCACTCGGCGGTCTGCGAGAAGCGGTAGTCGCTCCACGGCCCGTCGAAGGTCACCAACTGCTCGGCGTACTCGGCGTATCCGGGGTACGGAGGGGTGCCGTGCCCGAGGACGAGGTGGGCGTCGGCGCGCAGGGCCCGCAGCGAGGTGATCGTGCGGCGGGTCTCGGGCAGCCCCGCGCGGCTCGCGGGGCAGCGGTCCAGGAGGAAGCCGTCGACCTGGTACCACTCCAGGTACCGGTGCGCGTCGGCGATCAGTTCCCCCCGGGGCCGGGTGCCCCGGAGCAGGTCGAGGCGGCCGAGGACCCGGACGCCCGCGTTGCGCAGCCGCCCGGCCGCCTCCAGGCAGCGCGGGTCGGGCCGGACGCCGGGACCGTCGGCGACGTCGAGGACCGTCCAGTGCAGGGGCGTCCCGGGCCGGGTGAGCGCGTTCCACTCGGCGGGGGCGAGCAGGGGGTGCGCGCAGCCGGGGACACCGAGTCCTGCGCGGACCGCGGTCCGGGAGCCGCCTGCCGCAGTGCCGGTCAGATACGGCATGCGGCCTCCATCCAGATGTCGGCCAGCGACTCCTCCAGGCTGATCCGGGGGCGCCAGCCGAGCCGGTCGCGCGCGGTGCGCACATCGGCCTGCTGCCAGCCGCCGCAGCCGTCGGGGTACGGGTACGCGACCGGCGCCGGATGGTCGGGGTCGCTGCGCGGGTGGCCGATGGTGGGCCGCAGATGGCCGCCGGGCGGGCCGTCGAGTTCGTGGAGGGCGCCACCGTATCCGGCCACACGCGCCAGGACCGACGCGGCGTCCCGCAGCCGGACCGCGCGGCCGGAGCCGATGTTGATGACCCCCTGGGCGGCCGAGAGGGAGGCGGCGTGCACGGCGCGGGCCACGTCGCGGACGTCGACGAAGTCCCGCTGGGCGCCGAGGCCCGCGAGTTTGAGGTCGCCGTCGCCGGACTGCATGGCGCGGCGCATGGCCTCGGCGAGCCGGCCGAGCGGGGAGCCCGCCGGGGTACCGGGACCGGCGGGCGAGAAGACGCGGAGCACGACGGCGTCCAGGCCGGAGCCGAGGACGAGTTCGGTCGCGGCGAGTTTGCTGACCCCGTACGGGCCGCCGGGGCGGGGGACGGCGTCCTCGGCGGTGGAGGAACCGGGCTGGCTGGGGCCGTACTCGGCGCCGCAGCCGATCTGCACCAGACGGGCCCCGCACCCGCTGCGGCGCAGCGCCTCGCAGACGGTGGCGACCGCGACGGTGTTGTGCCGGGTGAGTTCGCGGGCACCGCCCCGGGTGGCACCGGCGCAGTTGACGACGACGCCCGGGTGGACGGCGTCCAGGAAGCGGGTGAGCGCTCCCGGGCTGCCCGTGGCGAGGTCGAAGCGGACGTCGGCGTCGTCGCCGCGGCCGAGTGCGGTGAGCTGGACGGCCGGGTCGGCGAGCAGGCGGTCGGCGACGAAGCGGCCGAGGTATCCGCCTGCTCCGATCAGCAGAACCCTCATCGGGCGGCTCCCGGGGTGTGCGCTCCGGTGGCTCCGGAAGCTCCGGACGCTCCGGATCGGGCGGTGGTCATCTGGTGTTCTCCTTCAGGGGGGTGGTGCGGTGGGCTCCGGCGGCGGGGCCGGACGCCCGTGGTCCGCGCGGGGCCGGATCCGCCTGCGGCTCCGGCCCGGTGCGGTCGCGTGCGGGGGTGCGCCGGTGGCGTACGGCGCCGATGTCCCGGCCACCGGGAGCGCGTCCGCCCGGGGACCGCTCGCCCGGGGACCGTGCGCCGGGCGCGGGATCGGCGGGCTTCCGCGTACCGGGCGCGGCTTCACCGGGGCTCAGGTGGCCGTGGGAGGGCGAGGCCCGCCCGGCGGTCCGTGGTCCGGGGCGGCGGGTGTCCGTCACGGCTGCTTCTCCGCCTGCGCGTGGGCCGAGGCCCTGGTCAGGGAGCGGGCCGCGTGGATGAGGAGGGCGAGGGCGGCGGCTCCGCAGGCGAGGGCCGGGATGCTGCCCGGCCCCCAGGCGGTCACGAGGGTGTCGACCGGGACGGCGAGCGGGTCGCAGCTGGGGAGGCGGCCGGCGAAGACGCTCGCCTGGGCCGTCGCCTCCGCCGTGGCCGCGGCTGCGAGGGCGGCGGCCGGGGCGTGGGTGGAGCCGTGCGTGGTGAGCAGCCGGGCGAGCAGCAGCAGGGCGCCGAGCGCGAGGGTCCGGACGATTGCGGCGGGCTCGTGCAGGACCCTGCCGCAGGCGGTGAGCAGGGCGGCGAGAGCGCCCAGGAAGAGGGTGAACACGACGAGGAGCAGGGGCCGTACGGAGGCGGCGAACTCGTGCAGGCCGCGGCTGGCCGTCAGCGCGCGCCGGGCGCGTACCGCGAAGAGGTGCGCGGCCCAGCACGCCGGTGCGCAGGCGAGCGCGAGCGCCAGCACGGGGACGGTCGCCAGCGGCCAGGGACCGGTCCGGGTGCCGTCGGGCAGTCCGTCGGGGCCGCCCGGGACCGCCGCGCCGAGCAGGCCGTCGCCGAGGACGGCGTAGGCGAGGAGCCAGTACGTCCAGGCGTGGGTGCCGGGGGTGCGCGGGCCGCCCCGGGGGTGTTCGCGCCTGCCGAGCGGGCCGCGGCGGAGCAGGACGTGCACGGCCAGGGCCAGGGCCGGCAGCCCGACCGCCGCCACCGCCGGACGGACCGGGCCCGTGGTCAGGCGCACTCCGGCGACCGTGGCCGCGCACAGGGCGCCGGGCAGCAGGGCGAGCAGGATCCAGCCGACACGCGCGCGGGGCGCGGTGTCGTCCCGGGGCGGCGCGGGTGCGGCGGTGTCGCGGGCGATACGGGCGTACATCTCCTCGGCCAGGGAGAAGACGTCGCGGTGGCGGTAGCGGGCGGCGGTGCGGTCGGTGACGCCGTGCGCCTCAAGACCGGCGGCGATCTCCAGTGGGTCGACCGCGCGTTCGCACAGTTCGCGGTGGCGGTGCAGCAGGGAGGTGACCGGGTCGGCCGCGCCTCGGCGCGGAGCGGCGGCGCGGGCCCGGTCGAGCACGGTGCCGCGTCCGCGCGCCCCGCCGCGCCCGCCGGTGCCGTCGGCCGCCGTCGGCCGCTCCGCCGGGCCCGCGCCCCAGGCGCCGGGGCTGGTCGGGGTCCTCGGGTGGTCGGATTCTCTCGGGGTGGTCATCGGGCGGCCTCCGTGGCCGGACGGCGGGTCGGGGTGCGGTCGGGGGCGGCGGCCGCCCAGCTGGGGGCGGTGCGGACCGGTGCGGCGGAGGAACCCGGGGAGGCGGCGGTGCCCGGGTGCCGGGCGGCCGGGCCGGTCCGGCGGTCGGGCGGGCCCGGGAATCCGGGCGGCCCGGCGAGGTGGGACTCGGCCGGGGCGGCGAACGGAAGGGGCTCGCCGGAGTCGTCCAGGACCACGCGCCGGACCGGGCACCGGGAGACGACCTCCAGGTAAATGCTGTGAAATGCCGCGATGTTCTGCTCGACGGTGAACAGTTCGAGCGCGCGGGCGCGGGCGGCGGCGCCCAGGCGCGCACGGCGCTCGGGGTCGCGCAGCAGCGCCACGCACGCCTCACCGAGCGCCCGCGGATTGCGCGGCGGCACGACGAGTCCCGTACCGCCGATGACCTCGACGACCGCGCCGACGTCCGTGGAGACGGTCGCGCACCCGGAGAACATCGCCTCCACCAGGCCGGACGGGAAGCCCTCGACGACGCTCGACAGGACGACCACGGCGCCCGCGGCGTAGGCGTCGGCGAGGGTCGGCGCCTCGGGGCCGCCCACCTCCTCGAAGGAGACCGGGTTCTCGCCGACGGTGTGCGGGCCCTCGGCCTCGTCCGGGAAGAGCTGGGCGGCCAGTGCCTTGCAGTGGGCCAGGTAGCCGGCGGCCTCGGGACCGTCCGGCGCCGCCGTCGTGGCCACGATCCTCAGCCGCGCCCCCGGGTGCGCCCAGCGGACCTCGGTGAAGGCGTGCAGCAGGGACACCAGGTCCTTGGCCGGTTCGACGCGGCCGGTCCACACCAGCGTGTCCGCGCCGTGCGCCCGCGTGCGAGCCCCGGCGCCGCCGCTCCCGCCGGTCGCACCGGCACCGCCGGTCGCTCCCACCCCACCCGTCTCGCCCGCCTCGGCGAACGGCGTGGCGTCCATGCCGGGAGGGACGGTGCGCAGCCTGGCGCGGTCGGCACCGCAGCGCTCCTGCCAGCGGCGGGTGTGGGCGTTGCCGTGGGTGATGACGGCGGCCTGCCGGTAGACCTCTGCGGCGAGCCGGGCGTGGAAGGCGGCGAGCAGGGACCGCACGGCCGGGGCGGTGCGGGCGGCGGTGGCGGCCAGGTGGTGCGCCCGCAGCGGCGCGCCGTACTCGGTCACCAGGAGGGGGACGTCGCAGAAGTGGCGCGCGAGCAGTCCGGGCAGGGCCGCGGTGCCGCCGCCCGCGGTGTGGCAGAGGTCGGCGGCCCCGAGGCCGTCGTCCCCGTACCAGTCCGGGGTCAGGGGGCGCAGGGCGTGTTCCACGTGCACGGCCACGCCGAGGAGATCCGGTACGCGCGCCTCACGCGCCTCGCGGTGGGCGCCGGGCGCGCGGCAGGCGCGTTCCAGCGCGCGGACAGCGCTCTCCGAGCGCAGCGCGCCCGCGAGGCCGCCGCCCGTGTCGCGGGCGAGTTCCGCGAGGCCGTACAGCGCGTAGGCGAAACGGTCCGCCTCGTCGTCCGAGCGGCTTACCGGAACCGCGCCGTCCTGCCCGGCCCACGCCGCTCGGCCGCCCTGCCCGGCCCACGCCGCTCGGCCGCCCTGCCCGCCCTGCCCGGCCCACGCGGTCTGCGCGGTCCGCCCGGCCGCCCCCGTCGCGCACAGCACGGCCGCCAGTTCCCCGTAGTACTCGGCGAAGCGGCGGCGCGCCCGGCGTCCGTGGCGCGCGCCGGTGTCCTCGGTCCCCCACAGGGGCGCCGTACGGACCCGGCCGACCTGCCGGGGCAGCGGGACCCAGCCGTCGTCCTCCTGCCGGCGGCTGCGGCTGAGCGCGTAGAGGTCGAACTCGTGCTGCCCGAGCCCGCGCACGAGCCGTTCGCACCAGAGCGTGCCGTCCCCGCTCGCATACGGGTAGCCGCCCTCCGTCACCAGTCCGATGCGCACGCGTGCACCCCCGTTCTCTCCCGTGTGGAGAGCCGCCGTCGCACCGGCGGCTCGCAGCGGGAAGAACGTATGCGGACAGACCGGTGGCGCGACGGACGGTTGTCCGTCGCGCCACCGGAAGGGGTGAACGGGCGTAACTTTCCCGGGCCGACGGCGTTCCGTCGCACCGGGAGATCACGTGGCTACGCGGCGTCAGGCCATGGCCAGCTCCCGGCGGGCGGCGCGGCGCCGGGCGGCGGCCTCCGGGTCGAGCGCCGGTACGGCGGCCAGGAGCTGCCTGGTGTAGGGGTCCCGGGGCGCGTCGTACACCTCGGCGGCCGGGCCCTCCTCGACGATCCGGCCCCGGCGCATCACCGCGACCCGGTCGCTGACCTGGCGCACCACCGCGAGGTCGTGGGCGACGAAGACCAGGGCGATACCGAGGTCCCGCTGCAACTCGCCGAGCAGGGCCACCACCTGCGCCTGCGTGGTGACGTCGAGCGCCGAGACGGGCTCGTCGCAGACGATCACCCGCGGGTCGGCGGCGAGCGCCCGCGCGATGCCCACGCGCTGACGCTGCCCGCCGCTGAACTCGTGCGGATAGCGGTCGTACTGCGCGCGTTCGAGCCCGACGCGCTCCAGCAGTCCGCCGACGCGCTCCCGGATGCGCTCCTCGCTCCGTTCGCCGCGTGCCCGCAGCGGGTCCGCGATGGACTCCCCCACGCTGCGGCGCGGGTTGAGGGAGGAGACCGGGTCCTGGAAGACCATCTGCACGGCCGGGTCCACCCCGGCCCTGGCCCGGCCCTCGAAGCGCACCTCGCCCGCGGTCGGCTCCAGCAGCCCGACGAGCATCCGGCCCAGCGTGGTCTTGCCGCTGCCGCTCTCGCCCACGATCCCCAGGGTCTCGCCGCGCCGCACGGTCAGCGAGACACCGTCCACGGCCGCCAGCGCCCGCCGGCCGCGCCCGAACTCGCGCCGCAGCCCGGACGCCTCCAGGACGACCTCGGCCCCGGCCTCGGCTCCGGCTCCGGTCCGCGAGGACCCGTGGCCCTCCGGTGCCTCCTCCCGTGCCTCCCGCGCCTCCCGCACCGGCGCCTCAGGCGCGTCCGGCACCTCAGGCGCGTCCGGCACCTCAGGCGCGTCCGGCACCTCAGGCACCTTCGGCGCGTCCCCGGACCCGTCGGTCGCCGTCCGCAGGCGTTCCAGGCGCGGCACCGCCGCCAGCAGTTCCCTGGTGTACGCCGCGCCGGGGGCACCCAGCACGTCCGCGACGGGACCGTGCTCGACAGCGCGGCCGTGCCGCATGACCAGCACCTCGTCGACGCTCTCGGCGGCGACGCCCACGTCGTGGGTGACCAGCAGCAGCCCCATCCCGGTCTCCTCCCGCAGCGTGTGCAGCAGGTCGAGGATCTGGGCCTGGACGGTCACGTCGAGCGCGGTGGTCGGCTCGTCGGCGATCAGCAGGTCGGGCGCGCACGCGAGCGCCATGGCGATCAGGGCGCGCTGGCGCATGCCGCCGCTGAACTCGTGCGGCCGGGAGCGGGAGCGCCGGGCCGCGTCGGGGATCCCGACCCGGTCCAGCACCTCCACGGCACGCGCGCGTGCCGCCCGGCGCGAGGCACGCGTGTGTGTGCGGTACACCTCGGCGATCTGGTCGCCGACCGCGTAGTACGGGTCGAGGGAGGACAGCGGGTCCTGGAAGACCATGGCGGCCGTCCCGCCGCGCAGCCGCCGCAGCTCCTCCTCGGAGGCGGACCGCACATCGGTGCCGGCCACCCGGACCGTGCCGCCCTCCCGCGCGCCGGTGCCGCGGTGCAGCCCCAGCAGGGCGGAGGCGACCGTGGACTTGCCCGAGCCGGACTCGCCGACCAGGGCGAGCGCGCCGCCGGGCGCGAGCCGGAAGGAGAGTCCGTCCACGGCGCGCAGCGCCCCGAACGCGACGGTCAGGTCCGCCACCTCGACGAGGCTCGCCGCGGCGGAACCGGTCGGATTCCTCAGGTTCTTCGGGCTCATGCGAGTACCACCCGTCGGTCGGCCACCGCGAACAGCACGTCCGCGACGGCGTTGGCGATGACCACGAAGAAGCCGATGACCAGGACCATGCCGACGACCACCGGCAGGTCCACGACGTTCACCGCGTGCACCAGTTCCTGGCCGATCCCGGGCAGGCCGAACAGGGTCTCGGTGAGGACCGCGCCGCCGACCGCCGAGCCGACGTTGTTGGCGTTCAGCGCGATGACGGGGGCGAGGGCGCCGCGCAGCGCGTGCCGCCCGACGATCGCCCGCTCCCCCACTCCGTACGCGCGGAAGGTGCGGATGTGGTCCTCGGCGAGGGTCTCCAGCATCGACGCCCTGGTCATCCGGGCGAAGGCGGCGGCCTCGATCAGGGCCAGCGAGAGCCACGGCAGGATCAGGTTCCACGCCCATTGCTCGGGGTCGTCGGTGAGGTTCACGTACTGCGGGAAGGGCAGCCACTGGAACTCGCCGCAGACGACGATCAGCAGGACCAGGCCGATGACGAACACCGGGGTGGCGGTGCCCGCGAGCGTGACGGCGGTGAGGACGCGTTCGGAGATCCGGCCGCGCCGCCAGGCGGAGAGCACGCCCGTGCCCACCCCGAGGATCAGCCAGAGCACCATCGCGCCGAACACCAGGGACAGGCTCACGGGGAGCTTGGTCAGGATGATGCTCAGGACCTGCCGACCGGACTGGTAGGAGACCCCGAGGCAGGGCGCGGAGCAGTGCTCGACGGAGGTGCCGGTCGAGTAGTCCTGGCCGGCCACGAGTCCTTCGAGGAAGTGCCAGTAGCGCACGTACAGCGGGTCGTCCAGGCGCAGTTGCTGGGCCACCTGGTGCACCTGCTCCGGCGAGCAGCGCGGGCCGCAGCTGATCTGCGCGACGTTGCCGGGGGTGGCGTAGAAGACGACGTAGACGATCACCGAGATGGCGAGGAGGGTGATCAGGGCGCCGAGGGCACGGCGCAGCACGAATCCTCCGAGTCCGCCGAAGGCGTTCACGCGGTGGCCTCCTTGTGTGCTTCCTGGGCCTGGGCCTGGTCCTGGTCCTGGGCCTGGGCCTGGGCCTGGTCCTGGGCCTGGGCCTGGGACGTCCCGTCGGCCGCCGCCGCACCGGGCTCCACCCCGGTCTTCGGACCGGCTTCCGTACCGGTCCCGGCCGCCGACTCGCGCCTGCGGCCGGTGCCGATGCGCAGGCGGGAGGCGGCGCGCGGGTCGAGGGCGGTGCGGACGCCGTCGCCGAGGACGGTCAGGGCGACCACGGTCACGAAGAGGGCACCCGCGGGCAGCATCAGGTACTGCGGCGCCGCCTGGTACCAGACGTCGGCCGCGGTGAGCATCTGCCCCCAGGACGGGGTGGGCGGCTTCACGCCGACGCCGAGGAAGGACAGCGCCGCCTCGACGGAGATGTTGGTGGGTACGAGCAGGGCGGCGTACGTGATGACGGGGGCCGCGAGGCCGGGCAGCAGTTCGCGGCGGACGATGCGCACGGTGCCCCAGCCGCTGAGCCGGGCGGCGGCGACATGGTCGAGGCCCTTGAGGGTGAGGGTCTGGGCGCGCACGATCTTGGCGATGTTGCCCCAGGCGATCAGGCCGATGACCAGGGTGACCAGCACCGGGCGCGGGAAGCTCGACGGGACGATGGCCAGCAGCGCCAGAGCCATGATCATCAGCGGCATCGAGACGATGATGTCGGTGGCCCGGCTGAGCAGCTGGTCGACCCAGCGGTTGCCGAGCGCGGCGGCGACGCCGACCGCGACCCCGATGGCGACCTGGATGAGCGTGGCGGCGAGCGCCACGCCCAGCGAGACCCGGGCGCCGTAGACCAGGCGGGCGAACAGGTCGCGGCCGGTCTGCGGTTCGACGCCCAGCCAGTGGTCGCCGCTCGCGCCGCCGAACGAGCCGATGGGCACGCCGCCGCGCGCGGAGTCGACCAGGCCGGGGTGGTAGGTGGTGGGGTCCTGGCCCTCCAGCGCGGTGAGCAGCGGCGCGGCGAGCGCGATCAGGACGAGCAGCGCGACGACGGCCGCCGCGACGAGGGCGGCGCGCTGCGCACGCAGCCGCCGCCAGAACCGGTGAGCCCCCGGGGCCACCGGGACGGGGATGTCCGTCCCGGCGGCCGGGGAGGCGGCAAGTGCCTCGCTCACGGCGTCACTTCACCGCGACCTGGGAGATGTCCAGCACACCGGTCCAGTCGCTGATCACGATGTTCTTGACGTCCTTGCCGTACAGGCGCTTGTAGACGGGGTGGAACAGCGGCACGGTCAGGGCCTGTTCGCCGATCTTCTTGTCCAGGGCGCCCCAGCGCGCGGCGGCGGCGTCGAGGTCGGTCAGCTTGTTGATCGCGTCGATCTCGTCGTTGACGGACGTGTCGTCGAGCTGGCCGCTGTTGAAGTTGGCGCCGTCCTCGACGATCTGGCGGCCGTCGAAGATCGGGGCCAGGAAGGGGCCGCCGGAGGGCCAGTCGGCACCCCAGTGGGCGAGGAAGAGGCCCGGCTCGGTCTTCACGTTCTGCGTCTTGTCGGAGTAGTCGTTCTTCTCCAGGCCCTGGAGCCTGACGGTGATGCCGGCCTTCTTGAGCGCGTCCTGGACGGCGGTGGCGATCTCCGGGCTGGTCTCGAAGTCCTTGCTGTTGGAGTGGGTGAGGGTGACGGTGATGCCGTCGGGGTGACCGGCCTGCTTCAGCAGTTCCCTGGCCTTGGCCGGGTCGCCCGAGGCGCCCGCCGGGAAGAGGTCGTAGGGGGTGTGGCCGAAGGACTTCTGGTTCGGCAGGAAGGTGGTGGCGGGCTCGGCGAGGGCGCTGCCGCCGGCCGCGTTGACGACCGAGGACCGGTCGATGGCGTAGGCGACGGCCTGGCGCACCTTGATGTCGTCGAACGGCTTCACCTTCGGGTTGAAGGCCAGGTAGTTGGTGTAACCGAAGTGGCCGGTGCCCACGCGCGCGGCCAGCGCCTTGTCACCGCTGACCTTGGCGAGTTCGGCCGGTCCGAGGTTGGTGTCCGTGGTGACGGCGGCGGCGTCGGGGCCCTGGGAGGCGGAGAGCCGCTGGTTGATGACGGACGAGTCGAGCCCGGACCGTACGTCGATCCGGTCCGGGTACGCCTTGCGCTCGGCGTCGGTGGCGGCGGACCAGTTCGGGTTGCGCTCCAGGACGAGGTGCTCGCCGTCGTTCTCGTTCTTGACGACCTTGTACGGGCCGGACGAGACCGGGTGCTCCTCGTACTTGGTGCCGGTGTCCTTGGCCTTGGGCACCGGCGTGAACTGGGTCTGCGTGGCCAGGTACGGGAACTCGCCCTCGGGCTTGTTCAGATGGAAGACGATCGTCCGGGCGTCCGGCGTCTCGATCGCGGCGAGGCCCTTCTTGTCCTTGTACGGCCCCTGGTAGCCGGCCGCGCCGACCAGCCAGTCCCGCAGGTAGGGGGCGCCGCCGGAGAGTTCGGGCGCGAAGGAGCGCTCGATGCCGTACTTGACGTCGGCCGAGGTGATCGGCGTGCCGTCCTCGTACTTCAGCCCCTCCTTGAGGGTGTACGTCCACACGGTCGCGTCCTTGCTGGGGCGCCCGGTGTCGGTGGCGAGGTCCGGGACGACCTTGGCACCGGCGGCGCCGTTCTCGCGGTTGCGGGTGGTGAGGGTGCGGAAGACGAGGGAGGGGACGTTGCCGCCGCCGGAGGTGTAGAGGCGCGCCGGGTCGAAGTCCTGCTGGGGCTGGGCGTTGAGGACGTTCAGGGTGCCGCCCTTGTGGGGCCGGGAGTCGCCGCCGGTGCTCTTGGCATCGTTGTCCTTCGGCCCGCAGGCGACGGCGCCCGCTGCCACGACCAGGCTGACGGATACCGCGGCCACGCGGCGGGCTGAGACGGACGGTTGGCGCATCGGAATGACGACCTCTCGGAAGGGATGTCCCGGACACGTCTCGGATCGCGAGACGGTCGGACGAGTAATGAGACGAATCTGAACAGACGTCTGCCTCGGCGACGGGTCGTCGGACCACCGGGGACCGTACTGCCGCGCGACGGCGCTCGGCGGGAGCGCACCAGGACGCGGAAGGTCAGGGCGAAGGGGAGAACGGGGCGACGCGCACGCCGGGGGCGGGCGTCAGCAACAGTGGATGTCGGCCACACAGAGGGCGGTCACGCCGAGGAGCGCCATCTCGATGGCGGCGCTGCTGACGGAGTGACGGGACCACATGCGCAGAAATATGAACGAACATTCGGCGCATTGTCAACATGATCGGAGGGCGGCGCGCGGCTCCTCCGCGGCCGCCCCGCACACCGTCCGTCAACTCTTCGGGTAGGGCCAGGAGTTCGGCAGGCAGTGAATTCCGTCATGGTCGAGGAACTTCGTCTGCTGCTGCATGACCGGCGCGAGCTCCCCGTCCTTCTCGCAGGTGACGTGGTTGTGGCCGAGCCGGTGGCCGACCTCGTGGTTGATCAGCATCTGCCGGTACGGGTAGATCCGGTCGCCGTAGGTCCTGGCGCCCTGCGCCCAGCGGTAGGCGTTGATCATCACGCGCGGGGTGGCGGCCGAGTCGCACGAGACGTTGTCCTCGGTGGTGTCCAGACCCGACTTCTCGCACCACACGGCGGTGGTGCCGGGGCTGGCGAGCGTGATCACGAAGTCGCTCTCGCCGGAGGAGACCCGCTCGAAGGTGCGCGCACCGCCGTGGGCCCAGCTACGGTCGTCGTTGAGCGTCTTCTGCACGGCGTCCGCGAAGAGCCGGCCGTCGAGCCCGAGGCCCTGCTCCACGTCGACCCGGTAGGTGAACTTGCGCCCGCGCCCCGGCGCCTTGGCGAAACCGGGGACCACGTCGAACCGGCCCGAACCCTTGAGCGCGGGGCTCAGCGGGTACTTCAGGTTCATCTTCTGCTCGTACGTCAGCGCGACCGTGCTGTGCGAGGGGGACGGACTCGTCTGCACGCCCCCGCCCAGCGCGGTCCGGGCGCCCTCGTCCTGGCCGCCGGCCGTCTGCGCCGCGCCCGCCTCGGAGCGGTCGTCGGCGACCTGCCCGGCCACGACGACCGCGAGCACGGTGGTGACGGCCGCGGCGGCGATACCGGTGAAGGTACGGCCCTTGCCGCCCTTGGTGCCCTTGGCGCTCTTGCCGCCGGGGGCCGCCTCGGCGGCGGGCGGCACGGAGCCGTCACCGCCGTCGCCGTCGTCACCACGGCCGCCACCGCCACCGCCACCGCTGCCCGCGCGCGGTCCGGCGCCCGCGACCGGGCTCGTGCCGGTACCGGCTGCGGTGGGTCCCGTGGGCGGGGCGAACTGGACCGGCACCGGGCGGGGCAGCGTGCCCCGGGAGGCGCCCCGGGAGGCGCCCCGGGAGGCGCCGCGGGAACGGGCGGTGGCGCCGGTCGCGCCGTCCTCGCCGCGCTCCGTACCGTCGCCGTCGCCGCTGTCGCCACCCCCTTCCGCCGCTCCGTCCCGGAACGCGTCGAGGTAGTCCTGCCGGGGTCCGGACCCCGGGGCCGACTGCCCCCGCCGCTGCCGCTGCCGCGGGATGGGGACGCCGGTGCCCGCGGCACCGGTGGGCTCCGCGGGACCCGCCGCCGAGGTCTCGCCGACGCCGGGCGCCGCGCCCGCTCCTCCGTCGCCGGAGCACCGGGCCCTCGACCTGAACTCCCCCCAGCCGCCTCCGGCTTCCCGCTGCTCGGGATGAGCACCACGAGCCTGCGGCACACCGTGAGCGGGGGTCCCGTCCGGGAAGCGGGGGACGCCATGGGCGGGCGTCCCGTCGGGCATACGCGGCACGCCGTGCGCGGGTGTCCCGTCGGGGAAACGCGGCACACCGTGAGCGGGAGTTCCATCGGGGAAGCGGGGCACGCCGCGCGCCGGTGTCCCGTCCGGCATACGCGGCACACCGTGCGCGGGCGTCCCGTTCGGCGCGGGCACGCGGGGGAACCCCTGTGCGGGAGTCCCGTCCGGAAGACGGGGTACGCCCTGCGCGGGAGTTCCGTCCGGGAAGTGCGGCGGGCCCGCCGGGCGCCTGCCCGGAGCCGGGGCCGGACCGGTGGGACCGGAGCCCGGCCAGGGAGCGGGACCGGCGGGACCGGGACCGGCGGGACCGGGACCGCGGCCCGGCGCGGCGGCCCCCGGACCCCGGCGCGGCGGCGGTGCCTGCGCCGGACCCGCTCCGGGGCCGGGCGGCGCCATCGGCGCTGCGGTCTGACCGGGGGAACCGGGCTGACCGGCCGGCCGGCCGCCGGGGACCGGTCCGCCCGGCCCCTCGGAGCCGTCCCGGTGGCCCCTGCGGTCCCGGCCCTGCCGGGCCGCGTCCGTACTCGCTGTCGTGCCCGCTGTGCCCGCGCTGTCGCCCTTCGGGGCGGGTCCGCGGCGGCTGTGGCGTCCCACCTGGTCCGTCAGCCTCCCATTTCCGCGTCGCGGGCGCCCTCGTCGGCGACCGCACCCCGGGAGCCTACGGCCTTCCCGCCCGGCGCCGCCCACGCCCCCGACTCCCGCGTTTCGGCCAGGAGTTCACGGAACGCGGTCGCCACCGTCTCCGGGTACTCCATCATCGCCACATGGCCCGCGTCGGGCAGGGTGAGCAGCCGGGAGTCGCGGAAGGCCCGTTCCGCGCGCCGGGCCATGCGGTATCCGACGAGCTGGTCCCGGCCGCCGTAGACCAGCAGGGTGGGCGCGAGGACCCGTTCGGCCTGCCGCCACAGACCGTGCTGACCACCCAGGGTGTACGCGTCGACGATCCCGCGCGCGGAACGCGCCATCGCGTCCCAGAAGTACGGCAGCCGCAGCCGCCGCTCCATCTCCTGCACGGCGGCGTGGAAACCCTCGGGGGTGACCCGGCCGGGATCGCCGTAGCAGAGGGCCATCACCCCGCGGACCCGCTGCTCGGCCGTCCACTCCCGGGTCAGCCGGGTGAAGAGCGCGCAGACGCCGGGCAGCGCGAGCAGCCCGGTCGGCAGGGCGCTGCGCTGCACCCGCAGTTCGGGCAGCGCGGGCGAGACCAGGGTGAGGGTGCGCACGAGGTCGGGGCGCAGCGCGGCCACGCGCGTGGAGACGGCACCGCCCAGGGAGTTGCCGAGAAGGTGGACCGGGCCGCGGTCCGCCGTGTCCAGGTAGCGGATCACCGCGCGCGCGTGGGCGGTGACCGAGTAGTTGCCGTCGTCCGGCGGCGGGGAGTCCCCGAAGCCCGGCAGGTCGAGCGCCTCGCCGTCCACGTCGGTGTCCAGGAGGGCCATCAGCGGCGTCCAGTTCTGCGAGGAACCGCCGAGCCCGTGCACGTACAGCGCGCGCGGCAGGCCCTCGCGCGCGGGCGGCCGGGAGCGCACCGTCAGGGTGATTCCCGGCAGTTCGACCGAGCGCAGCCGCTCCCCTTCCCCGGCCTCTCCGGCCCCGGACCCGGCGGGCGCCACCCTGGGCAGGACGTTCGCGGGCGGCACGGCGGGCAGGTCGGTCGAAGACATGCGGCAATGTTACGAGACGATCACGCCGCGATTCATGTGTTCGCCGTCACAGGATGAGGCGCGGGAGGCGGCACGGCGGACGGCGCGGAGAGCCGCCCCGGATCGCATGGCGCGGGAATCGGGTGTCTCCTACGCTCGTAGCGAGGGCACCCGCGTACAGTCCCGGCTTCCGCCGGGCAGGTACACGGACGTACATGACGTACACAAGGACATCCGCGGGGATGTCCACCGAAGGGAGCCCAGCATGGCAATCGATCCCAGCGACCCCGGGACGTTCGAGGACGCCGAGGACGACGGCGCCGCCGAGGACGGCACGGAGATCGACGTCGAGGCGCCCGAGGACGACGCGGCCGAGCAGCAGGCCGACATCGCGCCGGAGGGCGACGATCCGCTGACGGACGCGGATCCCGGCCGCGCGAACGAGGCCGATCTCGCCGAGCAGGCACGGGTCGTCTCCCTCGACGAGGACGACTACCGGTGACGGTGGCGGCGACGGACCGCCGCTGAGCAGCGGCGGCGCCCTCCTATGCCCGGACTGAGCCCGTTGGAAACCTTCTGTGCCGGTTTCCGCACCGTCCGGTCCGTGAAATTCTGCGCTCGCACCGCGCACAGTACGGTTACCGAAAAGTACGATGGCGGCGCGGCGCACACCGCACAGGGACGACTTTGGGAGGCGGCGTGACAGCCATCGAGCAGACAGAGGCAGCGCGCCCGCGGGGCACGCGCCTGCCGCGCCGTGCCCGGCGGAACCAGCTGCTGGGCGCCGCCCAGGAAGTCTTCGTGGCGCAGGGCTACCACGCGGCGGCCATGGACGACATCGCCGAGCGCGCCGGGGTCAGCAAGCCGGTGCTCTACCAGCACTTCCCCGGCAAGCTCGACCTCTATCTGGCCCTGCTCGACCAGCACTGCGAGGCGCTGATCCAGTCGGTGCGCAGCGCGCTGGCGTCGACCACCGACAACAAGCAGCGCGTCCGCGCCACCATGGACGCCTACTTCGCCTATGTCGAGGACGACGGCGGCGCCTTCCGGCTGGTCTTCGAGTCGGACCTGACCAACGAGCCCGCCGTGCGCGAGCGCGTGGACAAGGTCACCACCGAGTGCGCCGAGGCGATCTGCGAGGTCATCGCCGAGGACACCGGCCTCTCGCGCGCCGAGTCGATGCTGCTCGCCTCCGGCCTGGGCGGCCTCGCCCAGGTGGTGGCCCGCTCGTGGCTGCACAGCGACCGCAGCGTCCCGCGCGACCAGGCGGTTCAGCTGCTGACGTCGCTGGCCTGGCGCGGCATCGCCGGTTTCCCGCTGCACGGCAGCGAGCAGCACCACTGATCCGGTCAGTTGTTCCCGCGCGCCGTTCTGTTCCCGTGCGCTGTTCGCTCCTGGCGTGCACCGGCGGAGCGTGTCCGTCCCCTCACCGGGCTAATGTGTGCGGAGTACGGCGCGGAAGGTCGCGCACTTCACTGACCGTCGGAGGGACATAGCCGTGGAGGTCAAGATCGGCGTGCAGCACGCGCCCCGCGAGATCGTTCTGGAGAGCGGTCAGAGCCCCGAGGAGGTCGAGCGGGCGGTGGCCGAGGCACTGGCCGGCAAGTCGCAGCTGCTGACCCTCGTGGACGAGCACGGTCGCAAGGTGCTGGTCCCGGCCGAGCGCCTCGCGTACGTCGAGCTGGGTGAGGCGGCCCCGCGCAAGGTGGGCTTCGGGGCCCTGTAGCAGGGCACGCACGAACGAGGAGTGGGCCCGGCGGTCACCGACCGCCGGGCCCACTCTCGTGTCCGGCCCGGCCCCCGGCCATCCCACGCGCGGCCCACACCCATCGCCCGCCCGGCCCGCGCTCGAGCCCCGCTCGGCCCCTCCTCGCGCGCTTCACGCAGCGCACACAAACAGCTCACAGGGAGGGTTGCATTCCGCAGGTCAGGGGTATGACGGGGCTACGACCGTCAGCACCGGCCGCTCGTGTGGGAGGGACTGTGATGTTCTTGGAGGCCCTGGGATCCGCCGTGCTCGGCCTGCTGCTCGGCTGGGCGGTCTTCCACCGCCTGGCGCGCCGCCTGCCGTCGCGACCGCTGGTCCTGTCGACGGGGGTGGCGGGCGCCCTCCTCGGTGACTTCGTCACCCACAGCGCGCTCGGCTCGGCCCCCGTGCTCTCCAGTCTGCTCGGCGCGGCCGTCGTCTCGGCCGCCTCCGTCTCCCTGCTGCTGCGCCCGGCCGGCCGCCTGCGCCGACGATCCCTGACGGCGTAGCCGGTCGGTCCGGCCGCCGGGGCCGTCCGCCGGACCGACCGGCCGTACGGCCCGCGCGCGTCCGGCCCGACCCGGCTGACCCGGCCCCGGTGACCCGGCCCGGCCGACGACAGGGCGGCCGGGTCTCCCGCATCCGTGCTACGCGGCCAGTCCCAGCGCGGCCATCCGCTTGGTGTGCGCCTCGGTGATGCGGGTGAACATCCGGCCGACCTCGGCGAGGTCGAAGCCGTCCGCGACCCCGCCCACGAGCATCGTGGACAGCGCGTCGCGGTCGGCGACGACCCGCTGCGACTGCGACAGGGCCTCGCCCATCAGCCGCCGCGCCCACAGCGCGAGCCGCCCGCCCACGCGCGGGTCCGCGTCGATGGCCGCCCGGACCTTCTCCACCGCGAAACCGGCGTGCCCGGTGTCGTCGAGGACGGCCAGCACCAGTTCACGGGTGTCGGAGTCCAGCCGGGCCGCGACCTCCCGGTAGAAGTCACTGGCGATCGAGTCGCCGACGTACGCTTTGACGAGCCCTTCCAGCCAGTCCGAGGGCGCCGTCTGCCGGTGGAAGCCGTCGAGCGCGGCGACGAACGGGTCCATCGCCTCGGTCGGCTCGGCACCGATCTCCGTGAGCCGGTCGCGCAGCCGCTCGAAGTGGTGGAACTCGGCCGAGGCCATCTTCGCCAGCTCGGCCTTGTCCGCGAGGGTGGGCGCCAGCTTGGCGTCCTCCGCGAGCCGTTCGAACGCCGCGAGCTCCCCATAGGCGAGCGCGCCGAGCAGGTCCACGACGGCGGCGCGGTACTGCGGGTCGGCGGCGGCCGTCGCCCAGTCCTGGGCGGCGATCCCGGTGCGTTCGGCGGGGGCGTCGGGGGCCTGGTCGGGCGTGTCAGAGCTGGTCATGAAGCGCACAATAGCCCGCCCCCCGGGCCCTGGAGAGATCTTGCCGACCAGTGTGACGACGGCTACGTGACCAAATCGGCCATCGCGTGTGCACGATTCCGGGGTATGGTGGTAATGCGCCTGCTGGGTGGGCCGGGGTTCCCGGCCGTGCTTCGACAGGCCGCACGCATGAGGATGCCCGGTCGGTGGCCCGATCGGCTCCGACCCGACAGCCCTCCCTGACCGTACGGCACTGTGCGTACGACGATCGGAGGGACCCCCTCAGCGGTACGAGCGCTGGGCCCGCCCCGTGGGCAGGTCCGAGAGCGTCGGCAGAGGTCCCGCGCCACCCGGCCGGCCTGAGCGGCAAGACCGCACGGCCGCCGTCGTCCCCGGTGCGGTCCGACACGACCCCCGCACTCGCCTCGCGCCGCACACACAGAAGAGGCAGCACCCTGACTACGACGTTCCGATCCCTCGGGATCCTCCCCGAGACCGCCGAGGCCCTGGAGGCCGTCGGCATCACCACTCCCTTCCCCATCCAGGAGATGACGCTCCCCGTGGCCCTGTCGGGCACGGACGTCATCGGCCAGGCCAAGACCGGCACCGGCAAGACGCTCGGCTTCGGCCTCCCGCTCCTGGAGCGCGTCACCGTCCCCGCCGACGTGGAGGCCGGACGCGCCACCCCCGAGGCTCTCACCGACGCCCCGCAGGCGCTCGTCGTCGTCCCCACGCGCGAGCTGTGCGTCCAGGTGACCAACGACCTGCTGACCGCCGGCAAGGTGCGCAATGTGCGGGTGACCGCGATCTACGGCGGCCGGGCCTACGAGCCCCAGGTCGAGGCCCTGAAGAAGGGCGTCGACGTGATCGTCGGCACCCCGGGCCGCCTGCTGGACCTCGCGGGCCAGAAGAAGCTGAACCTCAAGCACGTCAAGGCCCTCGTCCTCGACGAGGCCGACGAGATGCTCGACCTGGGCTTCCTGCCCGACGTCGAGAAGATCATCGGCATGCTTCCGGCCCGGCGCCAGACCATGCTGTTCTCGGCCACCATGCCGGGCGCGGTCATCGGTCTCGCCCGCCGCTACATGTCGCAGCCCACGCACATCCGCGCCACCACGCCGGACGACGAGGGCGCGACGGTGGCCAACACCACCCAGTTCATCTACCGCGCGCACAACATGGACAAGCCCGAGATGGTCGCGCGCATCCTCCAGGCCGACGGCCGCGGGCTGGTGATGATCTTCTGCCGGACCAAGCGCACGGCGGCCGACCTCGCCGACCAGCTCAAGCAGCGCGGATTCGCCTCCGGCGCGGTCCACGGCGACCTCGGCCAGGGCGCCCGCGAGCAGGCGCTGCGCGCCTTCCGCAACGGCAAGGTCGACGTGCTCGTCTGCACCGACGTCGCCGCCCGCGGTATCGACGTCGAGGGCGTGACCCACGTCATCAACTACCAGTCGCCCGAAGAGGAGAAGACGTACCTGCACCGCATCGGCCGCACCGGCCGCGCGGGCGCCAAGGGTACGGCGATCACCCTCGTCGACTGGGACGACATCCCGCGCTGGCAGCTGATCAACAAGGCGCTGGAGCTGGGCTTCAACGACCCGCCGGAGACGTACTCCACCTCCCCGCACCTCTTCACCGACCTGGGCATCCCGGCGGGCACAAAGGGCATCCTGCCGCGCTCGGAGCGCACCCGCGCCGGGCTGGACGCGGAGGAGCTGGAGGACCTCGGCGAGACCGGTGGCCGCGGTGCCCGCGGGCGCGGCGGCCGGGGCGGACGCCCCGAGGGCCGCACCGCCGACCGCGACCGTGACCGTGACCGTAACCAGGATCGCGACCGCGACCGCTCGGAGCGCACTCCGCGCCGTCGCCGCCGCACGCGCGGTGGTGCGCCGGTGGAAGCGGGCGCGCAGGGCACCGGTACGGCGGCCGAGGCCGCCCCGGCCGCTTCGGCGCCCGCCGACGAGGCCGCCGCTGTCCGCACCCCGCGCCGCCGTCGGCGGACGCGCTCCGGTGCGGGCGCCCAGCAGCAGCCGGTCCAGCAGTCCGCCGCTCCCGCCGTCCCCGCGGCGGCCGAGGCGGCCGTGACGGCGTCGGAGAGCCCCGCGCTCGACACCGCCGACACGACGGACAGGCCGCGTCGCCGCCGGACCCGCCGCTCGGCGGAGTCCCCGACCGTGACGAGCACGGCCGCTCCGGCCGCCGAGGCCGTGAGCCCCGCTCCCGAGGCGCCGCAGGCCGCCGTGGCGGCGACCACCGTGGCGGAGGCCGACGCCGAGGCGAGCGCCCCGGCCCCGCGCCGCACCCGCAAGAAGGCGGCCCCGGCCGCCGAGGCCGAGGTCGTGGCGGAGGTCGTGGCGGAGGCACCGAAGGCCGAGCCGCGCCGCCGGACCCGCAAGGCCGCGCAGCCCGCACCGGCCGCCGAAGCCGTGGCCGAGGCCGCCGCGACGGCACCCGCCGAGGCCGCGCCGAAGCGCACCCGCAAGAAGGCCGTCGCCGCCGAGGCGCCGGAGGCCGTCGCGGAGACCGAGACCAAGCCGAAGCGCACCCGCGCCCGTAAGGCCGCTGTCGCCGCCGAAGCCACCGACGCGGCACCGGCCGCCGAGGCGGTCGAGGCGACGGCCACCGCGGAGGTCACGGCCGCCAAGCCGCGCCGTACCCGCAAGGCAGCGGCCCCCGCCGTGGAGACCGCCGCCGCGCCCGCCGTGGCGGAGGCCGCTCCCGCCGAGGAGAAGCCGAAGCGCACCCGGAAGAAGGCCGTCGCCGCCGAGGCACCGGAGACGGTCGCGGACACCGAGGCGAAGCCGAAGCGCACCCGCAAGAAGGCCGTCGCCGCCGAAGCGCCGGAGCCGGTCGCGGAGACCGAGGCCAAGCCGAAGCGCACCCGTAAGGCCGCCGCCAAGGCACCCGTCGACGCCCCCGAGGGCGAGACCGCCGAGGCCAAGCCCAAGCGGACCCGCAAGAAGGCCGTCGCCGCCGAGGCGCCCGAGGCCGCCACCGAGGCCGAGGCCAAGCCGAAGCGCACCCGCAAGGCCGCCGCCAAGGCACCCGCGGCGGAGGCCCCCGGGGCGGAGATCCCGGCGCAGTCGACCGGTGAGCCGGCCGCCGCTCCGCGCCGCCGTACGCGCAAGGCGGCCGCGGCCGTCGAGTCCGCGGAGCTCTGAGCGGGCACCGGCCCGCACCGGCAGTACGGCCGACGGCCCGGTCCACCTCGCGTGGGCCGGGCCGTCGGCCGTTCCCACGCCCGGCCGGGGCGCCCGGCCGCGGACCGGGCCGCACCCACCCGACCGCCCTCCCATCGCGCCCTCCACGCCCTCCGCACCCTCCGCACCGCAGGCTCCCCGATAGCCTCACCCCATGAGCAGGCCCATCTCCTTCGTCCCGCCCTCCGGTGCCCGGAGCTACCGGCTGCGCACCGCGCGCGGTGAGTTCGCCGTCGTCGACGTGCCCGCGGCGGCCGGTGCCGGGCCGAGGGGGACGGCGCTGCTGCTGCCCGGCTTCACCGGCAGCAAGGAAGACTTCAACGCGCTGCACGCACCGCTCGCGGCGCGCGGGTACCGGACCGTGGCCGTGGACGGGCGCGGGCAGTTCGAGTCGGACGGCCCCGAGCACGACGAGTCCGCGTACGCCCAGGAGCAGCTCGCGCGGGACGTGCTCGCGCAGGCCGCCGCGCTCGCCGTCCCGGTGCATCTGCTCGGGCACTCCCTCGGCGGGCAGATCGCCCGCGCGGCCGTCCTGCTCGACCGCTCCCCCTTCGTCTCGCTCACCCTGATGTCCTCGGGTCCGGCGCAGATCTCCGCCTCCCAGCAGCAGCGCGTGCAGCTGCTGCGGGACGCGCTCGCGGCACTGTCGATGGCCGAGGTGTGGGAGGCCGTCCAGGCCATGGAGGCGGCCGCGGCGACCGGGGGCGCGGACGAGGACGGCGGTCTGTCCGTCACCCTGGACTCGGGCGCCGAGGACCGCGACGACCTGCGACGGCGCTGGCTGGGCACCCGGCCCGCGCAGTTGCTGGCCACCGGGCGCCAGTTGTGCGCGGAACCGGACCGGGTCGCCGAACTGGCCGCCGTCGCGCTGCCGTTCCATGTGCTGTCGGGGGCCCGGGACGACGCCTGGCCGGTGCCGCTGCTGGACGCCATGGCCGTACGGCTCGGAGCACGGCGCACGGTCGTCGAGGGCGCCGAGCACTCGCCCAACGTGGACCGGCCGCTCGCCACCGCCCGCGCGCTCGCCGACTTCTGGGACGGGGCGGGCCGCTAGGACTGGCCGGGGTCGGCGCCTGCTCGTGGCCCCAGGCCCGCTGGCGGCGGCTGTGACCCCGCCACCTCGGCGCCGCCCTCGCCGATGAACGTGCCCGAGAGCACGGGGGTATGGCGCGACCGAGTCCGGTGCGGAGAAGATGCCCTCAGGCAGCGTGTGAGCCGGACCGGGGGAGACATCCAGGATGCGGACCAGAGAGTTACCGGCGGGCGAGTCCCCGCCGGAGGCAGCCGGTTCTGAGGTCACACGGCTGTTCTGCGCGGCGCTCTACGCGCGCCCGGTCCGGATCGGCGAGTCCGGGCCGTGGCGCGAGGCGCGGCTGCTCCAGCTGGTCAGGGAGGTGCTGCGCGACCCGGCGCGCGCGGTCCCGTCGTACGGTTTCGACCTGATCCCGGTGCTCCTGCACGGAGTGCGTGCCCGCCGGCGCAGGGTGCTCCGCCAGGCCGCCGTGTGGGTGGTGCTCGCCGCCGCCGTCGCCTGGGCGCCGTTCTCGGCCCTGGGGTGGCTGGCCGCGCTGGGCCTCGCGTGGGTGGTCGGCTCGGCCGGTCCGATCTGGGCGATGTTGCCGCTGATGGGTTTCTGGCTGTTCACGGTGGGCTCGTTGGAGAAGAACGACGACCTGCACGAGGTGTGGGTACGCAGCGCCCAGCTCCCCTTCCTGGTGGCGATCACCGTGACCCTGGTGTACGTCGTCGACGGGGTGGTCGCCCGTTCGTCGCGGCGACGGGTGACGGAAGACGGCGGCGCCGCGCCGCCGCTCCCTCCGGCTGGCTCACGGGACCGCGTGCACGTGGAGTGGCTGGGCGAGCAGCAGTACGGCATGGCCCTGCCGTACGACACCGAGGGCCGGTTCATCGGCGCGGGCCGGGTGGCCCGGGGTGCGGCGGAGATGCGCGTGCCGCTACGGACCGCACACGCGGAGCGGCCCGTCGTCGCGCTGCGCGAGACGGAGGTGCTGGACAGCATCGCCGCTGCACTGACCGCCGCCGGCCACGGTGAGGACGGCGGCCCCGGCAGCACCGAGGAGACGGCCCCCCTGCCCGGCTTCTCGGTGGCCCGGGTGCTGGCCCTGCCCGCCGGTCTCTGGCTGGAACACAACCGGAGGGGGGCCGGGGAACCGGAGACGGTGTCCGGCCTCGGGCGGCCCGAGCGGCCGTATCTGCGGGCTCAGTGCGTCAGTTGGCAAGGACAGCTCGTGGTGACCCTGTTCGTGCACGTGGCCCTGCAGGCCGGTGAACTGCGGCTCACCCTGCGGCCCCAGGTGCTGGCGCCCCTGCTGCCGCTGCCCGAACCGGCGGGCCCCGGAGCCCTGGAGGGCCTGCGCGGTGCCGCGGAGCTGGCCATCGCGGTGTGGCGGAACCTGCGGAAGACAACGGCGCGCGAGGACGAAACCATCGCGTCCGACAGCCCGTTGAGCCTGCGCGACCTCCTGTCCCTGCCGGAGGTTCCCGACCTGCACCAGAGGGGCGACGCCGCCCGTCACGTCGAACTGATGCAGGCCGCCGTCCTGCGCGCGGTGGAGGCCCTGCTCGAACGCCACGGGTTCGCGACGGACGCGCTCTCCGACCGGCGTACGGTGATCAACAGCATCCAGGTGCTCGGCGACAACAACGCGGGGATCCAGCTCGCCGGGGGCGTGACCCTGACCCAGGTGGCGCAGACGGCGCCCCTGGCCCCCGCCCCGCTCCCCTCCACCCCCGTTCCCGCCTCCATCGAAGGAGTGAACATGACCCCCGGATTTCCCCGCAGGAACCCGTCCCCCGAGCCCGCGCCGACCCCGGGGGCCGGTCTCAGCATCGGCGGCGACAACAACGGCTCCGCGCAGAACGCCACCGGCCAGAGCCTGTCCGGTATCACCCAGGTCGGCGTCGGCCAGGGCAGCGTGCCGCTCGACTCCCTCCAGACCCTCGCCGCTCAGCTGACCGCATTCCGCGCGGACATCGAACGCAACGCGTCCGGGCTGACGGACCCGGACGCCCTGCGTGACCACACGGCGGTGCTGGCGAACGTCCTGCCCGAGCCGGAGAGCGAGGGCTTCCTGCCCGCTCTGCGCAACGCGTTCCGGACCCTGCCCGGTCTGATCGCGGGAACAGCCGTCGAGCGGACAGGCGACGCCGTGGTATCGGCGATCCGGCAACTGCTGGGCTGAGCCCGGACTCCACCGGCCTCAGCCGTCCTCTTCCGCCAGGACCGTCACCTCCGAGCCGTAGGCCATGGCGAGCCGGCCGCCGGGAGCCACGACCAGGGCCCCGACCGGGGAGGTCACCACCACGCCCCACCACCGACCAGCGTCCGCCCGAGCAACAGCGGCATCGAGCCCTACCATCGGCTGGGCCGCCACCGGTGGACCGTGGAGCGGACGGTGGCGTGGCCGGCCGGGTGCCGCTGCTTGCACAGGCGGTACGAACGCAGGGCCGAACACTTCCTGGCCTTCGTCGGCATCGCGACAACCCTGATCTGCCACCGCAGGCTGACCAGGGGGCGCAACACTCACTAGAGCGCCGCCCCGGCCTTCAGTACTGCGCCTGCAAGTGGTCCCAGAAGCCGTCCCTGAGGGAGCGGCGCAGGTCGGCCTGGCCGCGCAGCGAGTACTGGAGCAGGCCCTCGGCCTCGACCAGGAGTTCCTGGTCGACGGAGCCGGGCAGATAGGGGTGGCCCGGCAGGAGTTCCATCACGCTGTCCCGGCCGCGCGCCGCCAGCCACTTGGCGGCGATCTGCGCGCCGACGAAGCGGACGTCCTCGCGGGTCGGCCGGGTGGTGGCCGTCGGGTCGTAGGTGACCGGGGTGCGCCGGGAGACGTAGGGCTTGAAGAAGTCGAGGTCGAGGGTGCGCTGGCTGTCGACCTCCCACAGCAGCGGCTCGGCCTGGTTGCGGCCCTCGGGGGCCTCGATGCCCCACAGGTGGACCCGGGCGCCGTAGCCCTGGGCGGCCTCCACGGCGGAGACCAGGTCCTCGTCGCCGCCGAGCAGGGCGGCGTCGCTGATGGCACGGTGCCGGGCGAGCGACTCCAGGTCCGAGCGGATCAGGGAGTCGACGCCCTTCTGCTGGTTGTTGGCGTTGAGGTTGCCGAGGCGGACCTTCACGTCGGGCAGTTCGGCGATGGTCTGCTGCTCGGCGGTGTGGATTCGGCGCCGGGCGCCGTCGTACCAGTAGACGCGCAGCAGCCTGCTGTCGGCGAAGACCGTCCGGGCCCGGTCGATGAGCGCGTCGATGAGGCCCTCGGCGTCCAGGTCGAAGGCGCGGCGGTCCTCGGTGCCGGCGACGAGGCGGCCCGCGGCGGCGTAGAGATAACCGGCGTCTACGAAGATCGCGTGGGTCGAGGGCGTCTTGGCCACCTCGGCGAGCATGCGCTCCAGCAGCTCGTTCGTGTGGTCGATGCGGGCGGCGAGCGCCGCGCGGTCTTCGTTCATGGCCTCGTTCATCACCTCCATTGTCCCGGTGGTCACGCAGCGAACACAACCGGTCCCGATCGGTCGACGGAGAGACCGTGACGCATCAGTAATTAGACGTGCGAAAAATTTCCTTAGCGTAGGGAATGTTCGTGGCAGGTGAACCGTTGACCAGATACGGAGCACGGGGCACCGACGCCGCGAGCACCATCCATCTCCAGTAATTCTCCGCAGGAGGATGACCAGACGAAGGGAGAAGCCTGTGCGCTTCGAGATCATGCGACTCGACGAGGTCGACGGCACCACCGTGGACAGCACCGTCGTGGACGCCGCCTCCGTCAATCGGATCGTTCAGCAGGCCGCCGCCATAGGGCAGCGCCTCTGGATCCGCCCGGCCGACACCCCGGCCTCGTAACAGCAGGGGCTGTTTACACACTTCGGAGCCCCCGCACGGCCCGCGTGAGCGTGGCCGGGCGGGGGCTCCGTGCGTCGTCCGGGGACTCCCCGGGCGCGCGTCGTCCGGGGACCCCCGGGCTCCGGGGCTCAGGCGCCGCCCCGCACCACCTGGGTGATGCCGTTGATGATCTGCTGCACGGCGATGGCGGAGAGCATCATGCCCGCCAGCCGGGTCACCAGGACCACGCCGCCGTCCTTGATGACGCGGATGATCAGCAGCGAGTAGCGCATGACGAGCCAGAGCACCACGTGGATCGCGACGATCGCCGACCAGACGGAGACCTGGGTGGCCACGCTGTCGGCCTTCTGCACGGCCAGGATGACGGACACGATCGCGCCGGGTCCGGCCAGCAGCGGCATGCCCAGCGGGACCAGGGCGACATTGACGTCCTTGGTCGCCTTGGGCTCGTCGGTCTTGCCGGTGAGCAGGTCCAGGGCGATCAGCAGCAGGAGCAGCCCGCCCGCGATCATCAGCGCGGGGACCGAGACATGCAGGTAGTCGAGGATCTGGTGGCCGAGGACACCGAACACGGCGATCACGCCGCCCGCCACGCAGACGGCCTGGAAGGCCATCCGCTTCTGGATCTTGGCGGGCCGTCCGGCGGTCAGCGCCAGGAAGATCGGGGTGATCCCGGGGGGATCCATGATCACGAAGAGAGTGAGGAAGAGGGAGCCGAAAACGGCAGCGTCGAACATCGTCTGAACTGGCCTTGCGTACGGGTGAAGGGGAGGGGAAGGAAGGCGGGGGCGGGTGCGGGCGCGCGCGGGAAGGGGCAGGGGCCTCAGGCCGGGCCCGCGACCGCGCCGTCTCCGCCGGCGCCCGGCACCGGGAACGCTCCGGTCGCCCGCCGCGTGATCTCCCCGTACACGTCGGGGTGCGTGGTGAACTCGCCCAGTGCGACGGCCTTGCGGTCGCCGTGGTAGTCGCTGGAGCCGGTGACCAGCAGGCCCAGCTCCCCGGCCAGGCCGCGCAGCCGGGCCCGGGTCGGCGCGTCGTGGTCCATGTGGTCGACCTCGATGCCGTCGAGTCCTGCGGCGGCCAGCTCGGCGATCGTGGACTCCGGGACCGTACGCCCGCGCTTGGCGGCGGCCGGGTGGGCGAAGACGCAGACCCCGCCCGCGCCCTTGACCAGCCGGATCGCCTCGAACGGGTCGGTCTCGTGCTTGGCGACCCAGGCCCGGCCGCCGTCGGCCAGCCACTGGTCGGTGAAGGCGTCACTCACGGTCGGTACGACGCCCAGCTCCACGAGGGCGGAGGCGACGTGCGGGCGGCCGACCGAGCCGTCGCCCGCGATCCGCGCGACCTGTTCCCAGGTGACGGGCACACCGAGCGCGTTGAGCCGGGCGACCATGCCCTGGGCCCGGGGCACCCGGTCGTCGCGGACCAGCTCCCGCTCGGCGAGCAGGGCGGGCTCCTCGGGGTCGAAGAGGTAGGCCAGCATGTGCATGCTGACGCCGTCGACCCGGCACGACAGCTCGGCGCCGGTGACGAGGGTCAGCCCCTCGGGCAGCGCGGCGGTCGCCTCGGCGTGGCCGCGGGTGGTGTCGTGGTCGGTCAGCGCGACGACGTCCAGTCCGGCCGCGGCGGCGTTCCGCACCAGTTCGGCCGGGGTGTCCGTGCCGTCGGACGCGTCGGAGTGGGTGTGCAGGTCGATACGCACGACACGGACTCCAGACGGTGACGGGACGGAAAGGGACACTCAAGGATAACGGGAGACAAGGGGTGCCTTGTCACCCCCGCACACCCGCCTCGCCCCCTACACGCGCCCGCGACACACCCGCAACACACCCGGACGGGCGGGCCTACGGCTGCAACAGCCGCGGGGACAGCGCCCCGCACGGCACCAGCTCGGCCTCGGCGCCCGCGTCCCGCAGGTCGGCCAGGACCAGTTCGTCGTACATCAGCAGGCCGGACTGCTCGGGCCAGACCACCGCCCACAGCCACAGCCCGAGGGCCTCGCCCGCGAAGACGGCGCGGTCGACCGGGGCGCCGCCGACGTGCCACAGGGGGGTCGGGCGGCCCGCGGCCAGCACCTTCGCGTCCGGCGGCTTCTCCACGTTCAGACAGGGGCCGGGGTCGGGGCCCTCGATTCCGGCGTAGCGGGCGCCGAGGCCGACGCCCAGTTCCTCGGCGACGAGGATCAGCTCGCCCATGCCGCCGAGCGGTCCGGGGCCCGAGCAGGCCACGGCGGTCGCCCGGCCGCCGCTGCGGTCGTCGCCCGCGGCGGCCACGCCGGTGAACAGCCACCCCACGGGCAGCGGCCACGGCATCCACACGGGCACCTGGGTGCGGCTGACGACGACGCCGATTCCTTCGACGCTCGGCGGGGTCACGGGCTGCACCGGATGCACCGTCCCGTGCTCAGCGCACTGCCAGGTGTCGCTGAAGAGGCCGGGAGCCCTGACCCGGCCACCGCACTTCGGGCAACTGGGTTCGCCCCTCATAGAGCCCCACGGTCCTACCCGGACAGCGCCGCGTCAAGGACGATCACCCGTCCGGAGGGAAGTCGTCCGCTCCGGACCAAATAGATGTACCTTGCATTAGTTAGCTGATCTAACTTACTATGTGCATAAGCCAACCATCGTTCGAGCATCAACCGTCCGGATTGGAGCACGCATGGCCGCGGACCCCTTCGACGCGGGCGCCGGCAGCATCCTGCGGCAGCCGAAGGCCGTCTGGGCGACGGCGGGAGCATCCGTCGTCGCCTTCATGGGCATCGGTCTGGTCGACCCGATCCTGCCCTCCATCGCCAAGGGCCTGGACGCCACCGCCAGCCAGGTCTCCCTGCTCTTCACCTCCTACTTCCTGATCACCGCCGTGGCCATGCTGGTCACCGGCTTCGTCTCCAGCCGCATCGGCGGCAAGAAGACGCTGCTGCTCGGCCTCGCCTTCGTGGTGGTCTTCGCCGGACTCGCCGGCACCTCGGGATCCGTCGCCCAACTGGTCGGCTTCCGGGCCGGCTGGGGCCTCGGCAACGCGCTCTTCGTCTCCACCGCGCTCGCGGTCATCGTCGGCGCGGCGGCGGGCGGCAGCGCGGCGGCCATCCTGCTCTACGAGTCCGCGCTCGGCCTCGGCATGGCCTGCGGCCCGCTGGTGGGCGCCCTCCTCGGCAACGCGAGCTGGCGCTACCCGTTCTTCGGCACCGCGTTCCTGATGGCCGTCGGGTTCCTGTGCATCACCGCGTTCCTGAAGGAACAGCCGCGGCCCGCCCGCAAGACCTCACTGCTCGACCCGCTCAAGGCACTCGGCCACGGCGGTCTCGCCTCGGCGGCGGTCTCGGCCTTCTTCTACAACTACACGTTCTTCACCGTGCTGGCCTTCACGCCGTTCGTGCTGGACATGACGCCGTACAAGTCCGGCGCGGTGTTCTTCGTCTGGGGCCTGCTGCTCGCCGTGTTCTCCGTGCTGGTGGCGCCCCGCATGCAGGCGCGGTTCGGCTCGCTGAAGGTGCTCGGCGGCTCCCTGGTGCTGCTCGCCGCCGACGTGGTCGTCCTCGGCTACGGCGACCACACCACCGCGATCGTCTGCACCGTGCTGTCCGGCGCGTTCATCGGCGTGAACAACACCGTCTACACCGAGTTGGCGCTCGGGGTGTCGGACGCGCCGCGTCCGGTGGCGAGCGCCGGCTACAACTTCGTGCGCTGGTTCGCCGCCGCCGCGGCCCCCTATCTCGCCCCGAAGATCGAGGAGTGGAGCGACCTGCACATCCCGTTCGTGGTCGCGGGCGCCACCGCGCTGCTGGGCGCCCTGGTGGTCCTGGTGCGGCGCCGGTCCCTCACGCACGAGGCCGAGGAGCTGGAACCGCGTCACGCGACCGAGGACAGCGTCACGGTTTTCGCCAACTGACGTACACGCCCCGCGGCTTGGGTGAGATCGCTCACTTCGGAGGTCACTCCAGCGGGACGGACCGGCGGGCCGGGTCCCGCAGGTCCGTCCCGAGCGTCAGCCAGCGCTCCTGGAGCGCCTGCGCGCCGTGCACGCGTTTGAACGCGGCCTCGTTCGGCGTCATCGGCAGCAGCGGCAGGAACCGCACCGGGTCCAGCGGCGCGTCGAGTTCCAGGTCCTCCACCAGACCGCCCGGCTCGGCCACCAGGACCGAGGTGAAGGGCGCGCCCGGCCACAGCGCCTCCCCCACGTCGAGCGAGGCACCCGGCGCCACGACCACACCCTCGACCTGCGGGGACGCGCCGAGGACGGCGAGCGGACGGAGCACCTTGTCGGTGTCGGCGCGGCCGGTGCGCACCGAGAGGACCAGTTCGGCGCGCGGCCCGGCGACCGGGTCGGCGACCATCGCCGTGGGGTCCGCCATGGGGTGGGCCGACATGCCGAGCGTGGCGTACCGGACGATGTCCCCCTCCTGGAAGCGCAGCACCTCGATCCGGTCCGTGCCGAGGAAGGTGACCGCCGCGCGCGCGTCCGGCTCGCCCAGCGCGGAGCGCAACCGGGCCTCGACCAGAGGAAGAACATCTGCCATGTCGCGAGCATAGAACTCGTCAGTACCCGGCAAAGCGGCACCTTGACACGTCGGCCGACTGATACTCTGACTCGGTGGTTCGGGGCAGCACGCAGAAGCGTCGCGATCAAGCCCCGACGCCGATGGGACTCCCTCACGAGGGACCGGCCGGAGGAGGTGGGGCTGTCATGGATCGAAGTCGACCGTGCAGTAGCACCCGCTCTTCCCGCCGCTGATGTAGCTGTTCCGGCTCCGGCTGACCGCCACCTCTCGCCTTCGTGCCCCTGTGCGCGTCGTACGGAAGAGCACTTCGTTTCGTTTGCCTGATCGTCCGATCTGACCGATCGAAATCAGTGACGAAGCCCGCTCACCGCGTCGGTGCGGTGCTCCCCGCTTTGTGGACGTGCGAAACATCCGCACGCCGGACGTCCTCATTCCGGGCAGTTCCGACCGCCGTAGGCGCTCTTCGTCGCTCGTCACGAAGGAGTCCCGCCATGTCGATGATCCGTGACCTGCGCGCCGTGGTCCGCCCGTCCCGCCCGGCGCAGCGCAAGGACAACGGCACCTACGACACCACCCGCGACCCGGCGACGCCCTCGGCCGTCGTCGACTGCGCCGTCTACCGCGACGGCGCCCGCGTCGAGACCCGCGCCCCGCTCACCCCGCAGGAGGCGATGCGCCTGGTGCGGCGCGACGGCGGCTTCGTGTGGATCGGGCTGCACGAGCCCACCGAGGCCGAATTCGCGGGCATCGCCTCGGAGTTCGGACTGCACCCGCTGGCCGTGGAGGACGCGGTCCAGGCCCACCAGCGGCCCAAGCTGGAGCGCTACGACGACTCGCTGTTCACCGTCTTCAAGACGATCCACTACGTCGACCACGACCAGCTCACCGCCAACAGCGAGGTCGTCGAGACCGGCGAGGTGATGTGCTTCACCGGGCGGGACTTCTTCATCACCGTCCGGCACGGCGGCCAGGGTTCGCTGCGCGCGCTGCGCCACCGGCTCCAGGACGACCCCGAGTTGCTGGTCAAGGGCCCCTCGGCGGTGCTGCACGCCATCGCCGACCATGTGGTCGACGGCTACATCGCGGTCGCCTCCGCCCTCCAGGACGACGTGGACGAGGTCGAGACCGAGGTGTTCTCGCCGGGCCGCGGCCGCACCCCGCGCGGCACCGACGCCGGGCGGATCTACCAGCTCAAGCGCGAGGTCATGGAGTTCAAGCGCGCGGTGTCGCCGCTGCTGCGGCCCATGCAGCTGCTGAGCGAGCGGCCGATGCGGCTGATCGACCCGGACATCCAGAAGTACTTCCGCGACGTGGCCGACCACCTGGCCCGCGCCCAGGAGCAGGTCATCGGCTTCGACGAACTGCTCAACTCCATCCTCCAGGCCAACCTCGCCCAGGCGTCCGTCGCGCAGAACGAGGACATGCGGAAGATCACCGCGTGGGCCGCGATCATCGCCGTACCGACCATGGTCTGCGGGGTCTACGGCATGAACTTCAAGTACATGCCCGAGACCCACTGGAAGTACGGCTACCCGGTGGTCATGGCGGTCACGGCCGCGATCTGCCTCGGCATCCACCGCACGCTCAAGCGCAACGGCTGGCTGTGAGCGCCGCCGGTGCCCGGCCGGGTCTCGTTACGCTGCTGTCATGACAAGCGCACCGCTCGACCGGGCCCTCGTCGAGGAGGCCACGAAGAAGTCCGGGCTCGTCTGGGTCGCGGGCCCCGGCACACCGGCCCGCCCCCTGTGGCACGTCTGGCACGAGGGCGCGGTCTGCCTGGTCGGTGACGGCCCCGGCGAGCAGCCGCTGCCCGGCCTGGCCGACGGCGTCACCGCCGAGGTGACGGTGCGCAGCAAGGACAAGGGCGGCCGTCTGGTCACCTGGGCGGCGCGCGTCGTGGAACTCGCGCCCGGCTCGCAGGCGTGGCAGGAGACGGTGGCCGAACTGAAGGGCAAGCGCCTGAACGCGCCGGACGCGGAGACCATGACCGAGCGGTGGGCCCGCGAGTGCCGGGTGCTGCGCCTGGAGCCGACCGGCACCCTGGAGCCGCTGCCCGACACCTCGCTGGCAGCGGCGCCGCTGCCCAGCCCGGCGACGACCCGTCAGCCGGTCCCGGCGGGGCTGCCCCGGCTGCTGCTGAGGAAGAAGCGGCGGCGGTAGCGGTGGCGGGGCGGCCCGTCAGGACGTCGGGAGCTGCTTGCCGTAGTCGACGGTGTCGTCCGCTTCCGGCTCGGCCAGCGGGAAGTCCTTGCCCCACTCGGTGAAGGTCAGGGTGCCCGCGTCGCCCGCGCGGGCCAGCCGCAGCGGATAGGGGGTGCCCTCCAGGGAGACGTCCAGGGTGCCGCCGGTGCCCTGGCCGCCCGTGATGCGGAGGGTGCGGACGCCGGACTGCTCGTGGCGGCCGTCCGCCGCCAACGCGCCGTGCAGTGTCAGCAGACTGTCGAGGAGCACGCCCTTGTCCGTGAAACCGCTGAACCGCTTGTACGCGGGGTCGCGCTGGGGCACCTTCACGTACTTGCCGTCGAGCTTGCCCGCCGCCCCGCCGTTCGTGCTGCCCTTCCCGTCCTTGCCGTCGTCGTCCGCGTTGCTCCAGAACTGGGCGTCCGCCTTCAGATACAGCTGCGCGCCGACCCGCAGCAGCCCGAACGTCACCCCCTGCGAGGTGACCGAGCCCGTGCCGCCGTCGGACTTCAGCCGCATGTCGAGCCGGTACGTACGGCCGTTGCTGACCACGTCGCCGGCCAGGTGCACCGCCCCGGCGGACGCGGCGGCGGCCTTGGTCCGCGCCTGGACCTGGTCGGCCGGCAGCTTGCCGACGCCGTTGGTGCCCGCGTCCGGATCGTCCCCGGAACAGCCCGTCAGGCCCGCGCCGGTGACGACGGCCAGCGCGCACAGCGCACTCGTCAGCATGGCCCGGCGGGTACGGCGGCCCTGGGGAATCGCAGTCACAGGCGGCACTGCCTTTCAGCTCGCGAGCGGCGGGTGCGGTGCGGCCGCGGGCGCCGCGCGGCATGACGGCGTACAGGGGAGGCACGGCACGCGGACGGCACCACGGGCTGGGGAACCCGTAGCGGCGTACGGCAGCGTACCGGGGGCGGCGCGGCCCGGCGGAGCCAGTCCGTCCGCTCCGCTCACCAGGGCGTATCCGAACGGGACGGGCTAGCCTGAAGCCCACTTGAGCGGGCAGGCGAGAAGACACCGGACACACCGGGCACACCCGGCACGACAGCAACGGCACGACAGGAAGACGCCAGGAAGGAGGCACGGTCATGGCAGCGGGCGCCCCCCGGATCTTCGTGTCGCACCTCGCCGGTGTCGCCGCCTTCGACCCGTCGGGCGACCAGGTGGGACGCGTACGCGATCTGGTCGTCATGCTGCGGGTCGGCCGCAAGCCGCCCCGGGTGCTCGGCCTGGTCGTCGAACTCTCCACCCGGCGCCGCATCTTCCTGCCCATGACCCGGATCACCAGCATCGAGTCCGGCCAGGTCATCACCACCGGCGTGCTCAACGTCCGGCGCTTCGAGCAGCGGCCCACCGAGCGGCTCGTCTTCGGCGAGCTGCTGGACCGCCGCGTCACGCTCGTGGAGAGCGGCGAGGAGGCCACCGTGCTGGACCTGTCGGTGCACCAGCTGCCCGCCCGGCGGGACTGGGAGATCGACCGGATCTTCGTGCGCAAGGGCCGCAAGGGCGGCGCCTTCCGGCGCAGCAGGGGCGAGACGCTGACCGTGGAGTGGTCGGCGGTCACCGGCTTCTCCCTGGAGGAGCACGGGCAGGGCGCCGAGAACCTGCTCGCCACCTTCGAGCAGCTGCGCCCCGCCGACCTCGCCAACGTGCTCCACCACCTGTCCCCCAAGCGGCGCGCTGAGGTCGCCGCCGCCCTGGACGACGACCGGCTCGCCGACGTCCTGGAGGAGCTGCCGGAGGACGACCAGATCGAGATCCTGGGCAAGCTGAAGGGCGAGCGCGCCGCCGACGTGCTGGAGGCGATGGACCCCGACGACGCCGCCGACCTGCTCGCCGAACTGCCCGAGGCGGAGCAGGAGCGGCTGCTCGGTCTGATGCAGCCGGCCGACGCCGCCGAGATGCGGCGCCTGATGTCGTACGAGGAGCACACCGCGGGCGGCCTGATGACGACCGAGCCGATCGTGCTGCGGCCGGACGCGACCGTCGCCGACGCGCTCGCCCGGGTCCGCAACCCGGACCTGTCCCCCGCGCTCGCCGCCCAGGTGTACGTCTGCCGGCCGCCCGACGAGACGCCGACCGGCAAGTACCTGGGCACGGTCCACTTCCAGCGGCTGCTGCGCGACCCGCCGTACACGCTCGTCAGCTCGATCCTGGACGACGACCTCCAGGCGCTCTCCCCGGACGCCGAGCTGCCGGTGGTGGCCGGGTTCTTCGCGACCTACGACATGGTCGCGGCGCCCGTGGTGGACGAGGCCGGGTCGCTGCTGGGCGCGGTCACCGTGGACGACGTGCTGGACCACATGCTGCCGGACGACTGGCGGGAGACGGAGTTCCACCTGGACGACGGGACCGGGGCGGCGGCCGGGACCGCCGGGGGCACGGACGAGGGCGTGGGGGCAGGCGGGCATGGCGGCTGAGCGAGAGAGCACCCGCGAGCGGCCCCCGGCCGGGGCCACCGCCGCCGGCCGGGCGCGGGCCCGGCTCGACCAGCCGCGCCCGCTGCGGCGGCGGCTGCTGCCCGAGTGGGACCCGGACGCCTTCGGCCGCCTGTCCGAGCGCATCGCGCGGTTCCTGGGCACCGGACGGTTCATCGTCTGGATGACGGTGGTGATCATCCTCTGGGTGGTCTGGAACGTGTCCGTGCCGCACCGGCTGCGCTTCGACGAGTATCCGTTCATCTTCCTGACGCTGGCGCTGTCCCTCCAGGCGTCCTACGCCGCCCCGCTGATCCTGCTGGCGCAGAACCGGCAGGACGACCGGGACCGGGTCAACCTCGAACAGGACCGCAAGCAGAACGAGCGGTCGATCGCCGACACCGAGTATCTGACCCGGGAGATCGCCGCGCTGCGGATGGGTCTGGGCGAGGTGGCGACCCGCGACTGGATCCGCTCCGAGCTCCAGGACCTCGGCAAGGAACTGGAGGAGAGACTGGTCAGGGAACTGGACCGCGGCGGCGCCGGGGACGGGCCGGAACGGCCCGGGGTATTCCCGGCGGATCACCCGCGCGGACGTGACATGGACGACCGCTGACGGGGGTCCCTGGGCCGCGGCCGGGCGCCGTACCATCGTCCTTATGGCTACGGAAGACGCGGTGCGCGCCGCGCTGGCGACGGTTGACGACCCCGAGATCCACCGACCCATCACCGAACTGGGCATGGTCAAATCGGTGGAGATCGGCGCGGACGGCGCGGTCGCGGTCACCGTGTACCTGACGGTCTCCGGCTGCCCGATGCGCGAGACGATCACCCAGCGCGTGACCGACGCGGTCGCGCGGGTCGAGGGGGTCACCCGGGTCGACGTGTCGCTGGACGTGATGAGCGACGAGCAGCGCAAGGAGCTGGCGAGCGCCCTGCGCGGCGGCCAGACCGAGCGCGAGGTCCCCTTCGCCAGGCCCGGCAATCTGACCCGGGTCTACGCGGTCGCCTCCGGCAAGGGCGGCGTCGGCAAGTCCTCGGTGACGGTGAACCTGGCGGCGTCGATGGCCGCCGACGGCCTGAAGGTGGGCGTGGTCGACGCCGACATCTACGGCCACAGCGTGCCGCGCATGCTGGGTGCGGACGGCCGTCCCACCCAGGTCGAGAACATGATCATGCCGCCGTCGGCGAACGGCGTGAAGGTCATCTCCATCGGCATGTTCACCCCGGGCAACGCGCCGGTCGTCTGGCGCGGCCCGATGCTGCACCGCGCGCTCCAGCAGTTCCTGGCGGACGTGTACTGGGGCGACCTGGACGTGCTGCTGCTCGATCTGCCGCCCGGCACCGGCGACATCGCTATCTCCGTCGCCCAGCTCGTGCCGAACGCCGAGATCCTGGTGGTGACGACGCCTCAGCAGGCCGCCGCCGAGGTGGCCGAGCGGGCGGGCTCGATCGCCGTGCAGACCCACCAGAAGATCGTCGGTGTCGTCGAGAACATGTCGGGGCTGCCCTGCCCGCACTGCGGCGAGATGGTCGACGTGTTCGGCACCGGCGGCGGTCAGCTCGTCGCCGACGGCCTGACCCGCACCACCGGCGCCACGGTGCCGGTGCTCGGCTCCATCCCGATCGACGTCCGGCTGCGCGAGGGCGGCGACGAGGGCAAGCCGGTCGTCCTGACCGACCCGGACTCCCCGGCGGGCTCGGCCCTGCGCGCCATCGCGGGCAAGCTCGGCGGCCGCCAGCGGGGCCTGTCGGGGCTCTCCCTGGGCATCACGCCGAAGAACAAGTTCTGAGGCACCGCCGCACTCCTGTACGGCGATCCCGTACGCCGATCTGGTACGACGACGAGGGGCGCCGTCCGCGCGGACGGCGCCCCTCGTCGTCGTACCCGGCGTACCCGGCGCACCCGGCCCGGCACGGATGCGCGGCGGGCGGGCGGGTCAGGCGTACGCGGTGATGTCCTGGACCACGGAGAAGCCCAGCCCGTAGGCGCTCATCCCCCGGCCGTACGCCCCCACGTGCACGCCCTGCGGGGCCGATCCGGCGAGCACCCAGCCGAACTCGGACTCGCGGTAGTGGAACGAGGTCGGCACGCCGTCCACGGGCAGCGACAGCGTCGACCAGTCCGGCCCGGACAGGTCGTCGGCGAGCTCCCACGCCGTCTCGGTCTGCTGGTCCAGCCAGTCGTCGCGCAGCGCGTGGTCCATCTGCATGGGCCAGGTGACCGACAGCAGGCCGACCCCGGCGAGCCAGGCCGCCGAGGAGACGGAGGTGGCCTCCAGCTGGCCGGTGCCGTCGGCGAGCCGCCGCTCGGGGCTGGCGGCGACGGTGACGACGACCGCGAACTTCTCCCGGGGGTCGTCCGGAGAGCCGGACACGAACTCGTTGCGCACCGAGGGTTCGTCACCGTGCCCGAGGGAACCGTGTTCCACCGAGCCGTCGGCCGAGGTGCCGACCTGAAGCAGCCAGCGCTGTCCCGTGAAGGCCTCGTCGAGGCCGTACCACGGGAAGGGCGCCAGCAGGTAGCCGTCGACCGTGCGCCGGGCGGAGGGCAGTGGTCTTCCGCCCTCCGCGGCCGGTGCCTGCGCGACCGCCCTACTTGTCGTCTCCATGTGCCCGGACGCCTCCTCGCTCTCGTCGGACCGGCGCGGCCCGCCCCCCTTCGGGCGTACTCGTCCGGTCCGCACAACAACTCGGCAGCATATCCACCCCGCACCGGGGCGCCGGGAACGCGCCCGGGGCGTGGCCCGCGCAGGCGGCGGGATCGGGCCGCCTGGCGCAGACGGGATCACTGAGAAGGAGTGACGCGCGCGGCGGACGCGGCGGGACGGTACGCGGCAGGACGGTGGCGCTCAGGTGGCGTCGGCGTCGAAGGGCGGGCGGTCGTCCCGCTCGGCGCTCTCCGGCTTCTTGGTCATGTCGATCCGGCCGCCGGACGCCCCCGCGGAGGAGGGGGCGGACGAGGACGCCGCCGGTACGGAGACCGCCTCGTCGTCGGAGTCGCGGCCGTTCACCGCGTCCGTGACCTCGGCCATCTCCTTCTTCAGGTCGAAGCCGTTGCGGATCTCCTTGAGCCCCAGGTCGTCGTTGTCCAGCTGCTTGCGGATGAACGTCTTGGGGTTGAGGTCCTCGAACTCGAAGTCCTTGAACTCCGGGCCCAGCTCCTTGCGGATGTCCTGCTTGGCGCTCTCCGAGAACTCCCGGATCTTCCGGATCGTGCGCACCACGTCCTGGATCATCTTCGGGAGCTTGTCCGGACCGAACACGAGCATGGCCAGGACGATGAGCGTCGCCAGCTCGGGCAGTCCTATGTCGTTGAACACCTGAAGCTCCTTGCGATGTCCGTGGTCCTCGGCCCTCGGGTGGTCCGGTCTGAGCGGGTCTATCCGGGGTCCGGGCCGGATCCACGGTACCCGGCCGAGGTGTCCGACCGGTACTGCCCCGAGGTGTCGGGGCCCGTGTACACGGCCAGTTTTCCGGCTTGTCCGCCTTCTGGAACGTCCGCGTCGCCTCGGGGCGCGGCGGGCGGCGCGCTCCGGGGGCGCGGCGCGGGCCGTGCGGGCCGCCGGTGAGGGCCCGTCACCCACTGTCCGAGGAGCCGAGCACCAGGGAGATCCTGCGCTGCTTGCCGCCCCGCTCGACGGTCAGCTCCAGCCGGTCGCCGGGGCGGTGGGCGCGGGTGCGGACGATCAGTTCCTCACCCGAGTGGACGCGCACGCCGTCCACCGCGGTGACGACGTCACCGGCCCGGATGCCCGCCGCGGCGCCGGGGCCGCCCGGGGTGACCGGGGAACCGCCGCCGCTCGCCCGCTCGCCGACCTTGGCGCCGTCGCCCTCGTAGGCCATGTCCAGCGTGACGCCGATCACCGGGTGGCTGGCCCGGCCGGTGTTGATCAGTTCCTCGGCCACCCGCTTGGCCTGGTTGACCGGTATGGCGAAGCCGAGCCCGATGGATCCGGCCTGGCCCGTCTGCGCATCGGACCCGGAGTCGGCGGAGCGAATGGCCGAATTGATGCCCACCACCCGGCCCCGGGAGTCCAGCAGCGGGCCGCCGGAGTTGCCGGGGTTGATGGGCGCGTCGGTCTGGAGCGCGTCGACGTACGACACGTCGCTCCCGTCGCCCTTCTCGCCACCGGCCGTGATGGGCCGCTCCTTGGCGCTGATGATGCCGGAGGTGACCGTGTTGGCCAGGTCGAACGGGGCGCCGATCGCGACGACCGGGTCGCCCACCCGTACGTTGTCGGAGTTGCCCAGCGGCATCGGGGTCAGCCCGCGCACTCCGCGCACCCGCACCACGGCGAGGTCGTAGCCGGTGTCGCGGCCGACGATCGTGCCGCGCGCGGTCTGGCCGCCGCTGAAGGTCACCGATATCTCACCGCCGGCGGCCGCGGGCCCGACGACGTGGTTGTTGGTGAGGATGTGGCCGCGGCCGTCGAGCACGAAGCCGGTGCCGGTGCCCTGCTCGTCCGAGCCGGACACGTGCAGTGTCACGACGCCGGGCAGGGCGCGGGCGGCGATCCCGGCGACGCTGTCCGGGGCGCGGCCGGCGGGCTCCTTCCCGGCCTGCGGCAGCGTCACGGTCCCGATGCCGCCGTTGCGTTCCAGGTACGCCCCCACGACGCCGCCGATCCCGCCGGCCACGAGCGCCAGCGCCACGGCCCCGCCGACCAGCGCCCGCCGGACCCGCCTGCGCCGCTGCTCGGCGCCGACGACCCCGGCCCCGCTCTCCTGGAGCGGTCCGGCGAGGGGCCGCGCGGCCCAGGGGTCGTAACGCTGCCAGGGGTCCAGGGGAACGACGGGAGCGGCGGGGGCAGGGAGGTGCGCGGGGGCGTGCGGGGGCGGGGGCGGCGGCGGGAACGCCTGGGCCGGGAATGGCGGGGGGTCCCCGGCGCCGGGCAGGGGGGCGCCGCCGTGGGCTGCCAGGGGTGCCGGGGCGGGGGCGGCCGGTGCGGCGCCGGGCTCGGCGGGCTGCTCGCCGGACGCCATGGGCGCGGGCGGTACGGGTGCCGCTGCCGGGGGGCCGAGCGGGTCGGCGGGGGCCGGAGCGGGCGCCGCACCCGAGGCGGCCGGTGCCACGGCGGGGTGCTGGAACGGGGGCGCGGGCGCCCAGGGTCCGGGCTGGCCGTACGGCGGGGTGCCGTAGGGGTCGGGGGCGTGCAGCGGCCTGCGCCGCTCGGCGTCGAGCGCCGCCGCCACGGGCCCGGCGGAGCCGGACACGGACGCGGAACCGTCGGCGGAGCCGGGCCCCGAAGCGGGCAGGGAGCCGTACTCGGGAGCGGGAGCGGGAGCGGCAGCGGGAGCGGCAGCGGGAGCGGCAGCGGGAGCGGCAGCGGCTTCCGGGGCAGGCCCAGGGCCGGGCGCAGAGGCGCGCTCGGGACCACCGGCGAGGGCATCCCGGGGAACGGGCACCGGGGCGTACCCAGCAGCGGCTGCGGGCGCAGCCGCGTCCGTGTGGCCCCCGGGCCGGTCCCCGGGCTGGTCCTCGGGCTGGTCCTCATGCCGGTCCTCGGGCCGGTCCCCCGGCTGTGGTGTGCTCCGGTTCTGCGGATCCGGGGACCGGGCGGGGCGGGCGAGGTGGAAGTCGCCCTCGTCGTCCGTGGTGGTGTCCGGGACGGGCGCAGTGCCGACCGTGTCGTCCGTGGGCGCGGGCGGCCGGGGGCGGCTCCACCATCTCGGGCGGGTGGGTCTGGTGGGCTTGCCCTCGTTCATGTGCTCCCCGGCAGGTGCCCGCGGCCCGGCTCGTCGGCGGTGGCCGCGCTTCGTCGACTGCGCGCCCCGACGGATGTCAGGGGCGCGCCCTCCTGGATTCAACCAGGTTCACGGGCCACCGCGCAGTGCCCGGCCGGCGCCGGTCAGGGCGCCAGATGGGAGGTGGCGGCCGACGGTGGTTCGGGCGTCGGGCCGGGGGAGGGCGCGGTGAGCAGACCGGCTGTCGTGAGCTGCGGGTCCGCCGACCACGTCAGGGAGATCAGCGGCCGGGTGCCGAGCGGGCGTATCAGCGGGGACATCAGCGCGGCCCCGGCGGCGACCACCGGTGTCGGCGGCAGCGGGCGCGCCGCCGCGTCCGCCGCCGGTGCGGCGGCCGGGGTGGGCACGCCGGGCAGCAGCGGCGCGGACAGCGAGGTCGGCGCCGGCGGTGCCGTGCCGGTCGAGCGCTGCACGGGCAGGGCCCCGGCCGTGTTCCGGCGCCGGGACGCCTCGGACGCCGTGGCGATGCCCGTGCCCGCCGAGCGCGCCGGGGTGACATTGCTGCCCGCTCCCGCGCCGCCGCGGGTCTCCGCCGCCGTGTCGCCCGCCGCTCCGGTGGTCACACCGCCGAGGGCGACCGCGGCCAGCGACACCGCCCCGGCGGCGACGAACGCGAACCGGCGTCCGCGCGAGGCCGACCGCTCGTTGTCGGGACGGTTGACGTGATGGATCCGGAAGCCTTCCGACCGCTCCGGCACGGGCTCGACCGGATACGGTCCGGCCGGTCCATACCCGAACGCGAACTGCTCGCCGCGCCGGGCGCCGAACATGCCGGGGTCCCCGGTGCCCCCGGTGCCGCCGGTGTCCCCTGAGCCTGCGGGGAACGCCGGGAAGCCGCCCGGGAACCCCGCACCGCCCAGCGGTGAGCCGGAGCCGGGGTCGCCGCCGGGCAGCCCCTGGAGGCGGGCCAGGAAGCTCTCGGAGGGCGGCGGCGGGGCCGACTCCGCGAAGACGTTCTTCAGACGGCGCTGTGCGTCGACCTCCGCCTTGCACTTCGGGCAGGTGGCCACGTGCGCCAGGACGCGCTCACGCGTCTCATGACCGAGCTCTCCGTCCACCAGGGCGGAGAGTCGGTCTCCCAGATGCTGTTCCGCGAGCCCCCTCGCGGCGGGGTTGGATCGGGAACCACTCACGCGGTCGCGCCCCCTCCTCCCAGCGCGGCGACGCGGGGCACGAAGCGGCGCCGCTCGGCCTGCCGGGCCTCGGGCGAACGGTGCGCCAGGGCCTTGCGGAGCTGTGAACGGCCGCGGTGGATACGGGAGCGCACCGTGCCGAGCTTGACGCCGAGGGTCGCGGCGATCTCCTCGTAGGACAGCCCCTCGATGTCGCACAGGACGACCGCGGCGCGGAACTCGGGCGCCAGCGTGTCCAGGGCCTGCTGGACGTCGGCGTCGAAGTGCGCGTCGTTGAAGAGCTGCTGCGGGGTGGGCTCCTTGCTGGCCAGGCGCTCGGCCGCGTCGTCGCCGAGCGCGTCGAAGCGGATGCGCTGCTTGCGGCGGACCATGTCCAGGAAGAGGTTGGTCGTGATGCGGTGCAGCCAGCCCTCGAAGGTGCCCGGCGTGTAGGTCGACAGGGAGCGGAAGACGCGGACGAAGACCTCCTGGGTGAGGTCCTCGGCGTCGTGCTGGTTGCCGGTGAGGCGGTAGGCCAGGCGGTAGACACGACCGCTGTGGGTGCTGACGATCTCCTCCCAGGTGGGCGGAGTCCACGCCTGCCCGTCCGCGTCGCTGGAGAAGGTCGCGGTCGCGGCCGGGGCGGTGCCCTCGGCGTGGGTACGGTCAGCTGCGGTGTCGTTCACGGATTTCGGCCTGCCCGCCGATCCGAGAAAGCGCCGGAGCACTCCTCCCCGATCCACAGGCGAAGCCGCACCTCCCCTGTCGGCTCTGGTGGTGTCCAGTGGAGCCCCTACCATAACCACCTCGCCCGTTAGCTCCGGATAAGCGGTTTTACTTGAATTTGACACGCACTGCCACGGCTGATGCGGCTGCGTCAGCACTTGCTCGCCGTCCCGTTCCATCCCATACCCCCCGTCCGGACTCCGGTCACGTCCCCCGGTGCTTCCCCACCCCTTCAAACGACCGGTCCCATCTGCGGGTTCCCGGCCCCAACGGATACAGTCACGCCCAGGCATCCAGGGGACAGGAGAGGGTCATTACCGGCAACCGGCAGACGAGCTGGGCGTTCGCCGACGCCTATGTCGCCGAGGACGACGCTCTGCGCTGGGCCCGGGAGCGGGCAGGCGAGGCAGGAGTGCGCTCGGTGACCCCCGCCGCGGGCGCGGCGCTGCGGTTGCTCGCCGCCACCGTGGACGCGAAGGCGGTCGCGGAGATCGGGACCGGCACCGGCGTCTCCGGCATCCACCTCCTGTACGGCATGCGCCCGGACGGGGTGCTGACCACGGTCGACCCCGAGCCGGAGCTCCAGCAGTTCGCCCGGCAGGCGTTCCGCGCCGCCGGCTTCGCCAGCAACCGCGCCCGCTTCATCCCTGGCCGCGCCCTGGAGGTCCTGCCGCGGCTCGCGGACGCCGGGTACGACCTGGTCTTCTGCGACGGCGACCGGCAGGAGTTCCCCGACTATCTCGCCGAATCGTTGCGGCTGCTGCGGCCGGGCGGACTGGTCGTCTTCGAAGGCGTGTTCGCACACGGCCGGACGGTGGACTCGGGGCCGCAGCCCGCCGAGGTCGTACGGCTGCGCGAACTGCTGCGCACCGTGCGCGAGAGCGCCGACCTGGTGCCGTCGCTGCTGCCGGTGGGCGACGGCCTGCTGTGCGCGGTCAAACGCTGAAGCGTCCGCCGGGCCACCGCGCCGGACGGGAGCACGCCGGGCGGCAGAACCCGGAGAACAGCGACCCCGGTACCGCGTGCGGTACCGGGGTCACCGAAAAGGCTGTGATCCGCTCGCGCGTCAGCCGACGACCTTCTTGAGGGCGTCGCCGAGCGCGTCGGCCTCGTCAGGGGTCAGCTCGACGACGAGCCGACCGCCGCCTTCGAGCGGAACTCGCATGACGATGCCCCGCCCCTCCTTGGTCACCTCGAGCGGGCCATCACCCGTCCGCGGCTTCATGGCCGCCATGCTCGTTCCCCTTCCTGAAACCCAGCTCATCGTCAAAGCCGACGGCGCACCGAAGGGCACGCGCGCGGTCCACTCCCGGAACGGTGCAGCACACACGGCACCGGCATCGAACACATTGCTTCCCAGCCATTATCCCGCATCTCAGGACCCGATGACCAACATCAGTCGGCATCGCTTGGGCAACGCGCGCGAGCAAAACCACTCAATTCGGGGATGTGGCTGCGATACTGCGCTCCCTCTCCCGGGTCTCCCGGCGGCCCGGCCGCCGGATTTCTTTGACGCAGGTCACACGTCCACCGCCCGCTCCGGCCGGTGATCTCCGTCATGCTGTCCCTCGGACACAGGACGTACCGAACGGTACGTCGGAGCCGACACCGGAGGGGAAGTCCCATGGCCGACACCGTGCTCTACACAGTGAGCGACGGACTCGCGACGATCACCCTGAACCGCCCCGAGGCGATGAACGCGCTCGACATCGCCACCAAGGTCGCCCTCCGGGAGGCCGCCGAGTCCGCCGCGGCCGACGACGCCGTACGGGCGGTGCTGCTGACCGCGGCCGGGGACCGGGCGTTCTGCGTGGGCCAGGACCTCAAGGAGCACATCGGGCTGCTGAACGCCGACCGGGAGAGCGGGTCGGGGCGGACGATGAGCACCGTAGGGGAGCACTACAACCCGATCGTGCGGGCGCTGGCCGGTGCCGCCAAGCCCGTCGTCGCCGCGGTGAACGGCGTCGCCGCCGGGGCGGGCTTCGGCTTCGCGCTCGCCGCCGACCACCGGATCGTGGCCGACACGGCGTCCTTCAACACGTCCTTCGCGGGCGTCGCGCTCAGCGCGGACTCCGGCCTCTCCTGGACGCTGCCGCGCGCGGTGGGCGCGAGCCGCGCCACCGACCTGCTGCTCTTCCCGCGCACCCTCACCGCCCAGGAGGCCGCCGAACTGGGCATCGCCCACCGGGTCGTCCCGGCGGCCGAGCTGCGCGCCGAGGCCGAGAAGACCGCGCGGAAGCTGGCCGCCGGGCCGACGCTGGCGTACGCGGCGATCAAGGAGTCGGTGGCCTTCGGCCTGACGCACTCCCTGGCGCAGACCCTGGAGAAGGAGGACGAGCTCCAGACGCGCGCGGGACAGTCCGAGGACCACGCCATCGCCGTACGGGCGTTCGTCGCCAAGGAGAAGCCGGTGTACCTGGGCCGCTGACCGGGCACGGCGCGCCGCCGCCCGCCGCCCCTCCCCCGGCCGCCGGCCGCGAGCCGGGGGGCGGGGCGGAAGGGCGGCAGAGTCGGTCAGGGGCGGCGGGCCACGCAGTCCGCGAGGTGGTCGTCGACCAGTCCGCACGCCTGCATCAGGGCATAGGCCGTCGTCGGGCCCACGAAGCGCAGGCCGCGCTTCTTCAGCGCCTTGGACAGGGCCGTGGACTCGGGGGTGACGGCCGGGACGTCGGCGAGGGTCCCCGGGGCCGTACGGGCGGCCTGGGCGGGGGCGTGGGACCAGATGAGGGCGTCCAGCTCGCCCGGGGACCACGCGGCCAGCTCGCGCGCGTTGGCGAGGGTCGCGTCGATCTTGGCGCGGTTGCGGATGATCCCGGCGTCGGCGAGCAGGCGCTCGCGGTCGGCGTCGGTGAACTCCGCCACCGCGGAGATCCTGAAGCCGGCGAAGGCCGCGCGGAAGCCGGGACGGCGGCGCAGGATGGTGATCCACGACAGGCCGGACTGGAAGGCCTCCAGGCTGAGGCGTTCGAAGAGGGCGTCGTCGCCGTGGACGGGCCGGCCCCACTCCTCGTCGTGGTACGCCACGTACTCGGGCGCCGACAGCGCCCACGGGCAGCGCCGGGCGCCGTCCGGACCCGCGACGGCGGCGCCGGCCGTCGCCGCCTCGGCCACCGGGCTCTCCGGCACCGGGCTCCCGGCCGCCGGGCTCTCCACCGCTTCCTCGGTCACTGCTCGTCCTCCGGTCCGGGCTTGGTCAGGTGCACCCGCGCCCCGGTGTCGCGGACCCCGGTGTCGCGGGCCCCGGCCAGGGCGGTCTCCAGGGCCGACTCCAGGTCGGCGATCCGGGCGTCGCGCTCGGCGATCTCGGCGCCGAGCCGGTCGAGCGCGTCGTCCACGTCGGCCATCCGGTAGCCGCGCACGGCGAGCGGCAGGCGCAGCTGCTCCACATCGGCCGGGCCCACCGGGCGGTCCTCCGGCAGCGGGTCGTGCAGCCGGTCGGGGACGGCCTCGGGCAGCGGGCCGGTGCCCCCGCCGCCCACCACCGCGAGGGTCACCGCGGCGACCACGACCGCCAGCGCGACGACGAGGAACAAGAACATAACCATCGCTGAGGTCCCCACGGAGTCCGGAGTCTGGGTCTGGAGCTGGATCTGGTGCCATCTGGAGTCTGGCGTTCGTGCCAGGGTCCGATCGTGCCATGCGACGCCGACAGTTAGGGTCGCAGGCGGCCGAAGACCGCGACGTGGGAGAAGAGGTCACAGGGGATGCTCAGGCTGGGCAGGCGTGAATTCGACACGCACGAGCCGGTGATCATGGCGATCGTCAACCGTACCCCGGACTCCTTCTACGACCAGGGGGCGACGTTCCGCGACGAGCCCGCCCTCGCGCGCGTGGAACAGGCCGTGGCCGAGGGCGCGGCGATCGTCGACATCGGCGGGGTGAAGGCGGGCCCCGGCGAGGAGGTGACGGCCGAGGAGGAGGCGCGGCGCACCGTCGGCTTCGTCGCCGAGGTGCGGCGGCGCTTCCCGGACGTGGTCATCAGCGTGGACACCTGGCGGGCCGAGGTCGGCGAGGCGGTGTGCGAGGCGGGCGCGGACCTGCTGAACGACGCGTGGGGCGGGGTGGACCCGCGGCTCGCGGAGGTCGCCGCGCGCCACCGGGTGGGCCTGGTGTGCACGCACGCGGGCGGCGCCCGGCCGCGGACCCGGCCGCACCGGGTGGAGTACGACGACGTGATGGCCGACATCCTGGAGGTGACCGTGGGGCTGGCCGAGCGCGCGGTGGCGCTCGGGGTGCCGCGGGAGTCGGTGCTGATCGATCCCGGGCACGACTTCGGGAAGAACACGCGGCACAGCCTGGAGGCGACGCGTCGGCTGGGCGAGATGGTCGCCACCGGGTGGCCGGTGCTGGTGTCGCTGTCCAACAAGGACTTCGTCGGGGAGACGCTGGACCGGCCGGTCAAGGAGCGGGTGGTGGGCACGCTGGCCACCACGGCGGTCTCGGCGTGGCTCGGGGCGCAGGTCTACCGGGTGCACGAGGTCGCCGAGACGCGGCAGGTGGTGGACATGGTGGCGGCCGTCGCGGGGCACCGGGAGCCCGCCGTGGCCCGGCGGGGACTGGCGTAGGACCGGTCCTTCCCGCGCCCGCGCCGCCCTCCGCACGGCCCGCTGCCCGCCGCCGGGCCGCCTCGCCGCCTCGCTACTTGCCCGCTTCCTTCGACATCAGGGCCACGGCCTCCTCCACGTCGTCCGTGACGTGGAAGAGGGTCAGGTCCGCCTCGGCGGCCTTGCCCTCGGCGATGAGGGTGTGGGTCAGCCAGTCGACCAGGCCGCCCCAGTAGGCGGTGCCGAACAGGACGATGGGGAAGCGGGTGACCTTCTGGGTCTGGACGAGGGTGAGCGCCTCGAAGAGCTCGTCCAGGGTGCCGAGGCCGCCGGGCAGGACCACGAAGCCCTGCGCGTACTTCACGAACATCATCTTGCGGACGAAGAAGTAGCGGAAGTTGAGGCCGATGTCGACGTAGGGGTTGAGCCCCTGCTCGAAGGGCAGCTCGATGCCCAGGCCGACCGAGGTGCCCCCGGCCTCGCAGGCGCCCTTGTTCGCCGCCTCCATCGCGCCGGGACCGCCGCCGGTGATCACCGCGAAGCCCGCCTCGACCAGGCCGCGCCCCAGCCGCACCCCGGCCTCGTACTCCGGCGAGTCCACCCGGGTGCGGGCCGAGCCGAAGACGCTGATCGCGGGCGGGAGCTCGGCCAGGGTGCCGAAGCCCTCGATGAACTCCGACTGGATGCGCAGCACCCGCCACGGGTCCGTGTGCACCCAGTCGGTGGGGGCGCGCTCGTCCAGCAGCCGCTGGTCCGTGGTGCCGGCCTGGACCTGCCCCCGGCGCCGGAGCACCGGTCCCAGGCGCTGCTCCTCCGGTGGCACCTTCTTGCCCTCGGGGTTGCCTGTAGGCATATGCGCTCCCTCCGCGTGCGGTCGTTCCACCCCAGCCTAGATCTCGCCCACCCTAGATCTCGGCGGGTTACGGGCGGGGGACCTCGGCGGGTCCGGACCGTGGCCGCGAGGTCAGCTCGTCAGCCAGGCGCGCAGCCGCTCCTCGCCGGTGAGGATCTTCGCGGTCTCCACCCGCTCGTCCCGCTTGTGCGCCAGGTGCGGGTTGCCGGGGCCGTAGTTGACGGCGGGGACGCCGAGCGCGGAGAAGCGGGAGACGTCGGTCCAGCCGTACTTGGGCAGCGGGATGCCGCCGACCGCCTCGATGAAGGCGGCGGCGGCCGGGTGGTCGAGACCGGGCAGCGCGCCGCCGCTGTGGTCGTCGATCACGAACTCCTCGACGCCGCAGTCCGCGAAGACCTCGCGGACATGGGCGACGGCCTCCTCCTCGCTGCGGTCGGGCGCGTAGCGGAAGTTGACGGTGACGACGCACTCGTCGGGGATCACGTTGCCCGCGACTCCGCCCGAGATGCCGACCGCGTTGAGGCCCTCGCGGTACTCCAGGCCGTCGATGACCGGGTAACGGGGCCGGTACTCGGCGAGCTTGCGCAGGATGGGCGCGGCGGCGTGGACGGCGTTGGCGCCCATCCAGCCGCGCGCGGAGTGCGCCCGCTCGCCCTTGGTCTTCAGCAGGACGCGCAGGGTGCCCTGGCAGCCGCCCTCGACCTGGCCGTCGGACGGCTCCAGGAGGATCGCGAAGTCGCCCGCCAGCCAGTCCGGATGGGCCTCGGCGACATGCTTGAGGCCGTTCAGGTCGGCGGCGACCTCCTCGTTGTCGTAGAAGACGAAGGTGAGGTCGCGGTTGGGGGCCGGGACGGTGGCGGCGATGCGCAGTTGCACGGCCACGCCCGCCTTCATGTCGCAGGTGCCGCAGCCCCAGAGCACGCCGTCCTCGTCCAGCCGGGACGGCACGTTGTCCGCGATCGGGACGGTGTCGATGTGTCCGGCCAGGATCACCCGCTGGTCGTGCCCGAGGTGCGTGCGGGCGACGACGTTGTTGCCCATGCGGTCCACCGTCAGGTGCGGCAGGGCGCGCAGCGCGGCCTCGATCGCGTCGGCGAGCGGCTTCTCGGTGCCGCTCTCCGAGGGGAAGTCGACGAGCTGCGCGGTGAGTCGCGCGGCGTCCAGCGTGAGGTCAAGCGGGGTATCGGCCATGCCTGCGACCTTAGCGCCCGGCTCCGGCCACGCGCCGTCGTGTCCGCCGTCACCGGCTCCTGCGGCGGTGTCCGTCTCCAGTACCTTGTACGCGTGCCAGAGCCGTCCCCCACTCCGAAGCGTCGTGGCCGCCTCCTCAGGTCGGGGGCGGCCCTCTGCGTCCTGCTCGCGGTCGCGGGCTATCTCACGGTGCAGTATCTGACCGGCGGTACGGGCCCCGGCTGCGAGGTCGTGGCGGCCGGACGGGACGGCGGGTCCTACGAGTTCACCCCGGAGCAGGCGGTGAACGCGGCGACCATCGCGGCCGTCGGCACCGGGCGCGGCATGCCCGAGCGGGCCGTGACGATCGCGCTGGCGACCGCCCTCCAGGAGTCGGACCTGCGCAATCTGGACCACGGTGACCGGGACTCGCTCGGCCTGTTCCAGCAACGGCCCTCGCAGGGCTGGGGGACGGCGAAGGAGATCATGGACCCGGCCTACTCGGCGGGGGTGTTCTACCGGCACCTGGACAAGGTGGACGGCTATCAGCGGCTGCCGGTGACCGTGGCGGCGCAGCGCGTGCAGCGCAGCGGCTTCCCGGAGGCGTACGCCCGGCACGAGCCGGACGCGGCGCTGCTCTCGGCCGCCCTGACCGGGCGGGCCGCGGCCACGCTGACCTGCCAGGGCAGGCCGGGCATCAGCCCGACGACGGGTCCGGACGCGGTACGGGCGGCGCTGGTACGGGACTTCGGCCGCGAGGTGGTGCAGGTGGCCGGGGCCGAGGCGGGCGGCGGCCGCGGCGCGTCGCCCGCGCCCACGGCACCGGCCGCAGGGGCGGCCGCGGACGGGCGCACGGTGACGCTGCCGGTGCGGACCGGCTCCGGCGACGGGCGCAGCACCGCCGAGCGCGGCTGGCAACTGGCGCACTGGGCGGTGGCCAACGCCTCCGCGCTGCACATCGAGCGGGTGGCGTACGCCGGGCGGGAGTGGACCGCCGGGGTGACCGAGGGCGAGTGGCGCGCGGTGGACGGGAAGAACGGCGACCGGTCCGAGGGCTCGGCGGGCTCGGCGGCCACGGTCCGCATCACGACGGGCCGTTAGCGCCTCCCGTCCGGCGCGCGGGCCCGTGCGCAGTGGTGGGGAGCCGCGTGGATCTTCACTCTCCCGGGTGGTGGGCGAGGCGTCGGGGCGACGGCCGGGGCGGTTTTTCACGGGGTCGGCGGGCGGATCGCCACAGCCCTTGGAGAGACGGTGCCGGAAGGATTCAGCAGCCGTTCCGGGCAGTCGGCCTTTGCCCGTTTTTATCCACACCTGATAATGCGACGCATTACCAACTCTTTACGTTGTTCCGCCGCAACCTTCGCGCGCTTCGAGCGGTAGTCACTGCGTCCGAGCCCGGCCCGCCGGGGGCTTCACGGCCTCCGGGAACCGCCCGGCCCGGTCCGACACCTCAAGGTTCCCCTCCCGTCGAAGGAGCAACATGTCCCTCCCCCTGACCCGCCGTATCGCCCGCGCCGCGCTGCTCGTCGCCGCCGGGGCGGCTGCCGGGGTCGGTGCGGCCGGCTCCGCCGGTGCCGCGCCCCAGCTGCCGGCCACCCCGAACCTGGGCGGCCTCACCGCCCTGGACGCGGCGAGCGTCGGCAACACCGTGGACGGCGCGGCGCAGCACGTCACCGGGGTCGCGGGCGACACCGGCGGCAAGGTGGTCAAGCAGGCGGTGCCCGCCGCGGGCAGGACCGGCGGCGGCCTGGTGAAGAAGACGACGCCGGTGGCGCAGAAGGCGGCGGGCGACGCGGCCGGGACCACGGGCGGCCTCCTCGGCGACACCGCGAAGACCGCGACCCAGGGCGGGCTGCCCACCCAGGGCCTGCCGGTGCAGGGCCTGCCGCTGGGCGGCTGAGCACCGGCCGCAGCGCCCGCTCCCACGTCATGCACCAGCCGTGCGTGCACACGGCGACGGCGAAGGGGCCCGGGAATCCTCCCGGGCCCCTTCGCCGTCGTACGCCGCCGTCCCTGGCCTTCGTACGCGCCTGCGGGCGGGTCAGAGGCGGGCGACGGCCGCCGCCACCCGCTCGTCGGTCGCCGTGAAGGCCACCCGGACGAAGCGGTCGCCGGCCGGGCCGTAGAAGTCCCCGGGGGCGACCAGGATGCCGAGACCGGCCAGGTGCGCCACCGTGTCCCAGCAGGACTCGTCGCGGGTCGCCCACAGGTACAGGCTGGCCTCGCTGTGCTCGATGCGGAAGCCGTGGCCGAGCAGGGCCGTGCGCAGGGCGGCGCGGCGGGCGGCGTAGCGCTCGCGCTGCCGGTGGACGTGGACGTCGTCGCCCAGCGCCGCCACGACCGCCGCCTGGGTCGGCGCCGAGGTCATCATGCCGCCGTGCTTGCGGATCTCCAGCAGCGGGCCGAGGACCGCCGGGTCGCCCGCGAGGAACGCGGCGCGGTAGCCCGCCAGGTTGGAGCGCTTGGAAAGGGAGTGGACGGCGACGATGCCGTCGTGGGAGCCGCCGTTCACCTCGGGGTGCAGCACCGAGACCGGCTCGGCCTCCCAGCCCAGCTCCAGGTAGCACTCGTCGGAGACGACCAGGATGCCGTGCTCGCGGGCCCAGGCGAGGGTCCGGGTCAGCTCCTCCTTGCCCAGCACCTTGCCGGTGGGGTTGGAGGGCGAGTTCAGCCACAGCAGCTTCAGGCCCGCCGGGTCCAGCTCGGTCGGCTCGTCGTAGGCCACGTACTCCGCGCGGGCCAGCCGGGCGCCGACCTCGTACGTCGGGTAGGCCAGGCGCGGGAAGGCGACCTTGTCGCCGGGGCCGAGGCCCAGCTGGGTGGGGAGCCAGGCGACCAGTTCCTTGGAGCCGACGATCGGCAGCACGTGCCGGTGGGTGATCCCGCGCGCGCCGAGGCGGCGCTCGACCCAGCCGGTGATCGCGTCGCGCAGTTCGGGCGTGCCCCAGACCGTCGGATAGCCCGGCGAGTCGGCCGCGGCGACAAGCGCCTTCTGGATCAGCTCGGGGACCGGGTCGACCGGGGTGCCGACCGACAGGTCGACGATGCCGTCCGGGTGGGCGGCGGCCGTCTTCTTGTACGGCTCCAGCTTGTCCCAGGGGAAGGCCGGAAGGCGGTCGGAGACTGCGGACACGGGATCAGGCTCGCTTTCTGGTGCGGGAAACGCCGCGGTCCCGCACGGCCGCCGACACGCTCGGGGCGGTCAGACCGTACGGGACCGGGGCGGCAGGGCCACCGGACGGTTACTCGGCCTGCGGCGGCAGCGCGGCGACGAACGGGTGGTCACGCTCGATCAGGCCCAGCTTGCTGGCGCCGCCGGGGGAGCCCAGCTCGTCGAAGAACTCGACGTTGGCCTTGTAGTAGTCCTTCCACTCCTCCGGAACGTCGTCCTCGTAGAAGATCGCCTCGACCGGGCAGACCGGCTCACAGGCACCACAGTCGACGCATTCGTCCGGGTGGATGTACAAGGACCGCTGGCCCTCGTAGATGCAGTCGACCGGGCACTCCTCGATGCACGCCTTGTCCTTCACGTCGACACAAGGCTGCGCGATGACGTAGGTCACGCTGTCGTTCCTCCTCGATAGGGCGCTGGCGGGCCTCCACAGGCTCCGCCGCCTGGCGCGCGGGAGCGCGGCGTCGTCGATGCCCGCCCCTAGTATCTCCGTTCCGGGGCATGATCCATACAGGAGGGGTGAACTGACCTGTGGAAATCTGGGCGACAGGGCCGCCGGTGGTCCGTATCACCGCTGCTGACGTGGGCAAACGGGTCTCCGTGCGGCGCTTGAGCGAACCTCGGGGAACGGGTGAGAAGTTCACCGACACGGTCGGAGTTCTCACATCATGGGACAATGGTGTGCTGCTGATCACACGCAAGAGCGGTGAAACCGTGCGTGTCGCGGAGTCCTCCATGGTGGCCGGGAAGGTGGTTCCCCCGGCCCCGGCCCGCCGCCGGGGACCCGCCGCCTCCTACCCCGAGCTGGCGCGCGCCGCGGCCCGCGCCTGGCAGCCGGTGGAGAGCGAGCCGCTCGGCGACTGGGAGCTGCGGGCGGCCTCCGGCTTCACCCGCCGCGCCAATTCCGTGCTGCCGCTGGGCGATCCCGGCCTTCCGCTCGACGCGGCCCTGGCCGCCGTACGACGCTGGTACCGGGAGCGCGGCCTGCCCGCGTACGTGCAGACCGCCACCGGTGCCGAGGGCACGCAGGAACTGCTGGGCGCGGAGCTGGAGCGGCGCGGCTGGACGCGCGAGGTGAGCGCCGAGCTGTGGACCGGGGCGCTCGCGCCGGTCGCCGACCGGGCGGACCCGGCCGCGGCCGCGGCGGTACGGCTGTCGCGCACGGCCGACGAGGCGTGGCTCGCGCGCTACCAGCGCAAAGGGGTGAGCGAGGTGGCCCTGAAGGTCCTGGGCGGCGGGCCCTCGGTGTGGTTCGCGACGGTCCCGGGAGCGCACGCCGGGGACGCGCCCGCCGCGATCGGGCGGTGCGTCGTGGACGGCCGGTGGGCCTCCTTCGCCGCCGTCGAGGTGGATCCGGCGCTGCGCCGCCGGGGCCTGGCCGGCGCCGTCCTGGCCGCGCTCGCCCGGCGCGCCCTCGACGAGGGCGCCTCGGCCGCCTGGCTCCAGGTGGAGACCGACAACACCGCCGCGCGGGCGCTGTACGCCGGACTCGGCTTCACGGCCCACCACGCCTACCACCACTATCGCGAGCCGGAACCGGGGGCGGACGGGGGCGCCGCCGGGCCGCCGTCCTCGCCCGCGTCGCCGTGAGGGAGCACTGGCCCGCCATGCGCCATCCCGCTCCCCCGCCGCCCGGCCGGTCCGCCGAACTGCGCCGGCGGTTCGCCGAGGAGGCGCGCGCCGAGCGGCCCGACCTGGCGGCACTGTGCCTGCTGACCGGCGCGGTGGGCGACGGCACGCTGGACGAGGACGGGCTGGACGCGGCCCAGCTCGAACTGGACCGGCTGGCCGGACAGCTGCCCTACCGGCCCGGCACCCCGCTCGCCTGGGCGCGGGCCGCGGGCGCCCTGCTGGGCGAGCGGTACGGGTTCCGCGGCGCGGCGGCGGACTACCAGCGGCTGGACTCCTCGCTGCTGCACGCGGTGCTGCGGCGGCGGCGCGGGCTGCCCATCCTGCTGTCCGTGGTGTGGCTGGAGGTGGCGCGCCGGGCCGGGGCGCCGGTGTACGGGGTGGCGCTGCCGGGGCACTTCGTGGTCGGTTTCGGCGAGGCGGCCGGACAGGTGCTCGCCGATCCGTTCGACGGCGGCCGGGTGCTCACCGGGGCGGACGCGGAGCTGCTGGTGACCGGGGCGACGGGCGCCCGGCTGGACCCGTCGATGACAGCACCGGCCGAGCCGCTGGACGTCGTGCTGCGGATCCTGAACAACATCCGCGCCTGGGCGGCCCTGCGGCCCGAGCGCTCCGATGTGGCGCTGTGGGCCCTCGACCTGTCGCTGCTGCTGCCCGCGCACCCGGCGCGGCTGCGCCACGAGCGGGCCCGGCTGCTGGTGGAGCGGGGCGAGTTCACCGAGGGCGCGCAAGCCCTGGAGGAGTACGCGGACCTGGTGGCCGCCGTGGACGAGGACGCCGCCGGGCAGGTGCGCGCCCAGGCGCGGGCGGCGCGGGCCCGGCTGAACTGAGCCCGCGGCGCTACAGCCAGCCCTTCTCCCGGGCGATGCGGACCGCTTCCGTCCTGTTGCGGACGGCGAGCTTCTGGATGGCCGTGGAGAGGTAGTTGCGGACGGTGCCCTGGGACAGGTGCAGGGCGGCGGCCAGCTCGGCGTTGGTGGAGCCGTCGGCGGCGGCGCGCAGCACCTCGCGCTCGCGGTCGGTGAGCGGGTTGGCCCCCTCGGCGAGGGCGGCGGCGGCCAGCGTGGGGTCGATGACCCGCTCCCCGGCCAGCACCTTGCGCACGGCCGCGGCGAGCTGGGCGGCCGGGGCGTCCTTGACGAGGAAGGCGTCGGCGCCCGCCTCCATGGCGCTGCGCAGATAGCCGGGGCGGCCGAAGGTGGTGAGCACCACCAGCCTGACGTCCGGCAGCTCCCGGTGGAGCCGGGCGGCGGCCTCGATGCCGGTGCAGCCGGGCATCTCGATGTCGAGCAGGGCCACGTCGATCCCGTGGGCGTGCGCGGCGGCCACGACCTCGTCGCCGCGGGCCACCTGCGCGACGACCTCGATGTCGTCCTCCAGGCCGAGCAGGGCGGCCAGCGCCTCGCGGACCATCGACTGGTCCTCGGCGAGGAGGACCTTGATCGTGCGGCTCATGCCCGGGATCCTACGTTCCCCCCGGCGGCGGCCGGCACCCGGGCGACCAGCCGGAATCCGCGCTTGAGACGGCCCGCCTCCAGCATGCCGCCCGCCTTCTCCAGGCGTTCGACGAGGCCGGTCAGGCCGTTCCCGGGACCGCTGCCGGAGCCGCCCGTGCCGTCGTCCTCCACGGTCAGTTCGAGCAACGGCCCGTCCAGGGTCTGGCGGCGCACCACCTCGACCGCGCAGCGCCGGGCACCGCTGTGCCGTACGACGTTGGTGACGGCCTCGCGCAGCGCCCAGGCGAGCGCGGACTCGCTCTCCTCGGGGACGCCGTCGAGGGCGGGCTCGGCGGGCAGTTCGCAGCTCACCCCGGCCGCGGTCAGGGCGACCCGGGCACCGGCCAGCTCGGCGGCCAGGCGCGGGCGCCGGTAGCCGGTGACGGCCTCGCGCACGTCGACCAGGGCCTGTCGGCTGACCTGCTCGATGTCGGCGACCTGCTGGGCGGCCTTGTCCGGCTGGCCGGGCAGCATCCGCCCGGCCAGCTCGCTCTTCAGCGTGATCAGGGAGAGCGAGTGGCCGAGCAGGTCGTGCAGGTCGCGGGCGAGGCGCAGCCGCTCCTCGTTGGCGGCGAGCTGGGCGACGGTGGCACGGGCCTGGCGCAGCTCGACCGTGGTGCGCACCAGTTGCCGTACGCCCGTCATGGCGAACCCGACGAGCAGCACCAGCAGGACCAGCGTCCACATCGCCTCCGCGCCGACGACCTGGCCGACGAGCACCATCGCCACGGTGGTCGCCGGAATGGCCGCGTAGGCCACACGCAGCGGGAACGTCGTGCCGCAGACCACCGAGACGTACACGAACAGGCCGATCCAGGCCCCGCCGAGGGTCAGCGTCAGGACGACGGCGAGGACGCCCAGGACGCCGACCATGCAGGCGACGACCGGTTCGGAGAAGGGGCGGCCCATGTTCCGGAAGACCAGCGCCAGATAGATCCCGGTGAAGGCGGCGAGCCCGGCCCAGCCGGCCGCGGTGGCCGCCGGCTGGTGGGCACCGGCGGCCAGGTCGTGCACCGGCGAGCTGAGGAAGACCAGCCAGGGCAGGATCCACACCAGCTTGCGCCACGCCTCCCCCAGGGTGCGCGGCGGCTCGCCCATGCGCAGCAGCCGGTCCTCGCGGGCCCCCTGGGTGCGGTCGTCCGTCATGGTGCTCACGCCTTCAGCGTGTCCTTCCGGTACAGCCAGGCCGCGCCGCCCGCGAACAGGGCGAAGAAGACGACCAGGACGGCGATGTCCTTGGCGTGCGGGGCCTGGCTCTGTTCGATGGCCTGCCCCAGAGCAGCGTACGCGTGCGTGGGCAGCCACCTGGCGATGTCCTGGAGCCATTGCGGGAAGGTGGTCGCGGGCATCCACAGGCCGCCCAGCAGGGAGAGGCCGAAGTAGACGATCATGGTGATGGGGCGGACCGCGTCGCCGGTGGCGAGGTAGCCGAGGGCGACGCCGAGCGCCGCGAAGACCAGGCTGCCGGCCCAGATCGCGCCGGTCAGGGCGAGCCACTGCCAGGCGTCCAGGCGGACCTGCTTGACGACGGCGGCGACCACGAAGACGACCACGATGGACGGCAGGCTGACCACGGCCGCGCTGGCGGTCTTCGCGAAGACGTAGCCGCGCCCCGGCAGCGTGGTCAGCCGCAGCTGCCGCACCCAGCCGCTCTCGCGCTCCTTGGCGATCCGCTCGCTGTTGCCCATGAGCACGGCGGTCAGCGCGCCGAAGGAGGCCATGGAGACCATCATGTACGTCGGCAGGGTCAGCCCGGTGCCGTCGACCTTCGTCGTGCCGTCGGCCTGCCCCGCGATGATCAGGAACAGGATCGAGGGGTAGAGCACGGAGAAGAAGAGGAACTTGCGGTTGCGCAGGGCGCGGGCGAGCTCCAGCTTGATCAGGCCCCGCGAAGCAAAGGTGTTCAGCACGACTGCTTGGCCTCCTCGGCCTCGGTGATGGCGACGAACGCCTGCTCGAGACCGAGCCCGGCGACTTCGAGATTGCGGGGGTAGACGCCGAGCCCGTACAGGGCGTGGACGGTCGCGTCGGCGTCGGTGGACTGGGCGCGCACGGTCTGCCCCGACACGGTCAGCGAGGTGAGGAAGGGCAGGCCGTGCAGCGCCGCCTCGTCGATCACACCCTCCAGGTCGAAGGCGATCCGGCGGGCACCCGCCTTGGCCTTGATCTCGGCGGCGGTGCCGTCGGCCAGCAGCCGGCCCCGGTGCAGCACGAGCACCCGGTCGGCGATGGCGTCGGCCTCCTCCAGGTAGTGCGTGGCGAACAGGACCGTACGGCCCTGGTCGGCCTGCTCGCGCATGGTGGCCCAGAACGCCTGCCGGGCGGAGACGTCCATGCCGGTCGTCGGCTCGTCCAGGACGATCAGGTCGCTGTCACCGGCCGTGGCGAGGGCGAAGCGCACCCGCTGCTCCTGGCCGCCGGAGAGTTTGTTGACCTTGCGGTCGGCGATCTGCGTGACCCCGGCGCGGGCCAGCACGTCGGCCGGCCTGTACGGCCGGGGGTGCAGGCCGCAGGCGAGCTTGACCAGCTCGGCGACGGTGACCTCGTCCATCAGCCCGCCGCTCTGGAGCATGGCGCCGACGCGCCCGGCGACGATCGCCTCGCGCGGGCCGGTCCCGAAGACGGACAGGGAGCCGCTGTCGGGCTGCTTGAGCCCGAGCAGCAGATCGAGGGTGGTCGACTTGCCCGCCCCGTTCGGGCCGAGCAGGGCCACGGTCTCCCCCGGGTACAGGGCGAGGCTCAGCCCGTCCACGGCCCGTACGGTCCCGTAGCTCTTGGTCACCTGGTCGAACGCCACCACCGCGGTCGCGTGCGCGGTGGTGGTCTCCGCTGTCGTCGTCATGCCTCCATGGTGGCCGGAGGCGGGGGCCGCGCGGCAGTGTCGGCGGTCCTGGGCGCGGGATGACAGATGTCATGTGCCGGGGGTGACATGGCGAGGGGCCCCGGAACGCGCGCGGGCGGCGCGGTCCGGGGCCCCTGTCGGCCGGTTCGGGTGTCGGCCGGCCGGTGTCGACCGGCTCGGGTGCGGCTGGTTCGGGTGCGGCTAGTTCGGGTTGGTGTCGATGACCCCGACGCGGTCGGTCTTGCTGACCAGCGCCGGACGCAGCGCGGAGATCACGTCCGTGACGGTGACGGGGGTCTTCTGCCCGTTGCCGCGGGTGATCAGCACTCCGTCGAAGATGCCGCCGTAGAGGTCCTTCAGCTTCGCCTGGTCGTAGTACTCGACCAGCTTGCCGTCGACCGCCTTGACCCCGAGGAACTTCCAGAGGGACTTCTCCGGGCTCATCAGGAGCGCGTGCCCCGGTCCCGCGCTCACGGTCACCTTGGCCGACATCGCCGGCTCGGCGAACGCCTTCATCATCCGGTCGACCTCGGCGTTGGAGACGGTCGGCTGCCGGACGGTGGTCGGGACCTGGACGGGCGCGCTGCCGCCCGTCTCCACCTGGGCGCGGTACGCCTGCTCGACGGCCTGCACGGAGCGGGCGGCGTCGATGCCCTTGCCCGCCTTGCCGTACACGGCGACGGCCTTGCCCGATTCGAAGCGGATGGAGCCGTCGGTGGCGGAGCCCGCGCCGCCCGCCGCGTTCTGGAGGGCGGCCTGGAGCTTCTCCTCGTCGACGGGCATCTGCGGCTCGACCACCCGGTGGTTGCCGAACAGGGAGCCGATCACGGAGACCGGGTTGTAGTCGCTCTGCGCCGCGGCGCTCGCCGTCGCCTGGGTGTCGAGCTGGAGCCCGGCCTGGTCGGGCCTGAGGCTGACCGTCCTGCCGTCGACGCTCAGCTTCAGCGGCTGCTTCTCCCGCTTGCCGAAGGCGTCGTCGAGCTTCTTGACGGCGTCGTCGCGGCTGCCGCCGCCGACGTCGACGCCGAGCACGGTGGTGCCCTTGGGCACCTCGGAGTGGTTCATCAGCAGTCCGGCACCGTAGGCGACACCGGCGGCCACGACCACCAGACCGCCGAGCAGCGTGATCTTGCTGCGGCCCTTCTTCTTGGGCTTGGCGGCCTTGGCGGACTTCCCGGCGGGCGGGGCGCTGCGCTGCTCCGGCTCGGGCGCCGGGGCGGCCGGGTCCGTACGGGGGCCGCCCGCGCCGTCGGGGGAGATCACCGGCATGCCGCTGGTGACGGTGTGCCCGGAGACGTTGTCCGGCCGCGGGCCGTGGCCCGGGGCGCCCGGCTCCGGGGTGAAGTTCTGCGGGGTGAGGATCGCGGTGTCGTCGCTCAGCCCGCCGCCGGGGAGGGAGGTGCCCGCGCCCGGGTGCGCGGAGAGCGCGCCGGGAGCGCCGGGCATGCCGGGAGCACCGGGTACGCCGGACGTACCGGGTGCGCCGCCGGTGCCCGCGCGGGGCGCGCCCGGTACGCCGCCGTGCGGCAGCAGGGACGCGTCGCCGGTCATCGGGCCGCTGGTCGGTCCGGCGGGACCCGGCGAGCCACCCGGTCCGCCGAGGCCGCCGGGGACACCCGCGCCGTCGAAGCCGCCGGGACCACCGGGGCCGCCGGGACCACTGGGACCACCGGGTGCGCCCTGGCCGCCCTGGACGCCGTGGCCGCCCTGGGCCGGGTAGTCGGCGGGTGCGCCCTGGCCGTTGCCGGTGAAGTAGGGCAGGTCGTCCCGGCGGGGCTCGCCGCCGCCGGAACCGGAGCCGGGGCCACCGGGCCGCGAACCGCCGGACAGCGGTCCTGCGGCCAGCGCCTCGGTGACGTCGAAGGACCCCGTGCCGCCGCCGTGGCCCGGGGCGACCGGGCCGCCGGTGGCACCGGGCAGCCCGGAGCCGCCAGCGGAACGGGAGGAGCCGGTGGGGGCCCGCATGGAGCCGACCACACCGCCGGGGCGTCCGCCGCCGCCCGACGACGTGCCGCCGGGGACGTCCGAGCCGGGCGCGGCGCCACCGGGTCCGCCCGGGGCCGTACCGCTCGCGGAGCCGCCCGCGTCCGAACCGCCCGGCAGGCCCGCGCCGTTGGTACCGCCGCCGCCCTGACCGCCCTTGGCCGCAGAGGACTTGCGGGGCGCGAACCAGTCGCTGGTCGGCTTGTCCTCACCGGACGCGCCGGACGCGCCGGACGCGGCGTTCTCGGCACCGGAGTTCGCGGCGCCGCCGCCCGGGGACCGCAGGTCGCCGGTGTCTCCGGAGGGACCGGTGGAACCGGCAGGACCGGCGGGACCGGCCGCCGGGACGCTGCCGCCGCCCGGCCGGGACCCTTCGGCGGCCGTCCGGCCGTCCGCGCCCTCGGTCCGCGTCCCGGCCGTGTCGGCGTCGCCTTCGGCGACGGGCTTGCGCACGACGACCGGCGGAATCGGCCGGGAGCCGGGGATGTTGATCCGGATCCGGGTCGTCAGCGTGGTCTCGGTCTTGCGTTCCTCCGGCTGCGCGGCCGAACGGCCCGCGTCCGCACCGTCGTCGGAGACCGCCGGCACACCGTACGGCGGGGTCCCCGAGGGGTAGGCGGTACCCCCGCGCCCGTTGGGCCCGGAGGACGGAGTGTCAGTTTCACGGCTCAAGGCAGGTTCTCCCGGTTGGCTCCGCCGCCCGACACGACCTCACTTCGCGTGGGGGTCCCCCCTGCGCGAGCGGAGTCGAGCGTTTGGGGGAGGCTCGGCGGCGCGCACCACCATACTGGCCACGTCCCGCCCTCATCCCGGGACCGCCGGGGAAACCCCCACCGGACCCACACCGGGACGTCGGGAAGAAGTGGTACGTCACTCGCCAAGTCGGGCGTCACGGCCGTCCGGTTGCCCGACCGGCGCCCCAGGTGGCACAGATCACAGCCACGGCCATGCCGCCGAGCAGGAAGAGATAGGAGCCGCCGCCCGCCGCGAAGAAGAAGTCGCCCTCCGGGCGGCTGGTGGTGAGCAGCACGACGGCGACCAGCCAGCCGACCACGCCCGCGACGGCACCGCCCCGGCCGCGCAGCGCTCGCGCCCCGCCCAGGAAGAGCCCGGCCGCACCGGCGAGGGCGAGCAGCAGCCCGCCCGGGAACCAGGCCGACTGCACCAGCGACCCGGCGATGCCGACCACCGCGCCGAGCACGAACAGCACGAGGTAGGCGGCGGCCCGCCCGGCGGACGGCGGCCGGAGGGGCTGCGCCAGCATCGACCCGCCGGCGGCGCCGCCCCCACCGCCTCCGCCGCTCCCGCTGCGCGCGGTCCCGCGTCCGGACGTACTCATCGCGCCCCCGCCTCTTCTGCGTCTTCTTCGCCGATGCCGATCCCGGCGAACAGGTCGGTCGAGGCGCCCTCGGCGTCCGCACCGGCCCCTTCCCCTTCCCCGTCCCCGCGCACCAGCTCGTAGTACTCGGTGGTGAACAGGGGCTGGGCGAGCTGGTTGGAGAGCGCGAAGTACGGCTCGGCCACCTCGATCTGGGTGGCGTGGGCGCGCATCGCGGCGGCCTTGGCGGCGGCGTGCTCGGGACCGCCCTCGATCCGTACGGTGATCCGCTCGTCGTCGACGACACCGGGGACGTCGTCGATGCCCGCCGCCTTCTCGAACGGCAGGCCGGGCAGCTCCCCCTCCAGCCGCGCGAAGGCGGCCTCGGCGACGGAGCGCGGCACCCGGTTCCAGTACGTCCTGCCGATCTCCCAGGGCGCGCCCAGGTCGGGGCGCACGGCGGGGTCGGCGGCGAGGTCGCGGGCGCGCAGGGCGACGCGGTGGGCCTGGATGTGGTCGGGGTGGCCGTAGCCGCCGTTGTCGTCGTAGGTGACGAGGACCTGCGGGCGCACCTCGCGGATCACGGCGACGAGGTGGGCCGCCGCCGCGTCGAGTCCGGCCTGCCAGAAGCAGTCCGGGTCGTCGTTGTCGGGGAGGCCCATCATCCCGGAGTCCTGGTAGCGCCCGGCGCCGCCCAGCAGCCGGAAGTCCGCGACCCCCAGCTCGCCCATCGCGGCGGCCAGCTCCCGCCTGCGGTACGCCCCGAGCGCGGCCCCGGTCAGATGCCCCAGCTCCGGCGGGATGACCTCACCCCGCTCCCCCAGCGTGCAGGTCACGAGCGTCACCAGCGCACCCTCGGCCGCGTAGCGGGCCATGGTCGCGCCGTTGTTGATCGACTCGTCGTCGGGATGCGCGTGCACCAGCAGCAGACGCCGGTCGGGCAGTTCCGTCATACCCCCACCCTACGAGGCCGGGCCCTGCGCCCCGCCGTCCTGGTAGCGGGGCAGGCCCTCGGTGAGGATGGTCCAGTCTCCGATGGTGACCTCCTCGCCGTAGACGAAGTCCTTGCGGGTGGCGTAGCGGGGGCCGTCGGGAGTCGGGGGGATGTCGGTGAGCACGGCACCCGTGCCGGTACGCGGATCGAAGACGGCGTAGACGGGGATGCCGAGGAGGGGATAGTCGCGCATCTTGCCGATCCAGTCGTTCTCCGGGTTGGAACGGGAGACGATCTCGATGGCGGCGATCACCGTACGGGGATCGAAGGAGCCCGGGACGTCCATGTCCTCCAGGGCGATCACCATGACGTCCGGGCGGCGCATGATGCCCCGGGACTCGTCCTCGACGTCGGGTTCCCCGGTGTGCGCCACGATCTCGTCCGGCATGAGCTTTTCGAGGCGTCTGCGCAGGTGCACGGCGGTCAGTTCGTGCGGACCGATCGGCGCCGTGACGTCGTGGGCGACTCCGTTCTCGGTGATCTCGAATTTTCCCGGGACGGTGCCGTCCATGGCGCGCACGAGGTCGCGCATGGCCCGGTAGACGTGGGAGGAACCGTGCCGCGCGTTGTCGGGAACGACGGTGTTCATGCTAGGCGGCCCTCTCCTGGTCGGTGCGGCAGTCGCGGCAGCGGCCCGGGGCCGGGGCGCGGAAGGCCCGTTCGCAGCCGTCGCAGGTCCGGAGCGGGAGGCGTACGGGCGGCGGCGGGGCGGCCGGGGGACGAAACGGCGGCGGGGGCGGCAGCTGGGCGGACAGCCGGTGCGCCAGGAGGGCGGCGGGCCTTCGCAGTCCCTCGGCCGGCAGACCGGTGGTCAGGGCGTGGCGTACGGCGGCCGCCGTGACGTCACGCTCCAGCCAGGCGGCGACGCCCGGGGCCAGATGGGCGGTGTCGCGGGCGGAGAGGAGCAGGCGGGGGTCGTGGCGGCGGAGGCCCGCGAGGAGGTCGGCGGCGGCTTGGAGGAGCGGGGGTGCGGGGTACGCGGGGCGCGGGACGGCGGGGAGGGGCTTGTGGGGGGCGCGTTGCTGTGGCTCGGGCATGGGCTCGGGCTCGGGCCTGGGCTCGGGTGGGGCGGCCGCGGCAACGGCTGTGCCTGTGCCTGTGCCTGTGGCGGTCGCCGCCGCAGCGGGCTGGTTGCAGGAGACCGTGCGGGTGACGATACGGCCGCCGGGGACGCGTTCGCGGACGCGGCGCAGATATCCGTGCGCCTCCAGCTCGCGCAGCGCGGCGGCGATCCGGGTCGTCCCCTCGGGGAAACGGGCGGCGAGGCTCTTGATGTCGGCGCGGGCGCCCCGGGGCAGCGACTGGAGGTGCACGCCGAGCCCGATCGCGAGCAGGGACAGCTCGCTGTGCTGGGCGAGGTGGTTGCCGATCACCGTGAAGCGGGTGGTGTGGCGGGTGTTGTCGTGCACCAGGCCGCCGCCGGTGCGGGGACGACGCCGGTTCGGGTGCTTGTCGCCCGCAGTGCGGGACGGGGCGTGCGGGCGCACGCTAGGGTTCTGGATACCCACGGGAAGCTCGATTCTTCCTCGGTGGTCAGGCCCTCGCACTGGGATTGCCGTCCCGGCGGGGGCCGTCTCATGTCTGCGGTTGTGTCGCGCTGAGCGTAGAGCCGCGTGGGGCTCCGAAATCCAGCCGATCCGGGGATGTTCACCCGCCCGGGTGAGCGCACCCGGGGTCGTGCGCGGACGCGGCGGGCAGCCTACGGCGAGGCGGGGTTCGGCGGAATTCCTTTCCCCCGCACGTCCTTTGTCTGTCAGCCACCGGCCGCACCGGAGCACGGTGTCCCGGGTTCCGGTGTCCCGGGTTCCGGTGTCCCGGGTTCCGGTGTCCCGGGTTCCGGTGTCCCGGGTTCCGGTGTCCCGGGTTGACAAGTAGCTCTCTGTAGCCGATGTGACGGCGTGTTGTCCCGGGTTTCGGTGTTCCCGTCCCGGCCCGGTCGGTCGTCGGCATCTTGATCACGTCGGATTGGTCGATGCAGAAGGGAAGGGCCCTGGTCGTGCGGCAGGAGTGGGAGCCGGAGGAGCTGATCTCCGTCTGGACGCTGCTTGAAGAGGACATGGGGCGGCTGCGGAACAAGTCCGGGGCGAATCGCATTCGGGTTCGCGCTGCTGCTGAAGTTTTTTCGCAGCGCGCTGCGCCCGGACCTCTCTGCGCGTCGATGACGGGTCACGGCGCCCGGCCCGGCGGGTTGCGGCCGGTCGGTTGTGCAGTTCGGAAGGAGCGTCACGTGACGATTCCCGGGCAGGCCTGTGGTCTGTTGAGGAAGAACCGGTCCCGGTGCCCGCCTGCCGCTTTGCTGGGCGGGCGGGCACCGGGACCGGTGTCGAAGGTCAGGTGGCTGTACCAGGAGAAGGCTTCTGGCCGGCCTTGTCGACGACGGCGCGTTCGGTCACGGCGGTGCTGACGAGGATGCGTCCGGCTTTGCCACCGGCGCTGTCGTCGTTGATGAGGACGGTCCGCTCGCCGAGGTAGGTGAGTTTGTCCTTGTCGAAGATCCATTCGGTGCGCTGGTTGCCGTGGTCCTGGCTGACGGCCACGCCGTGCCGGCCGGACGCGTCCACGGCGTCGTCCACGACGTTCACCCCGGGGATCTTGGCCGCGGCCTTGTAGAGTGCCGCCGCGATCTGCGGGGGCATCAGGGACTCGCGCAGCGCGTCACCGATCGTCTGGAACGCTTCCTGGTCGGGGTTGAGGTTCTTGTCCACGCCGGTGTTCTGGGCGTAGACGGCTGTCAGCAGGGCGTCGGGGTCGGTGGGCAGGGAGGCCAGGTACGTGTAGGTGGGCAGCTGGAGGGAGGGCTCGGTGTTCTTGCCGAGGTTGACGCCTCCCTCACCGGGCCGGAAGCCCGAGCTGAGGGGCTCGGTGAGGAGACCGTCGCGGCTGCCGTTGACGGAGAACCATGCCTGTCGGGGGTGGGTGGTCCCGGTGCCGTCGTCGTTGTACTGGGCCTTGGCGCCGTCGCCGTCGGCGCCGATCTTCTTGCTCACGCCGTAGACCTGGCTGGCGATGTAGATGTACTGGTCGTCACGGACCTGCGGGGCAGAGGTGCTGGCGGCGACGGCGGCGATGCGGGTCAGCAGCTGGACGGCCTGGGGTGACGCGCCGCCGGGCCCGCGCTCGCTGACCGAGCCGCCCGGAGCACTGGCCGCCTGAGGGACCGTGGTCGGGGCATTGGAACCGACGGCGGTCACCGCGATGACCGCAGCCATCGCCCCCGCGGCCAGCGACGCCCCAAGGACCAGTCGGCGCCGGGGACGGCCGGGGGCGGCCGCGTCGACCAAGCGCCGGCGCAGTCCGCCTGGCTGGTGGGAGGTGTGGGTGGTGTCCTGGTCGATCTGTCGCATGAGGAGTTCCTTGTGGTGGAGGTGGCGGCCCGGCGGCAGGTCCCGTTCGGCCGGGACCGGCAGCAGCCGGGCCGTCTCCTCGCGCTCGGCCTGTGCGGGCCGGTACGGGGTGGCGTTCATCGGGTTCCCTCCTGGACGGACAGGGCTGCGAACGCGGCCTCACTCTCTACCTCTCCGCGCCCCGGGCGCGGTTCCCGCTTTTCTTCGGCCAGTTGCCGGTCGGTCAGGTCCCGCAGCCTGACCCGGGCGCGCGACAGGCGTGAGCGCACAGTGCCCACCGGTACCCCCAGCGCGTCAGCGGTCTGCTGGTAGTCCAACCCCGACCACACGCACAGCGCCAGCACCTCCCTCTCCTGACGGCGCAGGCCCCGTACCGCCCGGTGAACCGCGTCCAGGCGACGGACGTCGTCGATCCGCCCGGCCGCCTCGTCCGCGAAGTCCTCCACCGGCTCCGGGGCGGGCACCCGGGCCAGGAAGGCGAAACGCCGACGGACACCGCGTCTGGCGTTGTGCGCCTTGTTCGTCGCGATCCCCAGCAGCCACGGCCGCAGCGATCCCCCCTCCTCTGCGACCTTCTCCCTCGTCCGCCAGGCGTCCAGGAACGTCGCCGACATGACGTCCTCGGCCACCGACCAGTCGCCGGTCAGCCGGAAGGCATGGTTGTACACCGCCTTCGCATACTGCTCATAGAGCTCGCCGAACGCCTCGCGATCGCCCGCGCGTATCCGCTCCCGCATCCCATCTCCTCACTCACGCCCGCACCGGGCCGTATCACCTTCTCTCTCCGCACACCCAGGAAGGTTCCCAGAACGGCACCAAGAAGAATTCCGGGCATGAGCGTGCCACTTGAACCCGACCCGTTCGAACTCCTGACCGCCGAGCCCGCGATGCGGACCGAGATCCTCATCGGCTACGCCCGGGTCTCCACCGGCGGACAGAAGCTCGACCGCCAGATCGACGCCCTCACCGCCACCGGCTGCCGGCGCATCTTCGCCGACAAGAAGTCCGGCAAGGACGACCTGCGCCCCGAGCTCAAGGCCTGCCACGCCTTCCTACAGCGCGGCGACACCCTGGTGGTGCCCACACTCGACCGCTACGGCCGCTCACTGAAGGACCTGGTCAACATGGTCGGCGAACTCCGCCAGCGCGAGATCGGCTTCTCCTCGCTCCACGAGCGCCTGGACACCACCACCCCGGGCGGCCGGCCCACCGTCGCCACCCCCGAGATCATCCGGGCCGCCATCCCCGCCCAGGCCGAGACGGGGAGCGAGCGGTGATCCCCTCCGACTGGCGGCGCAAGGGCGGCGCGCTGCTGCTCGGCGCCCAGCACGGCGAGCCGGGCCCCTTCGGCACCTTCGCCGAAGACGACGACCATGAGCACGGCGTCCATGAGGACGAGGACGGCGTCCCGTATTGCTGACCGGCCGGCCGACCCGCGCACTCAGCAGGTTGCAGAAGGTCACATCGACTACAGAGAGCTACTTGTCACTTCGCCGTAGCCATGCGAGCTCAGGGCCGAGGAGGCGATCGGCATGGGGAAGAGCAGCGGCAGGAGCAGCGGCACCGGCGCCCGGCGTACGTCCATGACCCCGCAGGCGGGCTCCCGGGTGCAGTCCGCCGACGCCAAGAACCCCGGCGGCCGGACCGCGCAGACCGGTTTCCCGGCCCGCGCGCAGTCCGCCGCGGCGAAGGGCTCGCGCGCCGCCGGGAAGTGACCCCCGCCCCACGCCCCCGGCGGCGGTGCGAGCACGGCTCACTCGTCGTCGGCGGCGTGCTTGTCGCGTAGGGGCCGCAGCCCGCCGGGCAGGTCGGGGAGCTGGGGGGCGTAGGCGAACCCCGCCAGGGTCAGCAGCCCGAACACGATGTCGCTGTAGGAGGCGGTGTCGGTGACGATCATCTCCGGACGGCGGCCGCCGTCGCGGTCGTAGAGGACGTCCAGCACGTACAGGGAGTCGCGCGGGGTGCCGGCCACGACCTTCCCGCCCAGCCCCGCCGCCTGGTCGTTGATCATGTTCAGCCACGTGGCGCCGCCCCGGCGGCCGAAGTACTTCAGGCTCGGCCGCGCGTACACGCTGGGGACGGGGACGACGAACCGCATCCCGTCGACCGAGGCGACCAGGCCCCCGCCCCACGCCTGGGCGAGCGGAATGGACGCCTGGTGCTCGATGAGGGCCGCGTTCGCGGCCCGGTAGGTCGCCGGCCGCAGGTACGTCTGGTCCACGCGAGCAGGGCCTTGCCCGTCTCCTTGACCGCCCGGCGCGAGTCACGCAGCCAGGCCGGGAGCTGGTCGTCGGAGGCCGTCCAGTAGGCGGCCGGGGCGACCACGGTGAGGGCGACGCCCGTCAGCAGTTGCCCCAGGCCCTTCCACGCCTGTCCGGCCGCGTCCCAGCCGTCCACGCCGACGAGGGTGCCCAGGCCCCGGACGGTGCCCCAGACACCGTCCACGAAGAAGCCCTTGGCGAAGTTCCAGACGTGCTGGTCGATCCGGTACCAGGGGGTCTCCTCGTCCACCGGGTCGCCCCACGGCAGGCCCCGCGCCTGGTCGAGGTCCTCGGCCCGGTAGCCGTACATGCCCTTCTGGTGCGATCCGTCGTCGACCGTCAGCGGAGCGCCGCCGACCAGCCTCACGATCTTGTCGTGGCAGGTGCGTTCGGCGGCCTGGAAGGCGGCCCAGGCCGCGTTGACCTGGCGGCGGCGTTCGTTGTTCTCGTCGACCTTGTCGCCGTCCTCCTGCCAGTCGTCGTCGTGGGCGACCGAGGCGCGGAAGGTGCGGGCCTCGCCGCGCAGCCGGTCCAGCGTGGCCACCAGCGGCCGTATCTCCTGCGCGTAGGCGGCGAGCGCGCCCGCGATCTTCTCCAGTTCGCCGCGGAGTTCGTCGCCCGCCGCGGCCACCGGCTTCGTGGTGGCGAACAGCTGCTCCGCCTCGGGCGCCTTGTAGTACGCCGAGAGCGAGTTGAAGGCGGAGTCGATCCGTGAGCCCACGTCCCACAGGGACGCCGCGTCGGCGCCGATGGCCGACACGTCCTTGTCCAGTTGCCCGGGGTCGCCGGTGAACTCGGGTATCTCCTCGGGGTCCAGGGCGGCCTGCCCGCTCACGCCCCGCCGCCGTTCTTCCCGCCGGTCCCCGGCATGTCGATCTTCGGTGGCTTCAGCGCGTTGCGCTGGGCCTCGGCGGCCATCTCCAGGTCCCCGTGGAGATAGGCGCGGGTCGCCTCGGCGGCTCCCTGGACCGACTCGGCGGTACGGCGGGCCATGAACGCCAGCTTCTTCTGCCGTTCGGAGAGGTACTGCGCGAGCGCCGCCGCCACCGGTCCGGTCGGCACCCGCGACCGGCCCGGCGCCACGGGTCCGACCAGCGGACCGCTGAACTGCCCGCCCGGGACGACGGTGCCGCCGAACTCGCCGCGCTCATCAGGTCGTTCAGGAGAGTGGTGGCCGCCCGGTCCAGGTCGCCACCCGCCTCACCGGTCGTCGTGAGGGCCGCCTGCACGCCCACAGGACTGATGTCCCACCCCGTCATCCCCGAGCCCCCGCTCCCCGCGCCGATACGTTTCGCCAGGCACCTTTGCATCAATCGAGATGGGTACAATTCCATCCGAAACAGGCCGAGTCACGGCATAGTGGCACAACGGCACAGGGGTACAACGGCACGGCGGCACGCCGGGCGGACGGATCGCCGGCCGAAGTCCTCCGGCGCGCACAGGAACGCATGCACGCCGGTACACGGGGAACACGGGGCCAGGGGAGAGTGGCCCGGCCTCAGAACTTGAGGCTGCCGATCATCCCCGCGATGTTCGTGGTCAGTTCGCTGATCGTGGGAGCGACTGTCGAAGAGGCCAGGTAGAAGCCCAGGAGGACGCACACGACCGCATGGCCTCCCTTCAACCCTGACTTCTTGATCAGCAAGAAGACGACGATCGCCAGCAGCACCACCGCCGAAATCGAGAGTGCCACGGCGGCTCACCTCCAAAGATCCCAGGACGCGGGGGGTGTCGGGGGGTCGGACTATGGGGGCAGATAAATCCACACAACAGGCAGCAGGTTCATACCCACTATGCGCTAACGATCATAACTATCCGCACGCGCGCATCGGTCGGCGCACGGCCGCACAAGGGGGCGCATGGCCAATATGGTCTTGCCATGACGACCGAGCCTGACTCCTTCCCCCGACAGCACGCGCGCACCCAGCGGTTCACGCTCGGCGCGCCGCGTGCCTTCACTGTCGCTCCCGACGCCTCACGTGTGGTTTTCCTGCGCTCCGACTCCGGTACGGACCGCGCCAGTTCGCTGCGGGTCCTGGACCTGGACGGGTCCGGGGAGCGGGTGGCCGCCGACCCCCGCGCCCTCCTCGGCGGTGCCCTGGAGCACCTCTCGCCCGAGGAACGCGCCCGCCGTGAGCGCACCCGCGAGGGCGGCGCCGGCATCGTCGGATATGCCACCGACAAGGCCGTGGAGCTGGCCTCCTTCGCCCTGTCGGGACGGCTGTTCACCGCCGGGCTGCGCACGGGCACGGTGCGTGAACTGACCGTTCCGGGACCGGTGATCGACCCCCGTCACGCGCCGGACGGACGGCACGTCGCCTACGTCGCCGGGGGCGCGCTGCGCGTGGTGGGCGCCGGGGGCGAGGACGACCGGGCGCTCGCCGAGCCCGAGTCGGAGACGGTGTCCTACGGCCTGGCGGAGTTCGCCGCGGCCGAGGAGATGGGCCGCCACCGGGGCTTCTGGTGGTCCCCGGAGTCGGACCGGCTGCTGGTGGCGCGCGCCGACGACGCGCCGGTGCAGCAGTGGTGGATCTCCGACCCGGCCCACCCCGGCCGGGAGCCCGCCCGGGTCCGCTACCCGGCGGCGGGCACCCCCAACGCTGACGTACGGTTGTTCGTGATCACCCTGGACGGGTCCCGCACGGAGATCTCCTGGGACCGCTCCCGCTACCCGTACCTGGCACGTGTGCACTGGTCAGCGGCGGGAGCGCCGCTGCTGCTCGTGCAGGCGCGGGACCAGCGCGACCAGGTCTGCCTGGCCGTCGACCCGGAGTCCGGCTCGACCCGGATGGTGCACGCGGACGAGGACCCAAGTTGGCTTGATCTTTTCCCCGGTGTGCCGTGCTGGAGCCCCTCCGGGCAGCTCGTGCGGATCGCGGACGAGGGGGGCGCGCGGTTGCTCGCGGTCGGCGAACGCCCGCTCACCGGGGCTCAGTTGCACGTACGTGCGGTTCTCGACGTCACCGCGGACGACGTGCTCGTCTCCGCCTCGGCGGGCGAGGAGGCCGCCGAGCCGGAGATCGGCGAGACCCATGTCTACCGGGTCAACGAGCTGGGCGTGGAGCGCGTCAGCCGGGAGCCCGGCGTGCACACGGCCGTGCGCTCGGGGGACGTGACCGTGCTGGTGTCGGCGGAGCTGCACCGGCCGGGCTCGCGGGTCCGGGTGCTGCGGGGCGGCGAACAGGTCGCCGAGATCGCCTCGTACGCCGAGACGCCCGGTATCTCCCCGCGCGTGACCCTCACCGAGGGGGGCGCACGCCGAATTCCGTGCGCCGTGCTTATGCCTACGGACTACCCCCGTGACACTGCCGCGGCCGCCCCCCTGCCCGTCCTCCTCGACCCCTACGGCGGCCCGCACGGGCAGCGGGTGATGGCGGCGCACAACGCCTACCTCACCTCCCAGTGGTTCGCCGACCAGGGCTTCGCGGTGGTCGTCGCCGACGGCCGCGGCACCCCCGGCCGCTCCCCCGGCTGGGAGAAGGCGATCCACCACGACTTCACCGTCACCCTGGACGACCAGATCGAGGCTCTCCAGGACCTCGCGAAGACCCATCCGCTCGACCTGGACCGGGTGGCCGTCCGCGGCTGGTCCTACGGCGGTTACCTCTCCGCGCTGGCCGTGCTGCGCCGCCCGGACGTCTTCCACGCGGGCATCGCGGGCGCCCCGGTCACCGACTGGCGCCTCTACGACACCCACTACACCGAGCGGTACCTCGGCGACCCGGCCGCGGACCCGGCGTCGTACGCGCACTCGTCCCTCGTCACCGACGACGGCCTGACCGAGCCCGCCGAACAGCACCGGCCGCTGATGATCGTGCACGGCCTCGCCGACGACAACGTGGTGGTCGCCCACGCCCTGCGGCTCTCCTCCGCCCTGCTCGCCGCCGGCCGCCCGCACGAGGTGCTGCCGCTGTCCGGGGTCACCCACATGACTCCGCAGGAACAGGTCGCGGAGAACCTGCTGCTGCTCCAGGTCGACTTCCTCAAGCGGTCGCTCGGCCTGGACTGACCCGGCAGGGCGGCGGGCCGGGCGCGCCTCCCCCGCAGGGGACGGCGCACCCGGCCCGCCCACGGCACCCGCACGGCCGTACCCCGGCAGCCTCCCGCACCCGTGTGTCGGCCCCGGGTCGGCCGTGTTGCCACCGCGTCAACGCCACCGCCGCTCACCCCCTGCCCCTCTCACCCCTCACCCCCTCACCCCCTGCCGCTCCGCCGCGAAGTGGCAGGCCGAGTCGTGGGCGGCCGGGCCGGTGGTGTGCCGGAACTCGGCGGGGACCGCGAGCAGCGGGACCTCCAGGGCGCAGCGCTCGCGGGCCTTGAAGCAGCGGGTGCGGAAGCGGCAGCCGGAGGGGACGGCCGCCGGGGACGGCACGTCGCCGGTGAGGATGATCCGCTCGCGGCGCTCGCGGGCCTCCGGGTCGGGCACCGGGACCGCCGACAGCAGCGCCTGGGTGTACGGATGCGTCGCGTGGTCGTAGATCTGCTCGTCCGTGCCGGTCTCCACGATCCGGCCCAGGTACATGACCCCGACCCGGTCGGAGATGTGCCGGACGATGGACAGGTCGTGCGCGATGAAGACGTAGGAGAGGTCGAACTCCGCCTGGAGGCGTTCCAGCAGGTTGATCACCTGGGCCTGCACGGAGACGTCCAGCGCGGAGACCGGTTCGTCGGCGACGATGACCTCCGGGCGCAGGGCCAGGCCGCGGGCGATGCCGATGCGCTGGCGCTGACCGCCGGAGAACTGGTGCGGATAGCGGTTGATGTACTCCGGGTTGAGCCCGACGACGTCCAGCAGCTCCTGCACCTTGCGCCGCCGGTCCCCCTTCGGGGCCACCTCGGGGTGGATGTCGTACGGCTCGCCGATGATGTCACCGACCGTCATCCGCGGGTTCAGCGAGGTGTACGGGTCCTGGAACACCATCTGGATGTTGCGGCGCACCGCCTTCAGCGCGCGCCCGGACAGCCTGGTGATGTCCTCGCCCCGGAAGCGGATCGCCCCGGCCGTGGGCCGCTCCAGCTGGCACAGCAGCTTGGCCACGGTGGACTTGCCGCAGCCGGACTCCCCCACGATGCCCAGCGTCTCGCCCCGGCCGAGGGCGAAGTCGACGCCGTCGACGGCCTTGACCGCGCCGATCTGCTTCTTGAACAGGATCCCCTGGGTGAGCGGATAGTGCTTGACCAGCCCGGCGACCTCCAGCAGCGGTTCAGGCATCCAGGCACTCCCTCCAGAAGTGGCAGGCGGACCCGCGCCGGGCACCGGCCTCGTGGAGCGGCGGTACGTCGGTGCGGCACACGTCCCGGGCCATCGGGCAGCGCGGGTGGAAGGCGCAACCGGCGGGGATCCGGGTGAGGTTGGGCGGCAGACCCTTGATCGCGTACAGCTCGCGGCCCTTCTGGTCCAAGCGCGGGATGGACTCCAGCAGACCCCGCGTGTACGGGTGCGCGGGCCGCTTGTACAGCTCGTGCACCGGCGCCCGCTCCACGATCCGGCCGGCGTACATCACCGCGATCTCGTCCGCGACGTCCGCCACCACCCCGAGATCGTGGGTGATCAGGATGAGGCCCATGCCGAACTCGCGCCGCAGCTCCGCGAGCAGGTCCATGACCTGGGCCTGGACGGTCACGTCGAGCGCGGTGGTCGGCTCGTCCGCGATGATCAGGTCCGGCTCCAGGGCCAGCGCCATCGCGATCATGATGCGCTGGCGCATACCGCCCGAGAACTGGTGCGGATAGTCGCGTACGCGCTGCGCTGCGGCCGGGATGCGCACCCGGTCCATCAGCTCCACCGCCCTGGCCCGCGCCTCCCTGCGGGACAGGCCCCGGTGCACGGTGAACATCTCGGCGAGCTGGTCGCCCACGGTGAGCACCGGGTTCAGCGAGGACAGCGCGTCCTGGAAGATCATCGCGATCCTGGCGCCGCGGACCGCGCGCCGCTCCTCCTCCGGGAGCTTCAGCAGGTCGCGGCCCTGGAAGAGGATCTCGCCGCCGGTGATCCGGCCGGGCGGCATGTCGAGGATGCCCATGATCGCCTGCGCGGTCACCGACTTGCCGGAGCCGGACTCGCCGAGCACGGCCAGGGTCCGGCCCGCGTCCACCTCGTAGCTGACCCCGTTGACGGCGTGCGCGATCCCGTCCCGGGTGCGGAACTCCACGTGCAGATCACGGACTTCGAGCAGCACGGCGGCCGTCACCTCAGCTTCGGGTCGAGGGCGTCGCGGACCGCGTCGCCGAGCATGATGAACGCCAGGACGGTCACGGCCAGCGCACCGGCGGGCCACAGCAGGGCGTGCGGGGCGTTGCGGACGTAGGGGGAGGCGGCGGAGATCTCGATGCCCCAGGACACACTGGGCGGCTTCAGGCCGACGCCCAGGTAGGACAGGGTGGCCTCCAGGGCGATGTACGTGCCCAGCGCGATGGTGGCGACCACGATCACCGGGGCGACGGCGTTGGGCGCGATGTGCCGCAGCAGGATCCGCGTGTCGGAGGCGCCCAGCGCGCGGGCGGCCTGCACGTAGTCGTGCTGTTTGGCGGTGATGACGGAGCCGCGGGCGATGCGGTAGATCTGCGGCCAGCCCAGCAGCACGATGAAGCCGACGACCGGCCAGACGGTGTTGCTGGTGACCACGGACAGCAGGACCAGCCCGCCGAGCACGACCGGGATGGCGAAGAAGATGTCGGTGACGCGGGAGAGCACCGCGTCCCAGGCACCGCCGAAGTAGCCGCCGAGGGCGCCGAGCACCGAGCCGAGCAGGGCGACACCGAGGGTGGCGCAGACGCCGACGGTGACGGAGGCGCGGGCGCCGTGCACGGTGCGCGTGTAGACGTCGCAGCCCTGGCCGTCGAAGCCGAAGGGGTGTCCGGCCGAGGGACCGTCCTGGGCCTTGGCCAGATCGCAGACGAGGGGGTTGCCGGGGGCGATCAGCGAGGGCCAGACCGCGATGACGACCAGGAAGCAGATCACCAGCGCGGAGACCAGGAAGACCGGGTTGCGGCGCAGGTCGCGCCAGGCGTCGGACCACAGCGAGCGGGGCCGCTCCGTCGGTCCGGCGCCGTCCGCGCCGCCGTCCGGGCCCGGTGCCAGGGTGGCCGCCTCGCTCGCCGCGAGGTCCATCCCGCCGCCCATGCCGGTCCCCGCGACGGCGCCCTCGGGCTCGAACGGCTGCGGCTGCGGCGGCTGCTCAGGCATAGCGGATCCTCGGGTCGAGTACGGCGTACAGCAGGTCCACGAGCAGGTTGGCGACCAGGAAGACCAGGACCAGGACGGTGACGAAGCCGACCACGGTCTGGGTGTTCTGCCGCAGGATGCCCTGGTAGAGCTGGTAGCCCACGCCGTGGATGTTGAAGATGCGCTCGGTGACGATGGCGCCGCCCATCAGCGCCCCGATGTCGGTGCCGATGAAGGTGACCACGGGGATCAGCGAGTTGCGCAGCAGGTGCCGTACGACGACCCGGCGGCGGGGCAGGCCCTTGGCGACGGCGGTGCGGACATAGTCGGCGCGCCGGTTCTCCGCGATGGAGGTGCGGGTCAGCCGGGTGACGTAGGCCAGCGAGACGGAGGCCAGGACCAGGCCGGGCACGATCAGTTCGTCGAAGGACGCCTCGGGCGGCACGGACGGCCGGATCCACCCCCACTTGACGCCGAGCAGCAGTTGCAGGAGCAGACCGGTGACGAAGGTGGGCACGGAGATCACGACGAGGGTGAGCAGCAGCACGCCGGTGTCGACGGGACGGCCGCGCCGCAGCCCGGTGACCACGCCCAGGGTGATGCCGATGACGATCTCGAAGACGATGGCGACGATCGTCAGGCGGATCGTCACCGGGAAGGCGGCGCCCATCAGTTCGGTGACGGGCTGGCCGTTGAAGGCGGTGCCGAAGTCGCCGGTGAAGACGTTGCCCATGTAGGTCGCGTACTGCTGCCACAGCGGCTTGTCGAGGCCGAACTCCCGCTTGAGCTGGGCGGCCGTGGCGGTGTCGCAGGCGCGTTCGCCGCACAGCCCGGCGACCGGGTCGCCCATCACGTTGACCATGAGGAAGATCAGCAGGGTGGCCCCGATGAAGACGGGGATCATCTGGAGCAGGCGTCTGACGACATAGCGTCCCATGGCGGCTCAGCCGACCTTGATCTCGTTGTAGACGGGCACGCTGAACGGGTTGAGCGCCACGTCGTGCAGCCGCTCCGAGTAGCCGGCGCTGCCGTTCTGGTACCAGAGCGGGATGGCGGCCATGTTGTCCCGGACGACGCCCTCGGCCTGCTGGAAGAGCTTGATCGCGGCGCCCTTGCCGCTCTCCGCGTTGGCCCGGTCGACGAGTCGGTCGAACTGCTTGTTCGACCACTTCCCGTCGTTGGAGGAGGCGTCGGTGTAGTACAGCGGCTGGAGGAAGTTCTGGATGAGCGGGTAGTCCATCTGCCAGCCGGCCCGGAAGGGGCCCGGCATCCGGTGCTGGGAGATCTGGTTGCGGAAGTCGGCGAAGGTGCCGACCGGGTTGCCGACGCACGCGCGGTCGTTGCCGAGCGCGTTGTTGATGGAGTTGCACACGGCGTCCACCCATTCCTTGTGCGAGCCCGTGTCCGCGTTGTACGTGATGCGCACCTGGCCGCCCGGCAGTCCGCCGCCCTCCTTGACCAGCCTGCGGGCCGTGGCCGGGTCGTACGCGCACGCCCGGCCGCACAGCCCCGCCTGGAAGCCTCCTTCGGTGCCGAGCACCGGTGAGGTCCAGTCGGTGGCGGGGGTGCGGGTGCCGCGGAAGAGGGTCTTGGTGATCTGCGCGCGGTCGATGGCCATGGACAGGCCGGTGCGGACCTTGCGGGCGCCCTCGGTGTTCCACGCCTTGTCGTAGAAGGGGAAGGCGAGGGTCTGGATGATGCCGGCCGGGGTGTTGATGTAGCGGCCGTCCAGGTCCTTGGTGACGTTCTTGAGCTGGCTGGCGGGGATGTCGTCGACCAGGTCGAGGTTGCCGGCCAGCACATCGGTGTACGCGGTGTTGTTGTCGGTGTAGACGAGCAGCGTCACGCCCTCGTTCAGCGCCTTGTCGGGCCCCGGGTAGGCGGCCCACTTCTTCAGGTACATCTGCGCGCCCTTGGTGTAGGACTCGATGGTGTACGGGCCGTTGCCGACGGGCTTGGCGAGCCAGCCCTTGTGGTCGGTGAAGAAGGTGCGGGGCAGCGGGGCGAAGGCGGCGTAGCCGAGGGTGTCGGGGAAGGTGGAGAACTTCTGGTTGAGGCGCACGGTGAAGGTCCGCGGCCCGGTCACCTTCAGCCCGGACAGGGTGTCGGCGCGCTGGCCGCCGCTGTCGGGGTGGACCTGGTCGTAGCCGTCGATGTAGCCGAAGAAGTACGCGTTCTTCTGGTTGTTGCGCAGGCTCGCGCCGTAGTTCCAGGCGTCGACGAAGGAGCGGGCGGTGACCGGCTCGCCGTCGCTGAACGTCCAGCCGGGTCTGATGGTGACCGTGTAGTTCTGCGAGTCGGTGGTCTCGATCCGCTCGGCGAGCATGTTCTCGGCCTTGCCGGTGCGCGGGTTGTACCGCTTCAGCCCGCGGAAGACCATGTCGAGGACCTTGCCGCCCTGCACCTCGTTGGTGTTGGCGGGCTCCAGCGGGTTCTGCGGGTCGCCCCAGGAGGAGCTGAGCACCCCGGCCCCGGCCCCCGTCGTGCTGCCGCACCCGGCGGCCAGCAGCAGCGCCGCCCCCGCCAGCGCCGCACCGGCCCACCGCACACGGGTGCCTGCACGCATGGGCGCCTCCTCGGATACGGGACACGGCTCGGTCCGGCCGACGACTCGGCACACATATCAGCACATAAGCCGCATATATCCGGGATGCCTCACCGCGAGCGGCCCGACTCCAGCCGGATGCACGCCCGTCGAAGCGCGGAAACGCCGGATCCCGGCACCCTGGAGGGGGTACCGGGATCCGGTGGTGGTGCCGTGGTGGGAGCTACGCCGCGTGGACGATGTCCTTCTCCTCGGCGAAGTGGCAGGCCGACTCGTGGGCCGCCAGGCTGTCCGCGCCCTTGAAACGCTCGGGGATCGCCAGCAGCGGGACCTCCTCGGCGCACTTGTCCTGGGCCTTCCAGCAGCGGGTGCGGAAGCGGCAGCCCGAGGGCGGGTTGGCCGGGGACGGCACATCGCCGGTGAGGATGATCCGCTCGCGGTGCTCACGGGCGTCCGGGTCCGGGACGGGGACCGCCGACAGCAGCGCCTGGGTGTACGGGTGCGTCGGGTGGTCGTAGATCTGCTCGTCCGAGCCGATCTCGGCCATCTTGCCCAGGTACATCACGCCCACGCGGTCCGAGATGTGCCGGACGATGGACAGGTCGTGCGCGATGAAGATGTAGGACAGGTTGAACTCGTCCTGGAGGCGCTCCATCAGGTTGATGACCTGTGCCTGCACCGACACGTCCAGCGCCGAGACGGGCTCGTCGCAGATGATGATCTCGGGGTTGAGCGCGAGGCCGCGGGCGATGCCGATGCGCTGGCGCTGACCGCCGGAGAACTGGTGCGGATAGCGGTTGATGTACTCCGGGTTGAGCCCGACGACGTCCAGCAGCTCCTGCACCTTGCGCCGCCGGTCACCCTTCGGGGCCACCTCGGGGTGGATGTCGAAGGGCTCGCCGATGATGTCACCGACCGTCATCCGCGGGTTCAGCGAGGTGTACGGGTCCTGGAACACCATCTGGATGTTGCGGCGCACCGCCTTCAGCGCACGCCCGGACAGCTTGGTGATGTCCTGGCCCTTGTAGAAGATCTCGCCCGCGGTCGCCCGCTCCAGGTTCATCAGGAGCTTGGCCACCGTCGACTTGCCGCAGCCGGACTCGCCCACGATGCCCAGGGTCTCGCCCTGGTACAGGTCGAAGGAGATGCCGTCGACGGCCTTGACCGCGCCGACCTGCTTCTTGAACAGGATGCCCTGGGTGAGCGGGAAGTGCTTCACCAGGTTGCGCACCTGGAGGATCGGCTCGCCGCGCTGGACCGGCGCCTCGATGGCGTCGACCGCCTCGTCCTCGCTGCGGGCCTCGACGACGTCCACCTCGGAGACGTTCGGCGTGGCGTCCGGCTGCCCGTCGTTCTTTCTGAGCTCAGCCATGGATCGTCTCCTTCCAGAAGTGGCAGGCCGAGGCACGGCCCGGCAGCTCGCCGCCGTCGCGCTCGGTGACCGCCAGCAGCTCCGGGATATCCGTACGGCAGATGTCCTGGGCCTTGGGGCAGCGCGGGTTGAAGGCGCAGCCGGTCGGTACGCGCAGCAGGTTGGGCGGCAGGCCCTTGATCGCGTACAGCTCCTGGCCCTTCTGGTCCAGGCGCGGGATCGAGTCCAGCAGACCCCGCGTGTACGGGTGCGCGGGCCGCTTGTACAGCTCGTGCACCGGCGCCTGCTCGACGATCCGGCCCGCGTACATCACCGCGATCTTGTCCGCGACGTCGGCGACCACACCGAGGTCGTGGGTGATCAGGATGAGGCCCATGTTGTACTCGCGCTGGAGCTCCGCGAGCAGGTCCATGACCTGGGCCTGGACGGTCACGTCGAGCGCGGTGGTCGGCTCGTCCGCGATGATCAGGTCCGGCTCCAGGGCCAGCGCCATCGCGATCATGATGCGCTGGCGCATACCGCCCGAGAACTGGTGCGGATAGTCGTTGACGCGCGCGGCGGCGGCCGGGATCTTCACCCGGTCCATCAGGTCGATGGCCTTGGCCTTGGCGTCCTTCTTGGACAGGCCCTGGTGGACGCGGAACATCTCGCCGAGCTGGTAGCCGACGGTCAGCACCGGGTTCAGCGAGGACAGCGCGTCCTGGAAGATCATCGCGATCCGGCGGCCGCGGATCTTGCGGCGCTCCTCGGCGGCCATGGTCAGCATGTCCTGGCCGCGGAAGCGGATCTCGCCCTGCGGGATCTTCGCCGGCGGCATGTCCAGGATGCCCATGATCGCCTGCGCGGTCACCGACTTGCCGGAACCGGACTCGCCGAGCACGGCCAGCGTCTCACCGGCGCTCACGCTGTAGTTGACGCCGTTGACGGCCCGCACGACACCCTCACGGGTGTGGAACTCGACGTGCAGGTCGCGCACGTCGAGCAGTGGCCCGCCGTCCGCCCCGCCGTCGCGCGGCGACGGCACCGGGGTGACTTCTTCGATGGTGGTCACGTACGCCTCCCTCAGCGCGTCTTCGGGTCGAGGGCGTTGCGGACGGCCTCACCGAGCATGATGAACGCCAGCACCGTGATGCTGAGCAGGATCGACGGGTAGAGCATGATCCACTGGGCCACGCGGATCGAGTTGCCGCCGTCGGAGATGTCGTTGCCCCACGAGGCGCCGTTCAGGCCGAGGCCCAGGAACGACAGCGTGGCCTCGGCGCCGATGTAGACACCGAGCGAGATGGTGGCGACGACGATCACCGGAGCCACCGCGTTGGGCAGCACATGACGGAAGAGGATGCGGTTGGTCCCGGCGCCGAGCGCCTTGGCCGCCTGCACGTAGTCCGTCGACTTGACGGTGATGACCGCACCGCGCATCACACGGGCCGTCTGCGTCCAGCCGAGGAAGGCCAGCGCCAGGATGACGACCGGGATGGTGCGGTCGGTGAAGGCGTTCAGCAGGACGAGCGCGCCGAGCAGGAACGGGATGCCCATGAACATGTCGGTGACCCGGGACAGCACCGCGTCGATCCAGCCGCCGAAGTAACCGGCGAGCATACCGATCAGACCGCCGAGCACGGTCACCGCGAAGGTGGTGCCGCCGCCGACCAGCAGCGAGGCGCGGGCGCCGTAGATGGCGCGGGCGTAGACACTGCGGCCCTGGGCGTCGTAGCCCAGCCAGTCGGCCGAGAAGACCTTCCCGTACTGCGGGTGCGCCAGGTAGTGCCCGGCCAGGTCCTTGTTGTTCGGGTCCCCGTCGGTGAACAGGCCCGGCCAGGCGGCCATCAGGAGCAGCAGCAGGATCAGCAGGGCCGAGACGATGAACACCCAGTTGGTGCGCAGGTCCTGCCAGGCGTCGCCCCACAGGCTGCGGGTCTTCTCCGCCTTGGGCTGCGGCAGTTCGCCGCCCGCGGCTGCGGTCGCGGTGGCGCCGGCGGCTTCGTCCGCGGACTTGGTCAGCTCAGGCATAACGGATCCTCGGGTCCAGAACCGCGTAGAGCAGGTCGACGATCAGGCTGCAGAAGAGGTACACGAGGACCAGGATGGTGACCAGTCCGACGAGCGTGGTGCCCTCTCGGCGCACGATCGAGTCGTAGATGGTGCCGCCCACGCCGTGGATGTTGAAAATGCCCTCCGTGACGATCGCGCCGCCCATCAGGGCACCGAGGTCGGTGCCGAGGAAGGTGACGACCGGGATGAGCGAGTTGCGCATCAGGTGCACGCCGATGACCCGGCGCTTGGGCAGGCCCTTGGCGATGGCGGTGCGCATGTAGTCGGCGCGCAGGTTCTCCGCGACCGAGGTGCGGCTCAGCCGTGCCACATAGGCGAGCGAGGCGCTGGCCAGCACGATGGCGGGCAGGATGAACTGGTTGAGGTCGGTCTCGTCGGTGACCGACGGTTCCAGCCAGCCCAGGTTGATCGCGAACACCGTCTGGAGGATGTAGCCGAGCACGAAGACCGGCACCGAGATCAGCAGCAGCGTCACGAAGAGGATGACGGTGTCGGCGGCCTTGCCCGCGCGCATGCCGGCGACGACGCCGAGCACGATGCCGACGACGGCCTCGATGGCGAAGGCCAGACCGGCCAGCCGCAGCGTCACCGGGAACGCCTCACCGAGGATGTCGGTGACCGGGCGGCCGCTGGCGATCTGGTCACCGAAGTCGGCGTGCAGGATGATGCCCCGCATGTAGTCCCAGTACTGGACCAGGACCGGCTTGTCGAGACCGTACTCGTGCCGCAGCGAGTTGATCACCTGCGGCGTGGTGGCCTTGTCCCCGAAGAGCCCGCGCACGGGGTCGCCGGGCAGAGCGTAGACCATCAGGAAGATCAGCAGGGTTGTCCCGATGAAGACCGGGATCATCTGGAGCAGTCGTCGTGCGACATAGCGCCCCATGGTGCCTCCATGTCAGTCACAGCGGCAGGCCCTTTTCGCCCCATACGAGCGGCTTCCCAGCGGAATTCCGTACGTACGCGGTGAAAAGGGCCCCCCGGCCGTTCGTCGGCCGCTGCCGTGCCGCACCCTGTCGAAAGGGTGCGGCACGGCACACGCTGTCGTCGTCAGCGGTTACTTCTTGACCTCAACGCCAGTCAGGATCGGGTCACCCTGCTGGTCGTACTTGACGTCGTTGACCTTCTCCGAGTAGCCCGCGTTGACCTTGTAGTACCAGAGCGGGATGCTCGGCATGTAGTTCGGCAGCTGCTTCTCGACCTGCTGGTAGAGCTTCTCCGACTCGTCCAGCGTCTTGGCGGCGTCGGCCTTGGCGATCAGGTCGTCGACCTCCTTGCTCTTGAACCCACCCTGGTTGCCGTCGGCCTTGGAGCCGAACAGGTCGCGGATGAAGTTCGAGATGAAGGGGTAGTCGAGCACCCAGCCGGAGCGGTAGAGCGACTTGACCTGGTGGTTGTCACGCGCGTTGGTGTCGGCCTGGAAGTCGGCCTTCGAGTCGCCCGTGCACGCCACGCCGGTGGCCTTGGTGATGGAGCCGCAGACGGCCTCCACCCACTCCTTGTGACCGCCGTCCGCGTTGTACTGGATGGAGATCTTGTTGCCCGGGACGCCGCCGCCGTCCGCGATGAGCTGCTTCGCCTTGGCCGGGTCGTACTTGGTGATGTCACCGACGGCGTTCGGCTGGTAGCCCAGGACGCCCTTGGCGACCCAGCCGGTGGCCGGCTCACGGGTGCCCTGGAGGACGGTCTTGGTGATGGTGTCGCGGTCGATCGCCATCGACAGGCCCTGGAGGACCTTGACGTTGACGTTCTTCCACTGCGGCGCGTAGAAGGCCACGGCGATGGTCTGGATCGCCGAGTACGACTGGTCCACCGCGCGGTCGCCGAGGTCCTGCTTGTAGACCGGGAGGTCACGCGGGGCGACCTGGCGCATCACGTCGAGGTTGCCGGACTTGAGGTCCTGGTAGGCCGTCTCGAGCTTGGCGTAGTTCTTGAAGACCACACCGCCGTTCTTCGCGGCGTTCGGACCCTTGTAGTCGTCGTACTTGGCGACCTCGATCGACTGCTTGTGGCGCCAGCTGACGAACTTGTAGGGGCCGTTGCCGATCGGGTGCTCGCCGGCCGCCTTCGGGTCCTTGTAGAAGGACTCCGGCAGCGGGTCGAAGACCTCGTAGCCGAGCTTGTACGTGTAGTACGGGATCGGCTTCGACAGGGTGATCGTGAAGGTGTTGTCGTCGACGACCTTCAGACCGGACATCTTGTCGGCCTTCGGCTTGCCGCTGGCCGGGGCGACGTCGTCGTAGCCCTGGATGTCGGCGAACCACGCGCTGTTGGTCTGCTTGTTGGCCGGGTTCGCGGCCCAGTTCCACGCCTTGACGTAGGACGTGGAGGTGACGGGGGTGCCGTCGTGGAACTTCCAGCCCGGCTTCAGCTTGACCGTGAAGGTCTTGTTGTCCGTGGTGTCGACCGACTGGGCGTTCACCATGACGATCTTGCCGCTGGAGTCGTAGTCGACGAGCCCGGAGAAAATGGACTTGATGACGATGCTGCCGTTGGACTCCATGGTGTTCGCGGGCTGCAGCGGGTGCTGCGGCTCGCCCACCTCGACGGAGAACTTCCCGTTGGGGTCGGCCGCGGCCTTGCTGTCGCCGCCCTTGTCACCACCGCCGCCACAGGCCGTCGCGCCCAGCGCCACAACCGCGGCTATCGCAACCCACTTGGCGCTCTTGGCACCACGCATGGGGCTCCTCCTCATGAGTCCATTGGTTCACCGCATGGAGGGGCACTTGACGCATCACCGTTACCGGTGCCTGAAATGCTCAGGTGCCCCCTGGCTCGTGAGTCGGCGCCTCCATCAGCGCGTGACCCGTTGATCCGAGCTCTACGCGCCTAACTATCTGCCATCCGAACCGTACCGAACCACACCTTCCAGGTCTCGGTTCGATCACACCTGCCGTGTACTTCTTCCAAAATCCGGACAAAGGGTTTGGTGAAAGATCCCTGCGAAACGGACTTGTTACACAACTATCGGGCGAGACTGTCCGCATAGCGGACAAGGTGTGGTGGAAAACCGGTTGCACCGGAGGGCGGGGCGAGCACGCCTGCGGCCCGGCTCGACCGGGGGCCGAGGACAGACCGGCGCGATGACTCGGCAAGCCGTAGATTCCGGTCACTCTAACAATGGCGCGAACCGCCGCAGGCGACACCGGAAAGACCGGCCCCGGTTGTAGGGAAAACCCTGTACGGACCTGACACCCGGCCCCGCGAGGACGGACGCGGCGGGCCCGCCCGGCGTGCTGCCGGGCGGGCCCTGGGTGCCGTGGGCGGCCGGCCGTCGGGGACCGGCCGCGGCTCAGCCGTGCTTGGCCCGGCTGGCGGCGCGGGCGCGGTCGCGCGCGTCCAGGCTCACCTTGCGGATACGGACCGCCTCCGGGGTCACCTCGACGCACTCGTCGTCGCGGCAGAACTCCAGGGACTGCTCAAGAGAGAGCTTGCGCGGCGGGACGATGGACTCGGCCACATCGGCGGTCGAGGACCGCATGTTGGTGAGCTTCTTCTCCTTGGTGATGTTGACGTCCATGTCGTCGGCGCGGGAGTTCTCACCGACGATCATGCCCTCGTACACCTCGGTGCCCGGCTCCACGAAGAGCACACCGCGCTCCTGGAGGTTGGTCATCGCGAAGGCGGTGACGGCACCGGAGCGGTCGGCGACCAGCGAACCGTTGTTGCGGGTGGTCAGCGTGCCGAACCAGGGCTCGAAGCCCTCGTGGATGGAGTGGCCGATGCCGGTGCCGCGGGTCTGGGTCAGGAACTCCGTACGGAAGCCGATCAGACCGCGCGAGGGCACCACGAACTCCATGCGGACCCAGCCCGAGCCGTGGTTGGACATGTTGTCCATCCGGCCCTTGCGCACACCCATGAGCTGCGTGACCGCGCCCATGTGCTCCTCGGGCACGTCGACCGTCATGCGCTCGACCGGCTCGTACGTCTTGCCGTCGACGTCCTTGGTGACGACCTGCGGCTTGCCGACGGTCAGCTCGTAGCCCTCGCGGCGCATGGTCTCCACCAGGATGGCCAGCGCCAGCTCACCGCGGCCCTGCACCTCCCAGGCGTCCGGGCGCTCGGTCTCCAGCACGCGCAGCGAGACGTTGCCGATCAGCTCACGGTCCAGGCGGTCCTTGACCTGGCGGGCGGTGACCTTGCGGTCCTTGACGGCCGCCTTCGCGTCGGCGCCCTTGCCGGTGCCGCCGCGGCCGACCAGCGGCGAGGTGTTGGTGCCGATGGTCATGGAGATCGCCGGCTCGTCGACCGTGATCAGCGGCAGCGGGACCGGGTTCTCCGGGTCCGCCAGCGTCTCGCCGATCATGATGTCGGGGATACCGGCGACGGCGCAGATGTCACCGGGGCCCGCCTTCTCGGCGGGCTTGCGGGTGAGCGCCTCGGTCATCATCAGCTCGGAGATGCGCACGTTCGACACGGAGCCGTCGCGCTTGATCCACGCGACCGTCTGGCCCTTGCGCAGCTCGCCCTGCTCCACGCGCAGCAGCGCGATACGGCCGAGGAAGTTGTCCGCGTCCAGGTTGGTGACGTGCGCCTGGAGCGGCAGCTCCTCGTCGTAGGTCGGGGCCGGGATGTGCTCCAGGATGGTGGAGAAGAACGGCTCCAGGCTGTCGGAGTCGCCCGGGACCGTGCCGTCGGCCGGCTTGGTCAGCGAGGCGACGCCGTCCCGGCCGCAGGCGTAGACGATCGGGAACTCGATCTGCTCCTCGTCGGCGTCCAGGTCGAGGAAGAGGTCGTACGTCTCGTTGACGACCTCGTCGATCCGGGAGTCCGGGCGGTCCGTCTTGTTGATGCACAGGATGACGGGCAGGCGCTGCTGGAGCGCCTTGCGCAGCACGAAGCGGGTCTGCGGCAGCGGGCCCTCGGAGGCGTCGACGAGCAGCACGACACCGTCGACCATCGACAGACCGCGCTCGACCTCGCCGCCGAAGTCGGCGTGGCCGGGGGTGTCGATGATGTTGATCGTGATGGGGTCCCCGCCGTCCTTGGGGTGATACTTCACCGCCGTGTTCTTGGCGAGGATCGTGATGCCCTTCTCACGCTCCAGGTCGTTCGAGTCCATCATGCGGTCGTCGACGGAGTCGAGCTGATGGGCGGCGAAGGCACCGGCCTGCTTCAGCATGCCGTCGACGATGGTCGTCTTGCCGTGGTCGACGTGGGCGACGATGGCGACGTTTCGAATGTCGTGACGTGTTGCGGACACGGCCATAGTGAGGCGTACTCCCGGAGTGTGCGGACGGCTGCGCGTACGTCCTCGGTACACGCGCCCTGCCGGGCTGAACACGCCACGGCCTCACCCCATCGTACGGGTGCGCCGCCCCGGGGGCCTGCGCGGCCGGGTGCGGGACGCTCCCGGCCGGCCCCCGCGCCCCGCTACGAGGACGCTCCGGACGGCCCCTTCGCGCCCTTCCTCAGGTAGCCCATGTCCTCGTAGACGGGGGTCTGGAAGCCGAAGGCGCCCACGTTGGCCAGGGTGTCGCGGACCGCGACGAGCTGGGGCCGCTGGTAGAGCGGGATGGACCCGGCGCTCGCCCAGATCCGGGCGTCGGCCTTGCGCACCAGGTCGCGCTCCCGGCCCTCGTCCAGGGTGGCCAGGGCCTGGTCGAAGAGCTGGTCGACCTGGTCGGTGCCGACCCGGGTGTAGTTCTGCTGCACGTTCAGGGAGCCGTCGGCGGCCGGGACGGGCTTGGCGTACACCGGGCGGGCGTCGGTGGCCGGGTAGGCGGAGGCCGGCCAGGAGTACAGGGCCAGGTCGTACTGGCCGGCGGCGATGTGGTCGCGGAAGTAGCTCTCGTCCGGGACCTTGGTCACGTCCGTGGCGATGCCCACCTTCTCCAGCATGGCCGTGATCCGGTCGGCGACCTTGCGCAGCGTCTCCGAGCCCGGCCCGGAGGGCAGGACGAAGCGGAGCGTGAGCGGCTTGCCGTCCTTGGCCAGCGGCCCGGCCACCGTGCCGGCCGGGGCGGCGGTGCCCCGGGGGGCATACGCGCCGGGGGCGCCGTCCTGGGCGAGCTGGCGCGTCCTGGTGCCGTTCTCGGCGCTCTCCTCGTCGCGGGGCCTGCCCTTGCCGTCGCCGTTGTGCTCGATGTCGTCGTTCACCCCGACGATGTACGTGCCCTCGCCGTCACCGTCCGCTTCCTTGTGCCCCTGGGCACCGGCCGCCTTCTCGCCCTTCTTCTGCTTGTCCTGCTCCTTGCCCGTCCCGGCCACCCAGCCGGCGTCGGCGAGCAGCGCCTTGGCCTGGGCGGTGTCCTGGCCGCCGAGCGCGTCGCTGCTGTCGGCGTAGGCGGCCTGCCCGGACAGGGCGAGGTGGCTGCCGACCGGGGTGGCGGGCAGGCCCAGCGGCTTGAGGACGATCTCGGCGAGCTCCTTGCGGTCCAGGGCGTGCGCCACGGCGTGCCGGACGCGCTCGTCGGCGAGCGGGCCGCCGGCGCCGTTCAGCGCGAGCTGGGTGAAGGCGGGCTCCAGGGATTTACGCACCTTCACCCCGCGCAGCGCGTCCTGCTGGCGGAGATAGGTCGTGAGCGCGCCGCGGCCCTCGGCCAGGGCGCGGCGCTCGCGCCCGGCGGCCTTCTCGTCGGAGCCGTGCACCAGCGCCCAGGAGCGCAGCGCCTTGGCGGCGGTGCGCCCGCCGGCCGGGCCCTGGAAGGGCGAGCTGCCCTGGGCGCCGTCGGCGAGGGTGATCCGGTCGGCGTCGGCCGGGTCGATGTCGGCCACGTCCACGGTGCCGTCGGCGAGCGCGGCGGCCCGCTTGTCGCGCGCCACCTGGTGCAGCACGATCTCGTTCAGCTTGGCCGGGTGGCCCCACCAGCGCGGGCTGCGGGCGAGGACCACCTCCTTCTCCGCGGTGTCGATCTTCTGCACCGTGAAGGGCCCGGCGCTGACCTTGAGCTTCTTGCGCGCCCCGTCGTTGAAGTCGTTGGCGGTGCCGGTGACGTCCTTGGGGTACAGCGGCGAGAACAGCGACTGCCAGTCCGCGTAGGGCCGGGCGAAGGTGACCCGGACCTCCAGGTCGTTGGCGCCGCGCTCGACCTTCTCGATGCGGTCGTAGCCGGCGTTGCGCGCGGTCCAGTACGCGGAGTCCTTGCCGGACAGGGCGCGCCACTGGGCGGCGAAGTCGGCGGCGCCGATCTCCCGGCCGTCGCTCCAGACGGCCTGCTGGTTGAGCCGGTAGACGACGACCTGCCTGGGCTCGGTCTCGACCACCCGCGCGGAGTCGAGGTAGTCCGCGTCGCGCTGCGGCCGGCCGCTGGCGTCGAGGCGGAACATGGCCGGCAGGACCGCCTGGGCGATCCGGGTGGTGCTCGCGTCGGCGTCCGCCTGGAAGGTGTTCAGCGTCTCCGGCATCGTGTCCACCGCCCAGCGCAGCGTGCCGCCGTCGGTGACCTGGGCGCGGGCCGCGGGGGCGATGTCCTGCCCGGCCAGCGGTCTGCTGCCCTCGTCGTCCGAGCCGCAGCCCGCCAGCAGGGGCACCGCCAGGGCGCCCGCGGTCAGGAAGGCGACCGAGCGCATGACCGCGCGGGGCCCGACACCGTCGTACGACATCTGTGCTACCTCCGGGGAGCCGCTCCCGCCGGTGGGCACGGGCCGCGTGCTGCTCGTGCCCGGTGAGGCCCTGTCCTGCTGGCCCTGTCCTGCTTGTGCGCATTCGGCGGTATAGGTGGCGTAGGGCATATTTGGAACTGATCAGATCTATGGCCCCACTGAAGAGGAAAGCGTCCGCCCCCGGGCGGCGACACGGCGGGAGGCGGGCGAAGGTCACTCGGGTGGAGCAGTGCGGGCCCAGCCCTCGCGGTAGGCGGTCCAGTCCGCCTCCGTCGCCGCGAAGTCGACGTACAGCGCGACACCGAAGCGCACGCGGTCCGCGTCCGTGCGGGACAGGCCGAGGCGGACGCCCCGGACGGCGGCGGGCACGGTCTCGGCGTGGTCCCAGTGGCCGAACCGGTTCTCGTGGAAGAAGGGCAGGCCCATCAGCAGATCGGTGGTGGGCGGGGTGGCCTCCAGGGCGAGCGAGGTCTGCTGGGCGACATAACCGCCGTACAGGCTCTGCAACGGCTGCATGGTGTCGTACGACATCACCGCGATCTGGTCGACCCGGCGCGCGACCTCGCCGAAGTACGCCTGCGACCACCATTTGGGGTGGCCGGTGAGGGTGCCCCACACGGAGTGGAAGGCCGGGAGCGGGTCGATCTGGTGCGCGGCCACCGACAGGACGGCGCCGCGGGCGTGGGTCAGGGCGCGCAGGTCGTCGAGGAGGCCGAGGTAGTCGCGGTCGCCGGAGTGCAGCGGCTCCAGGTCGAAGTGGGCGCCCTCGAAACCGGCGGCCAGCACCGCCCGGGTGGACTCGACCACCGCCGCGCGCGTCGCCGCCCGCTCCAGCCGCAGCCCGTCCGGGCTCTCGGTGGCCAGCACGTCCCCCAGCCACGCCTGCACCCGCACCCCGGGCAGCGCCCGGTGCACGGCCGGTATCAGGCGGGCCGCGCCCCGGTACGCCGACGCGGGCAGCGTCCCGTCGTGCTCCAGCGGGCCCGCGTGCACGTACAGGTCGCGGATGCCGGTCCCGCGCAGCCGCGCGGCCAGCGCCTCGATGTCGGCGTCCTTCTTCCGCCCGTCCACCCAGGCGTGCCCCAGCCAGATCGCGTCCTGGCCCCGGGTGCGGGTGCCCTCGGCCGGGTCGCCCGTGTAGTTCACCCGCAGGGCGGTCTCGGCGGCGAGGAGCGGGAGGAGAAGGACGAGGGCGACGGCGAGGAGGGTGCGGCGGGCGCGGCGGAGGGTGCGGGAGCGGGGGGTCTGCTTGTGGGGGGACTTCTTGTCGGGGGTGGGGTCGGAGGTGGGCTTGTCGGGGGCAGGCTCGTCGGGGGTGGGGGCGGGGGCGGGGGTGTCCGTGGCGGTGTCCGTCGTCTCCTCCGGCTGGGCGGCCGTCCTGTTGCCGCCGTCGTCTCTGCCGCCGTCTCTCCCGTCGTCTCTGCCGCCGTCTCTCCCGTCGTCTCTGCCGCCGTCGCTGCCGTCCGTGGTGCGGTCCGTGCTGTTCTCCATGGCGCTGTTCCGAGCCCTTCCGCGTTGCCGTGTCCGCCCGCCCGCCTCCGTCCCCACCGGTGCCGCGGCCCCGGTCGCGGGCCCGCGTCGGCGGTCATACGCTCCCGAACGTGACGTCATCCCCGGCCCGCGGGGTCCTGCCCCGCCGCGCGATCCCGCACCGGTGCGGGCGGGCGGCGCGGGCCGTGCTGGGCAGCGTGGCGGGGCTGGTGTGGCTGGCGCTTCCGGTGATGACGATCAACAACGGCACCGCGGTTGCGGCGGCACCGCGCTCCGGGCCCGGCCCGGCCGCGACCGCCACCGCCGCACCCGGGCAGGACGAGACGTCGGGCGCCGACCTCGTCCTGCCGCTCGCCGCGGTGGGCGCGGTGGCGGTGGGCGCCGGGTACGGGTACGTACGGCGCACCCGACGGGCCCGGACCCGTACGACACCGGGCGGCGGCCACGGCGAACCCGCCGAGGCCCGGGGACTCGACGAACTCCCCGAGGCCGAGGAGCGGGCGCGGCGGTCGCTCGTCATGGCCGACGACTGCGTACGCACGAGCCGTGAGGAACTCGCCTTCGCCGAGGCGCGGTTCGGCGGCGCGGCCGTGGCGCCGTTCGCCGCGGCCGTGCGGGAGGCCGGGACGGAGCTGGCGGCGGCCTTCGCCCTGCGACGGCCGCACGGCGACCGGACCGCTGCGACCGCTGCGACCGCTGCGACGGACCCGGCCGGGCCGCCGCAGGTGTGGGCCGGGGTGATCGGGCACTGCGAGGAGGCCGGCCGGGTGCTGGACGCGGCGGCGGGCGACTTCGACGACCTGCGGGGCCTGGACCGGGGGGTCGGCGGGGCGGTGCAGGTGGCGGAGACCCGCTTCCGTGAGCTGGCGGGCCGCACGGCGGCGGCGGAGTCCGTACGGGCCGGTCTCGCACACCGCTACGCCCCCTCCGCGTCGGACCAGGTGACGGGCCACGCCGAACAGGCGAAGGACCGCCTGATGTTCGCCACCGTCCATCTCAACCAGGCACGCCAGGCCGCCGATCGGGACGAACGCGGCGCCGCCATCGCCCATCTGCGCGCAGCCGAGGGCGCGGTGGCGCAGGCGGCGGTGTTCCTCGACGGCATCGAGCGTCTCGCCGCCGCGCTGGACGAGGCAGCGGCCCTGGTCCCGGCCGCGCTGAGCGGGGCGGAGGCGGAACGGGCGGCGGAGGCGGGGACCGCTCTGCCGGGTGTACCGGCCGGTGAGACGCGCTCCCGCGTGCTGCACCTGGACGGCGTACTGGCCTCCGTACGGCAGGAGTTGGCGTCCGGGCGGCCGTACGATCCGCTCGACGCCCTGCGCCGGATCGTCGCGGCGGCGGCTCCGCTGGGGGCGGGGCGTACGGGCGTCCTGTCGGCCGCCGCGCTGCTCGTGGCCCGCAGCGCCGTCGCCGCAGCGGCCGACGTCGTCACGACGCACCGGGGCGTGGTGGGGCCGGAGGCCCGTACGACGCTGGCCGAGGCGGAACGCCTGCTCGCCGCCCCCGGATCCACCGTCGGCCTGCTGTCCGCCGACGCCCTCGCCCGCGCGGCGCGCGAACGTGCCGAACAGGACGTCCGCTTCCACGGAAACCCCTGCGCCGACACGGACGTTGGCGCCGCCGGTACCGCCGGTGCCGCCGGTGCCGCCGGTGCCGTCCTCGGCGGCATCCTGCTCGGGCCCTCCCCTACGGCCCCGCCCGCGAGTTTCGGCGGTCCGCGTACACGGGCGCGTCACGGCGGCGGCCGCAGCTCCTGACACCCCGTGACCCTTATTTGTATGATGATGAGATCTTGACGCGAGTCGGCCTGCTCGGACGGGGCCGACGAACGGGGGGCAGTGCATCGTGATCAAGCCTGAGGAGATTCCGCAGTTCACGGGTGATCTGGGGCTGCTGGAGAAGGCGTACGGGAACCTGAAGGCGGACGCGGGCCATTTCCGCTCGACCGGCCAGGACGTCCATACGAAGTTCCAGGGACTGTCGGCGTATTACACGGCTCCGGAGGCGGAGCAGTTGTTCGCGTCGACGAAGCCGGTGCAGGACCGTGCGGACACGTTCGCGACCGGTCTGGAGTCCGTGTCGGGAGCGTTGTCGGGGTACGCGACGGAGATCCGTCCTCTCGTCAAGAAGCTGGAGGACCTGAAGGACGAGGCGACGACGTTCGTCAATTCGGTGAAGGATGACGACGACTGGCAGTACGACGGTGACAAGGTCGACCGTCACAACCGGATCCGGGACGAGATCACGCGGACGGTCGCGGCGTTCTGGGCGGCGGAACGCACCTGCCACAACAAGATCACCGCGCTCTTCCCCGGCGGCACCCAGATGGTCGCNGGGGACGGNTCNGACCGCGAGAACCAGTACGGGTTCNACGCNGANGACCTGAAGAACGCGAAACTCCCCTGGGGCGACCCGGTCGAGGAGAAGCACCACGTGTGGGAGGTCGGCCACTGGATCAAGTCGTTCGTGTGGGACGGCCTGATCGTGGACGGTGTGTGGGGCACGATCAAGGG